>NZ_JBEXEX010000045.1:0-62566 GCF_040606445.1 Streptomyces sp. NPDC005408 | reverse complement strand
CAAGTCCGGCGAACACAATCGCCGGAAGATCGTCTAGGGAAGACGTCAAGCATCACCCGACGCCAACCCGTCAACCATCAACTGAGACTCGACATACGGTCCTCGGGTCAGTTGCGGCCCGTGGCGGCGGACGCGTTCTGCGGCGCGCAGAAGCGATTGAGCGACCTGCTCGGCATCGTCAGCCGACAGGAAGATCTCTTGGGTCCAGAGCACCGACAACCGGACCGTGCCGGTCAGCGTGTTGGTAGCTACGTCCACTTCCACGCCGTTTCCCGTAACGTCCTGGATATCCAGCTCCAGATCACTACTGAACGCGCTCATGGCGTGAGCATGCCCTATGGGTCCCGCGGCCGCTCAGGCGCGGGTGCGCCGTGCGGGCTCCTTGTCGGCGGTGATCCGGTAGGCGAGTTCGGCACGGTCCGCGCCGACGCGGAGCTCTTCGAGGATCAACGGGTGGTCGTCGGTGCCGTGCGTCACGCGGGAGAGGTGGAGGACCGGCGTCGCGTCGGGGAGTTGGAGGGCGGCCCGTTCGTCCGGCAACGGCATGCGGGCGCGGACCGTCTCGGACCACCACAGCTTGTGTCCGGCTTGCGTCAGGATCTCGTACGCGGACGCCGGGGGTGTGTTCGGTGCCTCGGCCAGCGTGGTTCCCCGGGCGACCTCGAACGGGATCAGCGTGCGGTGCATGGCGCGCGTGCCGCTGGCCGCGTCAGTGAGCAGCCGGTCGCACGTGAAGAGGGCTTCTTCCTCTCCGAGACTGAGCAGCTGCCCCGTGCCCTTTGTGGTGCGGGAGCGATACGGGGTCGGTTCTTCGACCTCGTTCCAGACGGACCCGCTGGGCATGACGAACTTCCCGTCGCGGGTGTGGCTGACGCGGCGCTCGATCGTGACGGCGGGCTGGCCATCGGATCGTACGAAGCTGCCCTTGCCGTGGTGGACCTCGATCAAGCCTTCGGCTCGCAGTGCGGCGACGGCGTTGCGGACGGTCGGGCGGGAGACCTGGTAGCGCTCGATGAGCTGGGCCTCGGAGGGGAGTGGGGCGCCGGGCTCGAACTCGCCCGACAGGATCGCTTCCCGGATCGCGGCGGCAACTTGCTGGTAGAGCGCGCCGGGGCGCTGGATCTCCGTCATCTCGGCACCTTCGGGTTGAGGTCGTAGGCACGTCGCACGCGCGACATCACTCGTCAGCATAAGCAGTTGACCCCTCGCCGTACAGAGTCACATAGTTATCACTCGTCATAACAAGTGACGTCACATTAAGAGTGTCGTCCTGATTGGCCAAGGAGGCCAAAGCAATGCAGTCCATTCCTGTGGACACGGCGCGACTGGGCGTACTGCGGTGCGCCATCGCGCCCGAAGCGAAGATCAGCAACTCCGAGACGCAGGAGGTGAAGAAGGACCGCGACGGCAACACGATCTACACGGTGGCCGTCACGGTGCGGCAGGACCGGCGGCGTATATCCGTGATCGAGATCGCCGTGTCCGGTGAGCCGAAGGGCATTGAGGAAGGCCAGATCATCAAGGTGACGGGCCTGGTGGCGTTCGCCTGGTCGATGGGTGACCGGCACGGCATCAGCTTTCGGGCCGATGCGGTCACCCCGGTGCCGGGCGCCCCGGCTCAGGGCAAGGCCGGTGGTGCGTGATGGGTGCCATCCTGCTCGCCCTCACGCTCGCAGCGCTCGCCTGGATGTTCGTCGTCGCTGACCTGCTGCGGCGGCATCGTCCCGCCTGGCACTGGTACGTCACCGGCTATCCGCTGACCGTGTGGCGGGTGCTGTTCACCTGGCGCAGGGTCGCGATGCTCAACGACCTGGCGGTGTCCCGTCGTCCGCCGCGCGGGCTGCTCGGGGACGTGGTGGTCAAGGGGGATCCGCTGCGGCCGGTGGCTCCGCGTATCTCCTTCCCGCGTGCTACCCGCATGGGCCTGACCGTGGTCGTGCGGCTGCATGCGGGGCAGACCCCGGCGACGTACATGAAGGCGGCCGATGCCCTCGTGCATGCGTGGAAGGTCCACGCCGTACGGGTCACCTCGCCGGAACGCGGCCTCGTGCTCCTGACCGCGACGGCCAGTGATCCGCTGGAACGGCCCGGCTTGGCGACAGCTCCCGCCGCGCTGCTGTCCGCGCTCATCGGCGCACTGGAGAGCGGCGGGGCATGGGTGATGGATTTACGGATGGTGCCTCACTGGCTTATCGCCGGGGCCACACGCTCGGGCAAGTCCACGTTGCTTGCCCGGCTGATCACCCAACTCGCTCCGCAGAGCGTCGCCCTGATCGGTATCGACTGCAAGGGCGGGATGGAACTCGGCTTGTTCGCTGACCGGCTGAGCGTGCTCACGACGTGCAGGCGGGAGGCGGTCGCGGTGCTCGCCGCGCTCGTCGTCGACATGCAGGACCGAATGCGCGCCTGCCGTGCGGCGGGCGTCCGCTCGATCTGGGAGCTGCCCGACAAGCTGCGGCCCGTCCCCGTCGTCGTGATCGTCGACGAGCTGGCGGAGCTGTACCTCTCCGATGGGAGGCGTGAGAGCAAGGCCGAGGCGGAGCAGTGTTCCACGCTCCTCCTGCGCCTGGCCCAGCTCGGGGCCGCGCTCGGCATGCACCTGGTGGTCGCCGGGCAACGCGTCGGCTCGGATCTCGGGCCCGGAGTCACCGCACTGCGGGCCCAACTCGGTGGCCGTGTCTGCCATCGGGTCAACGACCCCGGCACGGCGGAAATGACCCTCGGCGACCTCAACAAGGACGCCGTGGCGGTCGCCCAGTCGATCACTGCTGAGGAACAGGGCGTGGCCGTCTGCACCGCCCCGGACGGCGGGTGGAGCCGCGCCCGGTCGCACCTGACGACGACCGAGGAAGCAATGGCGATGGCCCGGCGGCACTCGGCCATGACCCCGCAACTGCCCGCCATAGACCGCGCACTTGCGGCGCTGGAAGGAGACGACAAGTGATCAGCGAAGGTACGGCGTTCACGTTCTCGGTGATCTTCGGGATCATCACCGTCCTCCTCGTCCGCTCCCGCGACGTACGCGCCTGGGAAGCGGTCTGCGTCGGCCTCTTCGGGGTCTACCTGGGCCAGACGCCCGTGGTCTTCACCGTCCACGGCCTCGTGACCTGGGTCATCAGCGGCTTCTCCCACACCTGAGCAGGAAGGACAGACATGCCCATGAGTCGCGTGAGGTGCACCCACTGCAAGGGCGAAGGAGCCCGAACGACCTGGACCGGACGGCGCCGCCGCTGCCGCGTCTGCCGGGGCACCGGAACCATCCGCTGACCTGAGATCGGCACTACCGACCACCCACGTAAGGAGCGACCCATGACCGACAGCGCGCCACCAACCACCAACCGTGCCGCCTCGGCGGCCCACCCCGGAAGGTCCCCACCATCACACCCGAGTTCACCCCGACTGACAGGCGCGCCGCCCTCGACCGCGCGGCGCGCCTGCGTCAGCTCTCCGAAGCAGACCGCGACGCGATACGACTCGCCCAAGACCCCAAGTTCGCCCGATGGTTGGAGCAGATCGCCGCCACCGGAGGATGCGCCCACCCGGTCCACCTCTCAGGCTCGTCGACCACGCGGGACGCGACGACCGGCGAGATCCTGCACCACTACGACACCCGTGATGAGCCCGCCGAACGGCTCTCCGTCCGCTGCCGCAACAGACGCGCGACCGTCTGCGCCCCGTGCTCTCGCCTTCACGCCGGAGACACCTTCCACCTCGTCCGCGCGGGACTCCTCGGCGGCAAGAACGTCCCCGCGACAGTTCGCCACCGGCCCCGGCTCTTCGTCACCCTCACCGCCCCGTCGTTCGGGCCCGTGCACCGCACCGGTGATCGTTGCCGACCGCGTCGCGGCGGCGGCGACTGCGAGCATGGTCGTCCGATCGGTTGCGGCGCCGTCCATGACGCAGCCGACTCCCTTGTCGGCCAACCACTGTGCGCCGACTGCTACGACTACCCGGCCCACGCGCTGTGGCATGGGCACGCGGGCAAGCTCTGGGACCGCTTCGTCATCGGCGTCCGGCGCCACCTCGCCTCCGCGGTCGGACTGACACAATCCCGCTTCCCGGACCACGCGCGGCTGTCCTTCGCCCGCGTCGCCGAGTACCAAAAGCGCGCCGCCGTCCACGTGCACGCGGTCGTACGCCTCGACGGTCCGGCCGGACCGGACGACGAACCCCCGGCATGGGGCACCGCGGATCGGCTGGCCGACGCCGTGCGAACGTCCGCACATCGAGTCGTGGTCCACACCGTCTACAGCCTCGCCGTTGGTGAACTTGCCCTCCGCTGGGGTGTTCAGGTCGACGCTCGTCCCCTGCGTGCCGCCGACGGCCCTGGCCCGGATGACGAAGCTGTGGCCGCGTACGTCGCGAAGTACGTCACCAAGGGAGCGGGTGAGACAGGCGCCGGCACCGACCATCGGCTCCCCACCTGGGACGACATCGACGCGGCACCGTTGACCGACCACGTGCGCGCGCTCATGCGGACCTGTTGGCGCCTCGGCGGCCTGCCCGAGTACGCGCCGCTGCACCTACGGGCGTGGGCGCACACCCTCGGCTACCGGGGCCACATCCTGACCAAGTCGCGCGCCTACTCGACGACGTACGCGGCGCTGCGCGCCGACCGAGCGGAGCACGCCGGGCAGGATGCCGTACGTGGCACGGTCACGGATGCCAACTGGCGCTACGTCGGCTCCGGCCATACTCCCGGCGCCGCCCTTATCGCTTCGGGCATCGCCGACGACCTCGCCATGAGTCGGGAGATCGCGCGCGAGGAGACTCGGCCCGTGGGCGGTGATGCCGTCTGAGCCGCCCCAGAACTGATCGCACCGATATAGATCGCGAGGAAGCTGCGGCCGTCAGCGCATGGATTGAGCGACACCTCCGCGAAGCTCCCCCACTCTCCGATGAGCAGTTGCGGAGCGTAGAGGAGATCCTGGGGCTTCAGCTCACTCGCCGGAAGTCCGCCAGACAGGCTTGAGGAGTTCAGGATCAAAGGTCTTGTTGCCCTTCCCGCCCGGCACGGCGACCACAGCACTCAGGACCTTCTTGATCGCATCGCGCTTCTGCGTGAGCGTCTTCGACTTCCACGACCTCGCGATGTCCTCTTGAGCCTCTTCCGCCTCGGCCTTCAAGGCTTCGTGCTTGGCCTCGTCCGCACGTAGCTCCTTGATCCGCCGCTCCAGGACCGGGAGGTTACGGAAGAACGTCTCATCGTCGATGTCAGTGTCATCGTCGTCGTGCCAACGACGCTCCAGCTCATTGCGGCTCTTGACCGCTCGCTCCAGTGCCTCGGCCTTGTCCCAGTCAGGCACGTCCTGGGCCTTGCTCGCGGCGTCCTTCTCCAGCTTCGCGATGACCAGCTTCTGGATGACGTCGTCTGTCTTGTCTCCGCGCTTGTACGTCCTGTTGCAGCCGCCGTCCACAGTCTTCTTGCACATGTAGGCGTGCTGGTACTTGAGCCAGTCGTTCGCCTTGATCCCGATCATCTTGTTGTTGCAGGTGGTGCCGTCCTCCCGCACGTTGCCGCAGCGGAGAATCCCTGTGAGTAGGTACTTGTGGACCAACCCTCCGCGGGGCATGCCGGTTCCGCGCCCGCGCTCCCTGATCTTGGCCGTGACCGCGAACCACTGCTTAGGAGTGACGATCGACTCCCACTCGCCCACGATTGGCTGGTCATCGCCATCGCGGACAAGCTCACCCTTGATCTCGCGGTATCCACACAGCCGCGCATTCATGAGGACCTGCTTGACGGTCTGGTACTGGAAGGGGTTGCCACGACTCGTCATGAACTCGGCCTCCTTCCACTGACGGGTGATCTCCGAAATGGAGGCTCCGGCGATCACGTCATGCACGGCCTTACGGATCGCCTCTGCCTCCTCCGGGCGCAACGTGACCCGGTCGTCCTCCCACCCGAAGGGGCGCCACGCGGCAACAGCCTTTCCACGGATCGCACGGCTACGGTGACTGTTCCGGCTGCGCCGCTGCTTCTTCCGTGTCTCGCTGAGAGACATGGCAACGCCCACAAGTCCCTTGATCTCGAACCCCTCCGCGTACAGATCCTGCACACCGTTCGAGTCGTGGTAGACGCGCCCCTCCTGAGCGGTGAACGCCTTCAGGTACCGCTCCCAGTCGCTCGGACGCCGGTAAAGGCGGTCATCGTTCGCCGCCATGACGCCGTGGATCGGATAGCCCTCCGGAGTTGTCCCCGCCGCAAGATCGTTGAGCAGCTGCTCGAAGTCGTCGCGTACGACGCTCTCCTTGCTGGCGCTCTTGTCGTTGTCCGTGTAGCGGTAGACGACCAGCCACCCGAACCTTTCGGCGTCGTTGGTCATGTCGCGGTGCTGGTCCTCGATGCCGTGGGCGTCCTTCACCCGGCCGTCGAACGAGATCCGCGCATAGCAGACAACGCACTTGAGATTGGGGTCGGCGGCCACCATCGCGCGTACTCCCTCGACGGACGGCAGTCCCTCGGGCACGCCTCGCAGCTTGCTGACGACCTCTTCGCGCTTGCCCACGGTGTCCCCCTCGGTCCGTAGAACGGGCTGTGGAACGACCGTAGCGCATGTGTGGCTTTCAGTAATGCTCTACAGCATGAAGATCTCGCAGGACATCCGGCGCCGGCACGGCGGCTCGAAGCAGGAGATCGAGGAGGGCATGGCGGAGAAGTCCAAGGAGTTCGCCGCCGCGGGCAACCGCGTCTATCTGCCGATCGCGGAGTGACGCCCCGCGAGCACCGGCCGGGGGATCACTCCGGCTGGTGCTCGGGGCCGCCGAAGTCCGGGCTCGTGAAGTCCGGGCTGGTGAAGGTGGGCCGCTGGCCCGCTGTCGAGCCCTCGCTCGGGCTGGAGTAGTCCGGGCCGCTGTAGCCGACCTTCGGGATTCGGCTCACATGGCGCGGCGGGTCCGCGGAGGTCGGGTCGGCGCTGGGGTCGGCCAGCGCTGCTCGCAGGAAGGGAAGCAGGCCGCGCTCCAGCACGGCGTGCCGCCAGGCCTCTTTGGCCCGGGACACCTCGTCGGGCAGTTCGCCCGTCGACTCCTCGGCCTGGACCTGTGTCGCGCCGTTGCGCAGGGCGGTCAGCAGCAGTCCTATCGCGGCGACGAGTATGGCGGCCGCCGTCAGGGCTCCGAAGAACCAGCCCGCCGAGACCAGGGTCTCCGCGAAGGAGGGCTGGGGGCTGAGCATCTTCAGGATGTAACCGACCAGCAGGAAGATCACCGCGGCCGTCCCCGCGAGCACCGGGGCCAGCACCGCTATGACGGCGCCGAACCCGGCGCCGCTCTCGGCGGCCTCGCCCACGGCGGGGGCCAGTACGGAGTTCTGCACGGATGCGGCGGCTGCGGGGGAACGCATCTCCTCGCGGACCTTGGTGTAGTGCTCGTACTCGGCAGCGGCGGCGGTGGTGATCAGTGCCGCCGCGTTCAGGGCCATCGTGCGCAGCTGTTCGGCGTTCAGGCGCTGCCCCACGGCAGCGAGATCCGGACGGTCATGGGCATTGCGCAGCGCGTCGTCGAGGATGCGCTCGTACTCGGCGCGGTCCTCGGTCAGCAGGTGCGGAGCGCTGTTCATGTTGCATCCCCCGATGCTCCGTAGGGCCTGAATGCCCGCATCGACGGGCAGTTGGGCAGAAACGGAGGAGAGCCTGCTACGGATAAGCCGATGGTAGAGCGGTTACGGCACGGGGTGACAGGGGGTTTCCGTAAATCGCGTGCCGGGCTCGGCTCAGGTGGACAGAGGGAGTTGGACGACAAGCAGCTTTCCGGCCATGGTCACGCCACCGTCCATGGCGATCGCGAGCCCGTCCGCGTACACATGCGGGCCGTCGACAACCGGACGTGCTCCGTCCTCACCGTCCTCGGTGCCCACCTCGCCGAGCAGATACGGAATGGGGCTGTGGCCGTGTACGACGCGGTTGCCGCCGTAGGCGGAGAGCAGTTCGCGTGCGGCCTGCGGTCCCGTTTCGTCACGGAAGGCGAAGCGCTTGGTGAACTTGCGGAACAGGTCCCAGCACTCGTCGGCGTCATTGCGGGTGAGCGTCTCGCGGACGGTGTCATTGACCGCCTCGATCGAGTCGCCGTACTCGAGATACGCGGTCGTGTCGGAGTGCATCAGCAGATGGTCGTCCTCCAGCTCCATCGCGTCGAGCCGCGCCATCCACTGCAGATGGACCTCCTGGAGCCGGTCCATGTCGGACTTCTGACCGCCGTTGAGCAGCCAGGCTGCCTGGAAGGTGGCGGTGCCTGCGCCGGAGTTGACGGGGGTGTCGCCGAACCGCTTGGCGCCGAGCAGCAGCAGTTCGTGGTTGCCCATCAGGGCCTTGCAGTAGCCGCCGGCCGCCGCGGCCTCGGCGGAGAGCCGCATGACGAGATCGATGACGCCGATGCCGTCCGGGCCGCGGTCGGTGAAGTCGCCGAGGAACCAGAGGCGGGCATGGCCCGCGGCCCAGTGGCCTTCGGCGTCGATGAGGCCCTGTTCGGTGAGGGCCGCGACCAGTTCGTCGAGATAGCCGTGCACGTCGCCGACGACATAGAGCGGGCCGGGGCCTTCGGGCGCGGGCGCCTCGTCGGGCGAGACCTGCACCTGGACGGTGTCGCCGGGACCGCCGGCGCTGATCACGGGGAGGTCGCGCGCGGTGGGCGTGTAGCCGTCCGGCCCCTCGCCCTCAGGGACCGCGTTGCCGGGATGGGTGGACTCCGGGGAGGGCCGAGTCTGCGAAGGCACCTGTTCCTGAGGCGGAACCTGCGACTGCACGGGCACCTGCGCATAGGGCGGCACACGGAAATCGCGCAATGTCGCCGTCCGCACCACGGGTCCTTGACCGGCCCCCTGAGTCATCGACCCCTCCACCACCGTCGCGCCGCCGTTCACCTCTCGGCCCAGCCTGGTCGGGGTGGTCCGCGGTGTCGTGCGCCCATCATAGGAATGAGCTCCGCGCTGTGTGACGCACCAGGGGTGGTGAATCCATCAGCACCCCTGGTTCGCCGGTTGATTCGTCCTGATTAGGAAGGTCTAGTCCGGTGAAGGCGATCGCGGGGCGCTCACAGTCGTTCGCGGAGGGCGGCGCTGCGAGGAGGTCCTCACGATCAGTTCGGTCGGTATCACCTGCTCCACCGGCCGGTCTTCGTTGATGCCTTCGATGGCGTCGATGAGGAGCTGGACGACCGCTGTGCCGATCCTGCGCGGTTTGAGCGAGAGCGTGGTGATGGGCGGTTCGGTGGTGGCGTACACGGTCGACTCGCTGCAGCAGACGAGCAGCAGATCGTCGGGGACGCGCAGGCCGTAACGCCGTGCGGCGGCCAGCAGATCTGTGCCGTTGGGGTCGAAGAGCCCGTAGACCGCGTCGGGCCTGTCCGGGCGGGCGAGCAGCCGGTCGGCGGCGACTGCGCCGGCGCACGGGTCGTGGGCGGGGTAGGACTCGTAGACCGGGTCCTGGCCCACGCGCTCGCACCAGTTCAGATATGCGGTGGTGGACAGGCGTGTGTAGGTGTCGGTGGTGGTTCCGGTGAGCAGGCCGATCCGGCGGGCGCCGGCTGCGGCGAGATGGTCGAGCAGATCGAGTACGGCGGCTTCGTGGTCGTTGTCGACCCAGGCGGTGACCGGAAGCGTGCCGGCCGGCCGGCCGTCGGAGACGACGGGCAGGCCCTGGCGGACGAGTTCGGTGACGACCGGGTCATGGTCGGAGGGGTCGATGACGACGGTGCCGTCGAGGGCGACGTTCGACCAGACGTCATGGCGTGAGGTTGCGGGGAGGATGACAAGGGCGTAGCCGCGGGCGAGCGCGGCTGAGGTCGCGGCTCTCGCCATTTCGGCGAAGTATGCGAACTCGGTGAAGGTGAAAGGTTCATCCCCGTACGTCGTCACCGTCAGGCCGATCAAGCCTGATTTTCCGGTACGGAGGGTTCGGGCCGCTGCGGATGGGCGGTAGCCCAGCCGGTCGGCAACTTCGCGGACATGTCGGCGGGTGGCGTCCGGGAGCCGGCCCTTGCCGTTGAGTGCGTCTGAGACAGTCGTGATGGAGACACCGGCTGCGGCGGCCACGTCTCGGATGCCCGCCCGACTTTGCCGGCTGCCCCGGCGGGATGTCTCCGTCCGGCTCACCTGGTGCTTCCCTGCTGCTGTCATGGCGAGCCGATAGTAGGGCTCGCGTGGGCGGTTGAGCCGGTCGCATATTCACTCGTTGACAGGCACGTTTTTGCATGATCATTCAAGCTCAACTGCCTTTGAAGTCAAGGGAGTTGGACGTTACGCCCACTGCGTCTCGGGCGTCCAGCCGCGCAGGCCTGGCGAATGGTCGATGTTTCGAAGAGGTCTCAACTCACCACTACGGGTGATGCGCGCCACGGAGTGAGCTACCGGCGCGCGCCTCGGAGAGGGGCGCTCCCCCCCTTTCCCGGCCACTGCCATTCGCAGCGGCCGGGAATCCTCATAAGGTGAGCAGTATTCGAACCTGCGAAGGTGCGAGAAGGTACGAGAAGGCATAAAGGAGGACCTGCGGTGAGCGAGACGAGCCCCAAGCTGCGCGCTGAGCTGGACGGCATCCCCACCTACAAGCCGGGCAAGCCCGCGGCTGCCGGCGGCCCGGTCGCGTACAAGCTGTCGTCCAACGAGAACCCCTATCCGCCGCTGCCCGGCGTGATGGAGAGCGCGATCGCCGCGGCGCACGGTTTCAACCGCTACCCGGACATGGCCTGCACCGGCCTGATGAACGAGCTGGCGAACCGCTTCGGGGTGCCGGTGACGCATCTGGCCACCGGCACCGGCTCGGTCGGCGTTGCGCAGTCCTTGCTGCAGTCCACCTCGGGCCCGGGTGACGAGGTCATCTATGCCTGGCGGTCGTTCGAGGCGTACCCGATCATTACCCAGATCAGCGGAGCGACGTCGGTCCCGGTGCCGCTGACCGCCGGTGACGTGCACGATCTGGATGCGATGGCCGACGCGATCACCGACAGGACCCGGCTGATCTTCGTCTGCAACCCCAACAACCCGACCGGCACAGTGGTGCGCAGGGCCGAGCTGGAGCGGTTCCTCGACCGGGTTCCGTCGGACGTCCTGGTGGTGCTGGACGAGGCGTACCGCGAGTTCATCCGCGACACCCAGGTCCCGGACGGCATCGAGATCTACCGCAACCGCCCGAATGTGGCGGTGCTGCGCACCTTCTCCAAGGCGTACGGCCTGGCGGGGCTGCGGGTCGGCTTCGCGATCGCCCATGAGCCGGTGGCCGCGGCGCTGCGCAAGACGGCGGTGCCCTTCGGTGTCTCGCAGCTGGCGCAGGACGCGGCGGTCGCCTCGCTGCGCGCCGAGGACGAGCTGCTCGGCCGCGTCGGTTCGCTGGTCTGCGAGCGCGCCCGGGTCTACGACAGCCTGGTCCGGCAGGGCTGGACCGTGCCCGAGACCCAGGCGAACTTCGTCTGGCTGCGGCTCGGCGACCGCACGCTGGACTTCGCGGCGGCGTGCGAGAAGGCCGGCGTCGTGGTCAGGCCCTTCGCGGGCGAGGGCGTGCGGGTGACCATCGGGGAGGACGAGGCCAACGACCTCTTCCTGCACACCACCGAGGCGTTCCGCAAGGAGCTCTAGCCGTCCAGAACCTAGAGCGCGTCGACCCTTTCGACGCGGACCGGGTCGCCGGAGCGGACCGTCGCCAGCAGGCGGGGGTCGCCGTCGATCCGGCCGAGGACGTTGCACGGGCTCGCGAGGCGGCATTCGTCGCCGCGCGAGATCGGGGTGGGGCCGTAGGGCAGCGCGAGCGCGTTGCCCTCGGTCCAGAACGCGACCGTGCCCGGCTCGACCACCTGCCGTGCGTCCGCCTCCAGGGCGGGGGAGACGGTGGTGTCGAAGTAGACCTCGTCGCCCCAGGTCTGGGCGGTGGAGGTAAGCGGCAGAGCCCCCGCGAGCGCCTTGCTCGTGGGGGTTTCTTCGAGGGTGGCGGTCAGTTGTCCGGCGGGCCACGAGATGCGTATCTGCATGCGCCGGATTCAACAAGATGTTGAAGTTCTTGGGAAGGGGTACCCCCGTGCGGGTGCGGATTTCGCATGGGCCATAATTGCTTGTGAATGTGAACGCGTTCACAAGCGTGTCCTGATCATCCCGAGATCGGTGGGGTTGGATGGGCAAGCTGCCGATGTCACCACGGCGACGTAAGGAGAAGACGACGTGGACCTAGCTCTGGCGCCGGAGACTTTGGCGCGATGGCAGTTCGGCATCACCACCGTCTACCACTTCCTCTTCGTCCCCCTGACGATCTCGCTCGCCGCGCTCACCGCCGGCCTGCAGACGGCCTGGGTCCGGACGGAGAACGGGAAGTACCTCAAGGCCACGAAGTTCTGGGGCAAGCTCTTCCTGATCAACATCGCCATGGGCGTCGTCACGGGTATCGTCCAGGAGTTCCAGTTCGGCATGAACTGGTCCGACTACTCGCGCTTCGTCGGTGACATCTTCGGCGCCCCGCTCGCCTTCGAGGCGCTGATCGCGTTCTTCTTCGAGTCCACCTTCATCGGGCTGTGGATCTTCGGCTGGGACAAGCTGCCGAAGAAGATCCATCTGGCCTGCATCTGGATGGTGTCGATCGGCACCATCCTCTCCGCGTACTTCATCCTGGCCGCCAACTCCTGGATGCAGCACCCCGTCGGCTACCGCATCAACAAGGAGCGCGGGCGGGCCGAGCTCACCGACTTCTGGCACGTACTCACCCAGAACACCGCGCTCGCCCAGTTCTTCCACACCATCACGGCGGCCTTCCTCGTCGGCGGCGCGTTCATGGTCGGCATCGCCGCCTTCCACCTGGCGCGCAAGAAGCACATCCCGGTGATGCGGACCTCGCTGCGGCTCGGGCTGGTCACCATCGTCGTCGCCGGACTGCTCACCGCCCTGAGCGGCGATCTGCTCGGGAAGGTCATGTTCAAGCAGCAGCCGATGAAGATGGCCGCTGCCGAGGCGCTGTGGGACGGGGAGGCTCCCGCGCCCTTCTCGGTCTTCGCGTACGGCGACGTCGAAAAGGGCCACAACAAGGTCGCCATAGAGATCCCGGGACTGCTGTCCTTCCTGGCCAACGACGACTTCACCTCGTTCGTCCCCGGCATCAACGACGTCAACAAGTCCGAGCAGCAGAAGTTCGGGCCCGGCGACTACCGGCCCAATATCCCCGTCGCCTACTGGGGCTTCCGCTGGATGATCGGCTTCGGCATGGCGTCCCTCACCATCGGCCTGATCGGGCTCTGGCTCACCCGCAAGAAGTTCATGCTCCCGCAGAGCCTGCGGACGAGCGAGGACGAAGTGCCGAATCTGGTGCTGTTCAAGAGCAAGGCGCTGAGCCCCAAGCTGACCAAGTGGTACTGGATCATCGCCCTGTGGACGATGGCCTTCCCGCTGATCGCCAACTCCTGGGGGTGGATCTTCACGGAGATGGGGCGGCAGCCCTGGGTCGTGTACGGCGTCCTGCGCACCCGTGACGCGGTCTCCCCCGGTGTCTCGCAGGGCGAGGTGCTCACCTCGATGCTCGTCTTCACCCTGCTCTACGCGGTGCTCGCCGTCGTCGAGGTCAAGCTGCTCGTGAAGTACGTCAAGGCCGGACCACCCGAGCTCACCGAGGCCGACCTCAACCCGCCCACCAAGATCGGCGGCGACGACCGTGACGCCGACCGGCCGATGGCCTTCTCGTACTGAAGCGCTGAGGAGCTGCTGAGGCATGGAACTTCACGACGTCTGGTTCGTACTCATCGCCGTCCTGTGGATCGGCTACTTCTTCCTGGAGGGGTTCGACTTCGGGGTCGGCGTCCTCACCAAGCTGCTGGCCCGGGACCGGACCGAGCGGCGAGTCCTGATCAACACCATCGGGCCCGTCTGGGACGGCAACGAGGTGTGGCTGCTGACCGCCGGCGGCGCGACCTTCGCCGCCTTCCCCGATTGGTACGCCACGCTCTTCTCCGGCTTCTACCTGCCGCTGCTGCTCATCCTGGTCTGTCTGATCGTGCGCGGAGTCGCCTTCGAGTACCGGCACAAGCGCGACGAGGAACGGTGGCAGACCAACTGGGAGCATGCGATCTTCTGGACCTCGCTGCTGCCTGCCCTGCTGTGGGGCGTCGCCTTCGGCAACATCGTGCGCGGCGTGAAGATCGACGGACAGAAGGAGTACGTCGGCAACTTCTTCGATCTGCTCAACCCGTACGCGATTCTGGGCGGGCTTGTCACGCTGACGCTGTTCACCTTCCACGGTGCGGTGTTCACCGCGCTGAAGACGGTGGGCGACATCCGGGCCCGGGCCCGGGCTCTGGCCCTGAAGCTGGGGCTGCTCACGGCCGCGCTGGCGCTCGGATTCCTGATCTGGACCCAGGCCTCGCACGGCGACGGCAAGAGCCTGGTCGCGATGGTTGTCGCGGTCGTGGCTCTCGTCGGGGCGATTGTGGCGATCAAGGCCGGGCGCGAAGGCTGGTCGTTCGCGCTGTCCGGTGTGGCGATCACGGCCGCGGTCGCGATGCTGTTCCTGACGCTCTTTCCGAACGTCATGCCGTCCTCGCTCAATGAGGAGTGGAGCCTTACGGTCACCAATGCCTCGTCGAGCCCGTACACCTTGAAGATCATGACCTGGTGCGCCGGTATCGCCACACCGCTGGTGCTGCTCTATCAGGGCTGGACGTACTGGGTCTTCCGCAAGCGGATCGGTACGCAGCACATCGTCGACGCCCATTAGTGGGGGATGTTTCACGTGAAACCGATCGACCCGCGTCTGCTCCGGTACGCCCGGTCCACCCGCCGCTTTCTGATCGCGGTGGTGCTGCTCGGACTTGTCGGGGCGGCGCTGGTCGTCGCCCAGGCGATGCTGATCGCCGAGGTGGTGGTGGGGGCGTTCCAGAAGGGGCTCTCCACCTCCGGTCTTGGGACGCCGCTCGCGCTGCTGGCAGTGGTCGCCATCGGCCGGGCGGCCGTTTCCTGGCTCACGGAACTGGCCGCGCACCGGGCGAGTGCGGCGGTCAAGTCGGAGCTACGGGGGCAGCTGCTGGACCGGGCCGCGGAGCTGGGGCCGGGCTGGTTGAGCGGGCAGCGCACCGGGTCGCTGGTCGCGCTCGCCACCCGCGGTGTCGACGCACTCGACGACTACTTCTCGCGCTATCTGCCGCAGTTGGGGCTCGCGGTCGTCGTGCCGGTGGCGGTACTGGCGCGGATTGTGACCGAGGACTGGGTCTCGGCGGCGGTCATCGTGGTGACTCTGCCACTGATTCCGCTGTTCATGGTGCTCATCGGCTGGGCCACCCAGGCCAGGATGGACCGCCAGTGGCGGCTGCTGTCCCGGCTCTCGGGGCACTTTCTGGATGTCGTCGCCGGTCTGCCCACCCTGAAGGTCTTCGGGCGGGCGAAGGCGCAGGCCGAGTCCATTCGTTCCATCACCGCGGAGTACCGGCGGGCCACGCTGCGGACGCTGCGGATCGCCTTCCTCTCGTCCTTCGCGCTGGAGCTGCTCTCGACGCTCTCGGTGGCGCTGGTGGCCGTCGGTATCGGGATGCGGCTCGTGCACGGGGAACTGGATCTGTACACGGGTCTGGTGATCCTGATCCTCGCGCCCGAGGCGTATCTGCCGATCCGGCAGGTGGGCGCGCAGTACCACGCGGCGGCTGAAGGGCTTTCGGCCGCGGAGGAGATCTTCCAGGTACTGGAGACGGAGCCGCGGGCAGGCGGTGCGGGGGAGACTCCGGGCAGCCTGCGGCTGGAGCTGGACGGGGTGACCGTCCGCCATGCGGGGCGCAGCGAGGCGTCGTTGGACAGCGCTTCGCTGGCGGTCGAACCCGAGGAAACGGTCGCACTGGTCGGGCCGAGCGGAGTCGGGAAGTCGACGCTGCTGAATGTGCTGCTCGGGTTCGTGGAGCCCGCCGAGGGGCGGGTGCGGGTCGGGGGCGTGGACCTGTCCTCCCTGGACCTGGAGCGGTGGCGGGAGCGGATCGCCTGGGTGCCGCAGCGGCCGTATCTCTTCGCGGGGACGATCGCGGAGAACGTACGGCTGGCGCGGCCGGACGCCGATGACGCGGCAGTGTCGCAGGCACTGCGGGAGGCGGGGGCGTACGACTTTGTGGCGGGACTCCCCCAGGGCGTGGACACACCGCTCGGTGAGGACGGGACCGGGCTCTCGGCCGGTCAGCGGCAACGGCTCGCGCTGGCCCGGGCGTTCCTCGCGGACCGGCCGCTGCTGCTGCTCGACGAGCCGACGGCGGCGCTGGACGGCGAGACCGAGGCGGGCATCGTCGACGCGGTACGCCGGCTGTCGGCGGGCCGGACGGTGCTGCTGGTGGTACACAGGCCGGCGCTGCTGGCGGTGGCGGACCGGGTGGTGGAGGTGGGGGCTTCCCCGGAACCCTCCGGGGTGCCGCGCCCGTTCGCTTCGCCGGACGGCGCGGGGGTCGTTCCCGCACGCGCACCCCTGAAGGAGGAAGGGGAACCCGGGGGTTCCCCGGACCCCTCCCTGGTGCCGCGCCCGTCGACGTCGGCAGACGGTGCGGGGGGTCTCGCGTGGGTGCGGGGGATGGCCGGGGAGTTGCGGGGGCGGTTCGGGCTTGCGCTGCTGCTGGGGAGTCTCGCGCTGGGGTCCGCCGTAGGGCTCATGGGCGTGTCCGGGTGGCTCATTTCGCGGGCCTCGGAGCAGCCGCCCGTGCTCTATCTGATGGTCGCCGTGACGGCGACCCGCGCCTTCGGTATCGGGCGGGCCGTCTTCCGGTACGCCGAGCGGCTCGTGTCGCACGACGCCGTGTTGCGGATGCTCGCCGAGCTGAGGGTCGCCGTGTACCGCAGGCTGGAGCGCATCGCACCCGCCGGGCTGCGGCGGACCCGGCGCGGGGATCTGCTGTCACGGCTCGTCGCCGATGTGGACGCGCTGCAGGACTACTGGCTGCGCTGGCTGCTGCCCGCGGGCGTGGCCGTCGTCGTGGGTGCGGGATCCGTCGGCTTCATCGCATGGCTGCTGCCCGAGGCCGGGGCGGTGCTCGCCGCCGGGCTGCTCCTCGCCGGTGTTGCCGTACCGCTGATCAGCGGGACCTTCGCCCGGCGGGCCGAGCGGCAACTCGCCCCCGCGCGCGGCTCATTGGCCACCCGGGTCGTCGATCTCCTCGGCGGGACAGCCGAATTGACCGTCGCCGGTGCCCTGAAAGGCCGGATCGAGAAGACGCGGGAGGCCGACCGGCGGCTGACGCGGATCGCATCCCGGGGCGCCGCGGCCACCGCGCTCGGCGGTGGACTCTCCGCCCTGGCCTGCGGGCTGACCGTCGTCTGTGCCGCGTTCGTCGGAGTGCAGGCAGTGCGGGACGGACGGCTCGACGGGGTGTCCCTGGCGGTTGTGGTGCTCACTCCCCTCGCCGCGTTCGAGGCGGTCACCGGACTGCCCCTGGCCGTGCAGTACCGGCAGCGGGTCAAGCGAAGTGCCGAGCGGGTGTACGAGGTCCTGGACGCGCCCCTTCCAGTCCACGAGCCGGAGCAGGCGGCCACTGCGCCCGCGACGGCGTTCCCGCTCGAAGTGCGCGGATTGAGCGCCCGGTACGCCGGGCAGGAGCGGGACGCGCTCGACGGCTTCGACCTCACGCTGACCGCCGGGAAGCGCATCGCCGTCGTCGGCACGTCGGGCTCGGGGAAGACCACCCTCGCGCAGGTGCTGCTCCGCTTCCTGGATGCCAGGGAGGGGACGTACACGATCGGCGGCGTGGAGGCGGCCGGGCTCGACGGGGACGCGGTCCGGCGGTTCGTCGGGCTGTGTTCGCAGGACGCCCACCTCTTCGACTCTTCCGTACGGGAGAACCTCAGGCTCGCGCGTACACGGGCGACGGAGGACGAACTCCGGCAGGCGCTGGGCAGGGCACGGCTGTTGGAGTGGGTCGACGCGCTGCCCCACGGCCTCGACACGCTCGTCGGCGAGCACGGCGCTCAGCTCTCCGGCGGTCAGCGGCAGCGGCTGGCCCTGGCGCGTGCGCTCCTGGCCGACTTCCCCGTGCTCGTACTCGACGAGCCCGCCGAGCATCTCGACCTGGCGACGGCGGATGCGCTGACGGCGGATCTGCTGACGGCGACCGAAGGGCGGACGACGCTGCTCATCACTCACCGGCTGCAGGGTCTTGATGCCGTCGACGAGATCGTCGTCCTCAAGGAGGGACGGACAGTGCAGCGCGGTTCGTACGCCGAGCTCGCGGCGGCCGAGGGTCCCCTGCGGGCGATGCTGGAGCGTGAGCGGGCCGCGGACCTGCTCTCCATCCGGTCCGGCAGCACCGCGTACCAGACTTTCCTCGCGAAATAGGACTTACTAATCTCGGGGGCATGACAGCGTCCGAACCGAAGGACCCGCTCGCAGCCGCGACACAGGCGACCCGCAGCCTTCAGGGCCTGTCCACCGAGCTCACCGCGCGGGTGCCGCAGCTGCTGGAGGCCATGCGCTCCATCGGTACCGGCCTTGAGCTGCACTCGACCCTCGACCGGATCTGCGAGACCGCAGCCGAGCTCGCCGACGCGCGCTATGCCGCCATCGGCGTCATCGACGAGGAGGGCAAAGCGCTCTCGGACTTCGTGACGTACGGCGTCGGCGAGGACGTGGCGCGGCGGATCGGTCACAGGCCCGACGGGCACCGGGGCCTGCTCGGCGCGCTGATCCACCACCCCGTGCCGGTCCGGCTCGCCGATCTGACATCCGATCCGCGCTCGACCGGATTCCCTCCGGGCCATCCCCCGATGCGGACTTTCCTCGGCGTCCCCATCCGCGTCCAGGGCGAGATCTTCGGCACTCTCTATCTGACCGAGAAGAACGGCGGGGGCGAGTTCAACGACTACGACCTCCACATGGTGCGCGTCCTCGCCACCGAGGCCGGGATCGCCGTCGGCAACGCCCGCCTGTACGAAGCAGCACGCCAGCGCGAGCGCTGGATCGACGGCTCGGTGGCCGTCACCACCGCCCTGCTCGCCGGCGGCGACGCCGACGATGCCCTGACCGTCGTCGCCGAACAGGCCCGCCATCTCGCCGACTCCGCCGCCGGAATCGTGCTGCTGCCCGCCGACGGGGGCGGCCTGGAGATTGTCGCCGTCTCCTCCGACCGGCCCGCGAGTTCGCTGGGCGTGGTCATTCCGGCCGAGAGTCCGGTGGTCGCGAAGCTGCTGTCCGGCGAGTCGGTGTTCGTCGCGGACGCCGCCAGTGACCCGCGCATGATCACCAGACTGGCCGGCCAGTACGGGCCGAGCATGATGCTGCCGCTGCACAGTGGCGGGCGGGTGCTGGGGGCGCTCGCCACCCCGCGGGCACGCGGAGCACGCCAGTTCAGCGAGGCCGATGCCTCCCGTATCGAGGTGGTCGTCGACGCCAACGCGACACTCCCGGACGGCTCCGACGCGGTGCGGCTGTCGGTCGCGGACGACGGGGTGGGCATCCCGGACGGCGGCCGCCGCAGCGGGCTGAGTCGCTGGGCGGATCGAGCGACTGCGGCCCGGGGGTCGGGGAGGGCGGAGGGGGTACGACGGTGACGTGGGAGGCCCCGCTCTAGTCCACCCGGCCGCCGGGACCCCTACACGCGGCCGCCGGGACCCGGCTATGGCGGCTCCCGCGGCCGGGACCCGGCTCTAGCTGCGTCGGCGGCCGCCCTCGCTGGACTCCGCGCGCCGGGCGAGGATCTGCTCGATGACGACCGCGACGCCGTCCTCGTTGTTGGCGACGGTGCGCCCGGACGCCGCGGCGATCACGTCCGGGTGAGCGTTGCCCATCGCGTACGAGGTTCCCGCCCAGGTCAGCATGTCCACATCGTTCGGCATGTCCCCGAAGGCGACGACCTCGTCGGCGGAGATCCCGCGCTCGGCGCAGCAGAGCGCCAGCGTGCTGGCCTTGCTCACGCCCAGGCCGCTGATCTCCAGCAGCGCGGTCGGGCTGGAGCGGGTGAAGGACGCGAGCTCGCCGGCGGCCGTACGGGCCAGGGTGAGGAAGCCGTCGGGCGTCAGCTCGGGGTGGTGCGCGAGCAGCTTGATCACCGGGGCGCCCGAGCCGGGCTCCTCCTCACGGAGCAGCTTCTCGGCGACCGCGACGGTCGCGCCCGGATCGAGATGGAACGGCGGATAGTCCGGCTCGTAGTGGATGCCGGTGGTCGTCTCGACCGCGAAGGACGTGCCGGGTGCGGCGTCGCGCAGCGTGCGTACGACATCGAGGGCCGTCTCCCGCTCCAGCGGGCGGACCTCGATCACCTTCCCGCCGGCGTGCAGATCCACGACGGCGGCGCCATTGGCGCAGATCGCCAGACCGTGGCCGTGGACATGGTCGCTGACGACATCCATCCAGCGGGCCGGGCGGCCGGTGACGAAGAAGACCTCGATCCCGGCCTTCTCGGCGGCGGCGAGGGCGGCGATCGTGCGGTCCGAGACGGACTTGTCGTCACGCAGCAGAGTGCCGTCGAGATCGGTGGCGATCAGCCGGGGGGCGGCGGGCAGGGCGCGGGGATCGGTAGCTGAGGTCACAGATCCATTCTCCCGTACCACGGCGCACGGGCGTGCGAGAGGGTGCACATTTGAGTGCACGAGCGACTCCGGTGAGTGCGCACGGGCCGCTTGCGGTGAGTTCGCACCGGCCGCTCCGACGAGTGCGCCCGGGCTCCTCTGCCGCGTGTGCACGGGCCCCTCCGGGGACACGTAACCTCGAGGCATGCGTTTGAGTACCGTGATCCTCCCTGTCCGTCCTTGGCACGACGGTGGCCGCGACGAATGGACCCGAGCCGAGCAGCTCGGTTTCCACACCGCGTACACCTACGACCATCTGTCGTGGCGCACCTTCCGCGACGGCCCCTGGTACGGCGCGGTTCCGACGCTGACCGCGGCGGCCGCCGCCACCGAGCGGCTGCGTCTGGGCACCCTGGTCACCTCGCCGAACTTCCGGCACCCGGTGACCCTCGCCAAGGAACTGATCTCGCTCGACGACATCTCCGGCGGCCGGATCACGCTCGGCATCGGCGCGGGCGGCATGGGCTTCGACGCCACCGTGCTGGGCCAGGAGGCCTGGACGCCGCGCGAACGGGCCGACCGCTTCGGTGAGTTCGTCCCGCTGCTCGACCGGCTGCTCACCGAGGACTCCGTGACGTACGAGGGGACCTTCTACTCGGCCGTCGAGGCCCGCAACATCCCCGGCTGTGTACAGCGGCCGCGGCTGCCCTTCGCGGTCGCCGCCACCGGGCCGCGCGGGCTGAAGCTCACTGCGAAGCACGGGCAGGCGTGGGTGACCACGGGTGACCCGAAGCTCTTCGAGACGGGTACGCCCGAGCAGTCCGTCGAGGCGATCCGCGGGCAGATCGACAAGCTCGGCAAGGCGTGCGCGGACATGGGCCGGGACGTGGCCGAGCTGGACAAGATCCTGCTCACCGGCTTCACCCCGGAACCGGGCAGGGTGCTGGAGTCCCTCGACGCCTTTGTGGACTTCGCGGGCAAGCACTTCGAGCTCGGCTTCACGGAGATCGTGATCCACGCACCGATCCCCGACTCGGACTTCGCCGCCGACCAGGCGGTCTTCGAGCAGATCGCCACGGAGGGCCTGGCGCAGCTCGCCCGCTGAGGCCGGCGGATGCGCTCAGGCGCCGGGGAAGCGCAGAAACTCCGGTGGTACGGCGTCGGTCAGCCAGACGCCGTTCGCGCTGACGTGGAAGAGGTGGCCCGCCCGGTGCATCGCTCCGGCGTCCACGGACAGGACGACGGGGCGGCCGCGGCGGGCGCCGACGCGGGTCGCGGTCTCCCGGTCGGGCGAGAGATGGACATGGTGGCGCTTCATGGGGCGCAGGCCTTCGGCGCGGATCGCGTCCAGGCTGCGGGCGACAGTGCCGTGGTAGAGATACGCGGGCGGCTCGGCCAGGGGGAGATCCAGGTCGACCTTGACGGTGTGGCCCTGGTTGGCGCGGATGCGCGGGCCGTCGATCGTGAAGCGCTGCTTGTCGTTGACGGCGACGACATGGTCCAGCTCGGCGCGGGTGAACCGGAAGCCGTGCGCTGCCGCGGCGCGCATCAGCTCGTCGACCGCCACCCAGCCGTTCTCGTCGAGGGTGATGCCGATCCGTTCCGGCTGGTGCCGGAGATGCTTCGAGAGGTACTTCGACACCTTGACGGTGCGTCTCTCGTCGGGTCTTTCGTTCATCCCGTCAGCGTGCCTCTCGTCCCCGTTCGACGCCACTGAAAAAATTGCTCTACAGGTTTGATCCACAGCCAACTGTAGTTATCCACAAGGGAATTGGCGTTTCTGTGGACAACGGCACGCCGTTTTAGGGCTCTTGATCAAATTGCCGGGAATGACGGCCATTTGAGGCAAGAGTGTCCAATGTCCTGGCCTGTACCTCCCGTTCGGTCGCCGCCGCGATGAACGCCGCCGCGTGCTCCTGCCCAACCAGGCCGTGCACCGCCCGTATTGTCTCCGGCGGCAACGTCACCGAACGGGGCTCCATGTCCGCCGGAGACGGACCCTCCGCACGCAGATGGTGCTGAAGATGACGCGTGGCGAACGTCCGCATGGCCCGGGCCAGTTCGGCGTCGACCGTCTGCTGAGCGAGCGGCCGCAGCCGCCGCACCATAGACGCCGCCTCGGCCGCATCCGCGTCCGTCGGCGGACGATGGCCCAGATAGCGGGCGAAGACATGCTCGGTGGTGAACTCCAGGAAGCGGGAGGCTATGTGCTCGACCTGCCCGCGAAGTTCCCGCAGATGACCAGAGATTGCGGACAGCGGTACCCCGGCCGCGTACAACTCGGCTGCCACCGCGAGCTCTTGGGGGCTCGGCACGAGGAATTCGTCGTCCCGTCCCGGGACGCGCTCCAGCACCCCGAGCTCCACCGCTTCCGCGACGGCCGCCTCGTCCGGCTTTCCGCCGAACTTCGCATCCAGTTCGGCGCGGGTGATCCGGGCCGCCTCCTCGTCGGTCCACGGACCCTGCACCTCCGCGACCAGGCCCAGCACCCCGCCGAGCCCCCGCCCGGCGTCCCAGGCCTCGAGCAGCTCCTTGATCGAGGCCAGGGTGTAGCCGCGGTCGAGCAGGTCGGCGATCTGCCGGAGCCGGGCGAGATGGGAGGAGCCGTACACATTGGCCCGGCCGCGGCGCTCCGGCTTCGGCAGCAGTCCACGGTCTTGGTAGGCGCGGATCGTACGGACGGTGGCGCCGCTGTGGTGCGCCAGATCCTCGATCCGGTACTCGGCCACTGACTGGGCCACTGACTGCTCGGACAAGCCCGCCCCCTTGAGGACAGATCGATGACGGTCGTGACAGATCGACGGTCGATGACAGGCCGCCTACGACATGGCGGCCCGCCCCACCGCCCCGGCCGCGGCGCGGGCCGCGGGCGAGGTCGCGAGATACTCGACCGCCTTGCGCAGCGAGCCCTCCTGCGAGGGATGGTACGACCGCCGGAAGTAGCGGGGTATGGCCGCGCCCAACTCGCGCCAGGTGGGCAGCAGCCCCTTGCCGACCGCACCGTTGTGCTCGCGCAGGGAGTAGCGCAGCCGGCCGGCGAGCTGGGGATCGTGCCGGATCAGATAGGCCGTGCCCCACACCCAGAGCCAGGCCAGTACGGGAGCGGTGACGGCCATGCCCTCGATACGGCGGGCATAGCGCGGCAGGCCCTCGCCCCCGCAGTGCTGGTACATGTCGAAGGCGACGGCCCGGTGCTCGACCTCCTCCGCGCCGTGCCAGCGCAGCAGATCCAGCATGATCTTGTCGGCGTCCGCCCGGTCGAGCCCTTCGGCGTGCAGCACCCAGTCGCCCAGGACGGCCGTGAACTGCTCGATCGCCGCGATGACCGCCAGCCGGAAGCGCAGCCACTCCTGGGTCGGTATCGGCGCCCCGAACGGCGGCTTCTCGCCGAGGAGTTTCTCGAAGAGGAAGTCGACGTACTTCGTGAATCCTTCGGTGTCCAGGCGCTGCGCTGCCAGGTGGTCCAGTACATAGGAGTGCTGGACGCTGTGCGTGGCCTCCTGGCCCATGAACCCCTTGACGTCCTTCAGCAGCGCCGGATCACGGACCAGCGGCAGGGCCTCCTTGAAGACCTTGACGAACCACCGCTCCCCGGCCGGAAGCAGCAGATGCAGCACATTGATGACGTGCGTGGCTGTGGGCTCGTCCGGTATCCAGTGCAGCGGGGTCTCGTCCCAGTCGAACGAGACCCGGCGCGGCGTGATGGGGTAATGGCCGATGCGCTCCTCGGCGCTCATAGCGGCGGCTCCAATCGGGCGATCGCACGCAGGGTCCTGGGCGTGAAGCGGGACATGAAGTGGGCGCCCCGCGCCTCGGGCGTCACCGGCACCACCGCCTGGTTCTTCACGACGGCACGCAGGATCGCGTCGGCGACCTTCTCCGGCGGGTAGTTGCGCAGCCCGTACAGCCGGGCGGACTTCTTCTGGCGGCGCTTCTCCTCGGCCTCGTCGACCCCCGCGAAGCGCGCCGTGGAGGTGATGTTCGTGTTGACGAAGCCGGGGCAGATCGCGGAGACGCCGATGCCCTGTCCGGCCAGCTCCGCCCGCAGGCACTCGCTGAGCATGAGCACCGCCGCCTTGGACGTGCTGTACGCGGGCAGGGCCTTCGAGGGCTGATAGGCAGCGGCCGACGCGGTGTTGACGATATGGCCGCCCTGTCCGCGCTCGGCCATCTGCCTGCCGAAGAGCCGGCAGCCGTGGATGACACCCCACAGATTGACGTCGAGGACCTTCTTCCAGTCCTCGGCGCTGGTCTGGAGGAAGGAGCCGGAAAGACCGATGCCTGCGTTGTTGACCAGGACGTCCACCACGCCGTACTCGGTGGCGACCTTCTCGGCGAGCTTCTCCATCGCCTGCTCGTCGCTCACGTCGACCGTCTCGCCCCATGCTTCGGGCGCGCCGATCAGCCGTGACATCTCCGCGGTCCTGGCCGCGCCCTCCGCGTCCCGGTCCACCGCGACGATCCGCGCCCCCGCCTCGGCGAACGCGAAGGCCGTGGCCCGCCCGATGCCGCTGGCCGCGCCCGTCACCAGGACGAGCTGCCCCCCGAACCGCTCGGCATACGGACCCCGGGCCACGGTCTCCCGCGCGGCCACCCCGGCCGCGCTGTCCTCGTTGGCCGTCACGAACTCGCCGATCCAGGCGGCCAGCTGGTCCGGCCGGGTGCGCGGCACCCAGTGCTTGGCCGGCAGCGAGCGGCGCGTCAACTGAGGCGCCCACTTGCCCAGTTCGTCATAGAGGTGCTCGGACAGGAAGATGTCGCCGGTCGGCGTGATCAGCTGGACGGGCACATGGGCGTACGCGTCGGAGCGCGGGCGGCGCAGCCTGGCCCGGACGTTGTCGCGGTAGAGCCAGGCGCCGTGCGCAGCGTCCTGAGGCAGTGAAGGGGTGGGGTAGTCGCCCGCCGGCACCTTCTCCACCCGCTGAAGGATCTTCGGCCACTGCTTGCCCAGCGGCCCGCGCCAGGCGAGCTCCGGCAGCACCGGCGTATGCAGCATGTACACGTACCAGGACTTGGCGCCCTGGCCGAGCAGCTGGCCGACCCTGCGGGGTGTGGGCCGGCTCATCCGCTTCTTGATCCAGTGCCCGAAGTGGTCCAGCGAGGGACCGGACATCGAGGTGAAGGAGGCGATACGGCCCTCGGTGCGCTTGACCGTCACGAACTCCCACGACTGCACCGAGCCCCAGTCGTGGCCGACCAGATGCACCGGCTTGTCCGGGCTGACCGCGTCAGCGACCGCCAGAAAGTCGTCCGTCAGCTTCTCCAGCGTGAAGCCGCCGCGCAGCGGGACCGGCGCGGTCGAGCGGCCGTGCCCCCGTACGTCGTACAGCACCACATGGAAGCGGTCCGCCAGCCGCCGCGCGACATCCGACCAGACCTCCTTGCTGTCCGGATAGCCGTGCACCAGCAGCACCGTCGGCTGCGTCGCATCCCCCAGCTCGGCGACGCACAGCTCGATTCCGCCCGTACGGACCCAGCGCTCCCGCGCACCGTCCAGACCCATGCCCGCTTCCTTGCTCACGAGTCCTCCGCCCAGCGCCGCACATGCGGCAGATCGTCGTCCAGCCAGAACGCGCTCTGCTCGGGGTCCTGGGAGTCGGTGACCACCAGGATCTCCTCGAACTTCGCGCCCGTACCCCGGAATCCGAGGTGCGGTTCGACCGCCCACAGCCCCGGACGGGGTGGATGGTCGGAGAATGTGTACGGGCTCCACAGCGGTGACCAGCCGTCCCGGTGACCGTGCAGCGCGTCGCTCGCAAGGCCCTTCAGCGACTGGGTGCCGAATCCGAAGAGGGTCGGCGACCAACGCCGCTCCTTCACCCGGTCGATCTTGTGGGCGATGACGCCGAAGGGATACGCGCGGTGCCGGTTGGCATAGCCCTGCCGGACCATCAGCCGGTCCACGTCCTCGTAGATCTCGCGCAGCGAGCGCCGCTCCCGCACCTCGCGCAGGATCAGCTCGCGGTGCGCCTGAAGATCGGCGAGCAGTTTGTTGTGCAAAGGGCTCGGGCCGAGGCAGCCGGAGTACCCGATGTCCGCCGTGAAGCCCTTGTAGACCGGAGCCATGTCAAGGATGAAGGGCATGCCCGCCTCGAGGACGCGGTTGGTCGGGAAGAACTGGAGCGGTATCCGGAAGTTGACGAAGGCGGTGCGGTCCCCGAACCAGGCGAAGGGGAGGTGGAACCAGTCGTGCACGCCCCGCTCACGCAGCCACTCGCGCTGCATCCGTGCCGCGCCGCGCTCCGTCACGCCGGGCTTGAGCTGTGCCGCGACGGCCTCCGCGCATTCGTACGCGAGACGCTGCACCTCCCTGAACCCCCGCAGATCCGCGGTCAGTTCGCTTTCCACTGCTGAGGTCATGCCACCCGCCCGTCCCGTGTGCGGTACTCGCTCGTAACTTGACACTGATGAATGTGACAATGCTCGGCGGCTGCGTCAAGGCCCGTGCATCAGCCTGTGGAAAACCCGGAGGCGAAGGGTCACGGAGTTGTCCACGTCGAGGGCCCGGAGTTGTGCACGCCGAGGGTCCGGGGGTGTCCACTCAGGTAGCAGCCCCCTACGGGTCCGTACCTCTGGAGTCGGACACGGATCCAGCCGCCCAGGCTGACGCTCCATGTGTCGTGCGCCACTACCTTCGAACTGTGACTGTGATCGCGACCGAAAGCCTGAGCAAGCGGTTCCCCAGGGTGACCGCGCTTGACCGGCTCTCCTTGGACATCGGACCCGGTGTGACCGGCCTGGTGGGCGCCAACGGAGCCGGCAAGTCCACGTTGATCAAGATCCTGCTGGGTCTGTCCCCCGCCACGGAGGGCCGGGCCGCCGTGCTCGGCCTCGACGTCGCCACGAGCGGCGCCGCCATCCGGGAACAGGTGGGGTACATGCCCGAGCACGACTGCCTGCCGCCCGATGTCTCGGCCACCGAGTTCGTCGTCCACATGGCGCGCATGTCCGGGCTGCCGCCGACGGCCGCCCGCGAGCGCACCGCCGACACGCTGCGCCATGTCGGCCTGTACGAGGAGCGGTACCGCCCCATCGGCGGCTATTCGACCGGCATGAAGCAGCGCGTCAAGCTCGCGCAGGCCCTCGTCCACGACCCGAAGCTGGTCCTGCTGGACGAGCCGACGAACGGGCTCGACCCGGTCGGCCGCGACGAGATGCTGAACCTGATCCGCCGAGTCCACACCGACTTCGGCATCTCGGTCCTGGTCACCTCCCACCTCCTCGGTGAACTCGAGCGCACCTGTGACCATGTCGTCGTCATCGACGGCGGCTCGCTGCTGCGCTCGAGCTCCACCAGCGACTTCACCAAGATCACCACGACCCTCGCGGTCGAGGTCACCGACACGGACACCCATCCCGACGGCACCGCGGTCCTGCGTGAGGCACTCGGCGCCGCCGGAGTCACGCTCCACGCGCGCGTGGAGGACGGTCTGCCCGGAGCGGGCCACATCCTGCTCATCGAGGCGACGGGCGAGGAGACGTACGACGTCGTGCGCGACACCGTGGCCGGGCTCGGCCTCGGTCTCGTACGGATGGAACAGCGCCGCCACCACATCGCGGAGGTCTTCCGTCCCGAAGCTCCCGAGGCAACGGCAGAGCCCATGGAGGTGCAGGCGCGATGAGCACAGAGCTCACCGGGGTCCAGAGCAGCGGGGTCCAGAACGAGACCACCCGGATCCACAACATCGGATACCGCAACTACGAAGGCCCGCGGCTCGGCCGCGCGTACGCCCGCCGCTCGCTCTACTCGCAGTCGCTGCGCGGCGCCTACGGACTCGGCCGCTCGGCCAAGTCCAAGGTCCTGCCGATGATTCTCTTCGCCGTGATGTGCCTGCCCGCGGCGATCATCGTCGCGGTCGCCGTCGCCACGAAGCTCAAGGACCTGCCCCTCGACTACACCCGCTACGCGATCGTCACCCAGGCGGTCATCGGGCTGTTCCTCGCCGCGCAGGCCCCGCAGTCCGTCTCGCGCGATCTGCGCTTCAAGACGGTTCCGCTCTACTTCTCGCGTCCCATCGAGCGGATCGACTACGTACTCGCCAAGTACGGGGCGATGGCATCGGCGCTGTTCGTGCTCACCGCGGCACCGCTCGTCATCCTCTACATCGGTTCGCTGCTCGCCAAGATGGACTTCGCGGACCAGACGAAGGGCTTCGCGCAGGGCATGGTCTCCGTCGCGCTCCTGTCCGTACTCTTCGGCGGCATCGGCCTGGTGATGGCCGCGCTCACGCCGCGCCGCGGCTTCGGCGTCGCCGCCGTCATCGCGACGATGACCATCACCTACGGCGCGGTCTCCACCGTCCAGGCGATCGCCTGGGAGACCGGATCGCCCGGAGTGATCAAGTGGCTCGGCCTCTTCTCGCCGGTCACGCTCATCGACGGCGTACAGACCGCCTTCCTCGGTGCCACCTCCGCCTTCCCCGGCGAGGCGGGCCCGGGAGCAGGCCCGGGCATGGTCTATCTGCTCGTCGTCCTCGCACTCGTCGCCGGCTCGTACGCCGTACTGATGCGCCGCTACCGAAAGGTCGGGCTGTGACCACCATCAACATCGAGCACACCTCGCGGTGGTTCGGAAATGTCGTGGCCGTCAACGACGTGACCATGACGATCGGCCCGGGCGTCACCGGCCTGCTCGGCCCCAACGGCGCGGGAAAGTCCACGATCATCAACATGATGGGTGGTTTCCTCGCACCCTCGACGGGAAGCGTCACGCTCGACGGTCGTGCGATCTGGCGCAATGAGTCCGTCTACCGGCAGATCGGCGTCGTGCCCGAGCGGGAAGCGATGTACGACTTCCTCACCGGCCGCGAATTCGTCGTCGCCAACGCCGAGTTGCACAATCTGGGCAAGAAGGCCGCCCAGAAGGCGCTGGCCACGGTCGAGATGGAGTACGCGCAGGACCGCAAGATCTCGACGTACAGCAAGGGCATGCGGCAGCGGGTGAAGATGGCATCGGCGCTGGTGCACGAGCCGTCCGTGCTGCTGCTCGACGAGCCCTTCAACGGTATGGACCCGCGCCAGCGCATGCAGCTGATGGACCTGCTGCGGCGGATGGGCGCCGATGGCCGCACCGTTCTGTTCTCCTCGCACATCCTGGAGGAGGTCGAGCAACTCGCCTCGCACATCGAGGTGATCGTGGCCGGGCGGCACGCCGCGTCCGGCGACTTCCGCAAGATCCGCCGGCTGATGACGGACCGGCCGCACCGCTATCTCGTACGGTCCAGCGACGACCGGGCGCTTGCCGCGGCCCTGATCGCCGACCCGTCGACGGCGGGCATCGAGGTCGACCTGGCCGAGGGCGCGCTGCGCATCCAGGCCGTCGACTTCGGCCGGTTCACCGAGCTGCTGCCGCGGGTCGCCCGCGAGCACTCCATCCGGCTGCTCACGGTCTCGCCCTCGGACGAGTCCCTCGAATCGGTCTTCTCCTACCTCGTAGCGGCCTGAAAGGAGCTGTGACGTCCATGTACAACCCCACAGTCGCCCGGCTCACCTATCGGGCCGTGCTCGGCAGGCGCCGCGCGGCGATCCTGTTCGTACTGCCCGGCCTGCTGCTGCTCATCGCGGCGGCGGTACGGAGCTTCAACGGCCTGGACGACCAGGTCGCCGCCGATGTCCTCGGCGGATTCGCCATCGCCACGATGGTGCCGCTGATCGGAGTGATCGCGGGCACCGGGGCGATCGGGCCCGAGATCGACGACGGGTCGATCGTCTACCTGCTCGCCAAGCCGGTGAAGCGCCCGACGATCATCTTCACGAAGCTGATCGTGGCCATCGCCATCACGATGGCCTTCTCCGCGATTCCCACGCTGATCGCCGGATTCATCCTCAACGGCAACGGTCAGCAGGTCGCGATGGCGTACACCGTGGCGGCGCTGGTCGCGTCGATCGCGTACAGCGCACTGTTCCTGCTGCTCGGGACGGTCAGCCGCCATGCGGTCGTCATCGGACTCGTCTACGCGCTGGTGTGGGAGACGCTGTTCGGCAGTCTGGTGCCGGGCGCGCGCACGCTGAGTGTGCAGCAGTGGTCGCTGTCGCTCGCCGAGAAGATCGGCGGGGAGGGGCTGATCGGCTCGGACGTCGGGCTGCCGCTCGCAGTGACGCTGCTGGCGGGTGTCACGGTGGTGGCGACCTGGTACGCCGGTCAGAAGCTGCGGGTGCTGAAGCTCGCCGGCGAGGAGTAGGCAGCGGATTCATGAGTCAACCCCCGTCCGTCGGCCGGGGGTTGACGCGTATGCGCGTGACTGTACGTTTATCGCCTCGTTGTTCACCGTGCGTGGAGGCAACTGGAGTTCGTGGCGACGAGAGTTCGTGAAGTTGGGGATTGCCGGTACCGGATCGAAAGCCGGGCCGGTCATTGGGTGAGCAGCACCGTGAGCCGACCTCCACCCCTGTGCCCGGGGAGCGGGCCGTCCCTGACCGGTTTCACGAACGGAAGGCATCTCCATGCCATCGGAAGTCACCCTGCTCGAGTCGCGCACGATGAGAGACGAGAATCTGGGGCGCGTCGACGTCCTGGACAAGGTGAAGGCGCTTGTCATGCTCCCGGACGGAGTTCACGTTCGCACAGAGGATGTGGCGCGGTACTTCGAAGTATCCACAGAGGTCATCAAGAAGGTGACCCAGCGCCATCGCGACGAGGTGAACGAGAACGGGTTGCAAGTGCTGCGAGGGGATGACCTGCATCTCTTCCATAGGGACATGTTGTCCCTATGGAACGTCAACCAGGGTGAAAGTTATCCACAGGCGGCTACCCAGCTCACCCTGTACACCCGCCGCACCGTCCTCAACGTCGCGATGCTTCTTCGCGACAGCGACATCGCCCGCTGCGTCCGCACCTACCTCCTCGACGCCGAGGAGGGCTGGCGCAAGGGGTACGCATCCCTCGACCGCCGGGTCGCCGCCGCCAAGGCGAACCTGGACACCGTCGGACGCGCGCTGCAGGAACTCGGCCCAGTGATCAACGGGATCTCGGTACGGCTCGATCGCCTCGACCGGCGGCTCGACGCCACCAATCAGGTCGTCGGAGCCATCAGCAATCGCCTCTGCGATCTCTCGGACGACATGCGGCGGATGGAGCGCCGGATGGACAGGAGGATGGACGACTTCGTCCATCAGCGGAGGGAACTGCAGCGCGGCCAACGCCGTAAGCGCCGCTGACCCTTCCGTCGCGGAGGAAAATCGGTGGCACCGGATCGCCGCCCGGGGCACAGTAGTTGAGCCGACGCACACCAGTGCGGCCGGTGCCACCGACCGGGAGTGGAGCGCGGCGATGACCGAGAGTACGAGCGCGAGTCCGGCGAGCTCCCATCAGGGCAGCGCCGGGCAGGCAGCGGAGTAGCCACCGACGGCTCCGCAAGCAGCCCGCAGGCAGCTGCCCGGGGGCGGCCGCTTCGAGCGCGCATCCGCGCGGGCCGCCCCCTCCCGGAGGATTGGCCAAGTGGTAAGGCAGCGGCTTGCGCTGTGCTTGATCAACGCGAGTCGTAGTCGGGGCGGAAGCCTCGCGCGCGTTCGATCCGCGCATCCTCCGCCGGGCCCTTGGGCGGCCGCGGGGCCGGGTTCGGGCATCCGCGTGACCGTCCGACGTAAGGGCACCCGGGGCGGGGGTGTTGTGCCCGCCCGTTCCGCCCCAGCGGAACGAATGCCCACAACAGTCGGTCAGCCCAGCAGATGTTCGAGCGTGATGGCGATGCCGTCGTGTTCGTTCGACGCCGTGATCTCGTGCGCCACGGCCTTCAGCTCTTCATGCGCATTGGCCATCGCCACACCGTGCGCCGCCCACCCGAACATCGGGATGTCGTTCGGCATGTCCCCGAACGCGATCGTGTCCGCCGCCCGCAGTCCCAGCCGCCGGGCCGCCAGCGAGAGCCCCGTCGCCTTGCTCAGCCCCAGCGGCAGGATCTCCACGACGCCCGCGCCCGCCATCACCACGTCCACCAGGTTGCCGACCGTCGCCCTGGCGGCCCGTGCCAGCGCGTCGTCGTCCAGCCCGGGGTGCTGGATGTACACCTTGTTCAGCGGGGCCGACCACAGTTCGGCCGGGTCCTCGAACGACACCACAGGCAGCGGGCCTTCCTGCACCCGGTACCCGGGGCCGACCAGCACCTCGCCGTCGAGCCCGTCGCGGCTCGCGGCCAGCGCCAGCGGGCCGACCTCCGCCTCGATCTTGGAGAGCGCGAGACCGGCCAGCTGCCGGTCCAGCGTCACGGAGGTCAGCAGCCGGTGCTCGCCCGCGTGGTACACCTGCGCGCCCTGGCCGCAGACGGCGAGGCCGTCGTAGCCGAGGTCGTCCAGGATGTGCCGGGTCCAGGGCACCGCGCGTCCGGTGACGATGATGTGCGCGGCGCCCGCCGCGGTGGCCGAGGCGAGCGCGTCGCGCGTGCGCTGCGAGACCGTGTCGTCGTCACGCAGCAGCGTGCCGTCGAGATCGGTCGCGATCAGGCGGTAGGGAAAACTCACTTGGAGACCGGCTCCAGCACTTCACGACCGCCGAGGTACGGACGGAGCACCTCCGGCACCCGCACCGAACCGTCCGCCAACTGGTGGTTCTCCAGGATCGCCACGATCGTGCGCGGTACGGCGCACAGCGTGCCGTTCAGCGTCGCCAGCGGCTGCACCTTCTTGCCGTCGCGCATGCGGACCGACAGGCGGCGCGCCTGGAAGCTGTCGCAGTTCGAGGCGGAGGTCAGCTCGCGGTACTTGCCCTGGGTGGGGATCCACGCCTCGCAGTCGTACTTGCGCGAGGCCGAAGCGCCCAGGTCGCCGGTCGCCACATCGATCACCTGGAACGGCAGTTCCAAGCCGGTCAGCCACTGCTTCTCCCAGTCCAGGAGCCGCTTGTGCTCGGCCGCCGCGTCCTCGGGAGCGACGTACGAGAACATCTCGACCTTGTCGAACTGGTGCACCCGGAAGATGCCGCGGGTGTCCTTGCCGTACGTCCCCGCCTCGCGGCGGAAGCAAGGCGAGAAGCCGGCGTACCGCAGCGGCAGCTTGTCGGCTTCGATGATCTCGTCCATGTGGTACGCCGCGAGCGGGACCTCGGAGGTGCCGACCAGGTAGTAGTCGTCCTTCTCCAGGTGGTAGACGTTCTCGGAGGCCTGGCCGAGGAAGCCCGTGCCCTCCATGGCGCGCGGCCGGACCAGCGCGGGCGTCAGCATCGGGATGAACCCGGCCTCCGTCGCCTGTGCGATCGCGGCGTTGACCAGCGCGAGCTCGAGCAGCGCGCCGACACCTGTCAGGTAGTAGAAACGCGATCCCGACACCTTGGCGCCACGCTCGACGTCGATGGCGCCGAGCGCCTCACCGAGCTCCAGGTGGTCCTTGGGCTCGAAGCCCTCGGCTCCGAAGTCGCGGATCGTGCCGTGCGTCTCGAGGACGACGAAGTCCTCCTCGCCGCCGACCGGGACGTCCTCGTGGACGATGTTCCCGAGCTGGAGCAGCAGACGCCTGGTCTCTTCGTCGGCCTCGTCCTGAGCGGCGTCGGCCGCCTTGACGTCGGCCTTGAGCTGCTCGGCCTTCTTCAGCAGCTCGGCGCGCTCCTCGGGAGTGGCCTTGGGGATGAGCTTGCCGAGCTGCTTCTGCTCGGAACGAAGCTCGTCGAAGCGGAGGCCGGACGACCTGCGCCGCTCATCGGCAGAGAGGAGGGCGTCGACGAGCGCGACGTCCTCTCCACGGGCGCGCTGGGAGGCGCGAACACGGTCGGGGTCCTCACGGAGCAGGCGAAGGTCAATCACCCCACCAGGCTACCGGTGCCGACTCGCGCAACCTCACTCGATATTGCCTTGCGTGTCACTTTGTCCGAATTGCCGGAATTTAGAAAGCTGCCGCCAATTCACCGGTAAGCGTCAATAGACGCTCGACTTCTCGCTGAAATGGGGCATCCGGCCGTTGTCTGAATTGACCCGCTCCCCTTGCGGGGGGTGGGGTGTGATCTTCTCTTGTCCACAGGGATACGGGCTGTCGCAAGGTTATCCACAGGCTGTGTGCGGGATCTGTGGACCACGGAAATGATCGTTTTCAATGCCGTGCGTGAGCCGGAGGATTCCCCTTCCAAACCCACCTCACACACTCATTCGGGTGGGAATTCCTCGCTCCAAAGAGTTGATCAATGGAATTGAGGTGACAGAGGACACCGTGCGTACCTGTGGACGGAAGTGGGGCTACTGGGCCGATTTGTCGACCATGTCGCACTGCGTTGTCGACTTGTCCCCAGGTCGAGAAGCGAGCCTGTGGATAACTTCTGTGGACAACGAAAATCTGCAGGTAGGACTGGGTCGGAAACGGCCCCGGGTGGAATCCCTCAGGTGGAATCCACGAGGTGGAGTCAGGCGCGGCCGTCCTGGCAGCGCGCCAGCCAGTCCGATGCGGCCGTGAATTCCGCGTCCGACGTCCCCGCGCGCAGCGCCCGTACGTCCTCGACCGCCACACCCGCCCGCGGATACGAACCGAGGAACCGCACCTTCGGGCAGATCCGCTTCAGCCCCATCAGCGCCTCGCCGACCCGGCGGTCCGAAATATGGCCCTCGGCGTCAACGGCGAAGCAGTAGTTCCCGATCCCCGCACCCGTCGGCCGGGACTGGATCAGCATCAGGTTGACCCCGCGTACGGCGAACTCCTGCAACAGTTCGAGCAGCGCACCCGGGTGGTCGTCGCCCAGCCAGATGACCACCGACGTCTTGTCCGCGCCGGTCGGCGCCGCGGGCCTGGCGGGACGGCCCACCAGCACGAAGCGGGTCTCCGCGTTCTCCGCGTCGTGGATCTCGGTGACCAGCGGCTCGAGCCCGTACGTCACCGCCGCGAACTCGCCCGCGAAGGCCGCGTCGTAGCGCCCCTCCTGGACCAGGCGGGCGCCGTCCGCGTTCGACGCGGCCGACTCCCACAGCGCGTTCGGAAGGTTCGCCCGCAGCCAGTTGCGCACCTGCGGCTGGGCGACGGGATGGCCGGTCACCGTCTTCACCTCGGACAGCGTGGTGCCGGGCCGTACCAGCAGCGCGAAGGCGATGGGCAGCAGCACCTCGCGGTAGATCATCAGCGGCTCGCCGGAGGCCAGCTCGTCGAGGGTCGCGGTGACGCCGCCCTCCACGGAGTTCTCGATCGGTACGAGGGCGGCCGCGGCATCCCCGTTGCGTACGGCATCGAGCGCCGCGGGCACCGACAGCATCGGGACGAGCTCCCGCGTGGCGGCTTCCGGAAGCGTGCGCAGGGCGGCCTCGGTGAAGGTGCCCTCGGGACCGAGATAGGTGTAGCGCGTGGCCGACATACCGTCACCCTAATGGGCCCGGAGTCCTTACGACTCCAGGAGACGCTGCCCCACGTACTCGCCCTCCTTGGGCCCGCCCGGCACCGCGAACAGTCCGCTCGCCTCGTGCCGGATGAACGCCGACAGCGCATCGCCCCGGTCTAGCTTGCGCTGCACCGGAACGAAGCCGCGCAGCGGATCGGCCTGCCAGCAGATGAAGAGCAGCCCCGCTTCCGGCGTCCCGTCGGCCCCGATCCCGTCGTGGAAGGAGAACGGCCGCCGCAGCATCGCCGCGCCGCCGTTCTGCTCCGGCGCGGAGATCCGGGCATGGGCGTTGTCCGGGATGACCAGCTTGCCGTCGGGCCCCGTCTTGTCGAGGTCGAGCAGGGTCGTCTCGCTGCCACCGGTCAGCGGAGCGCCGTCGGACTTGCGGCGGCCGATCACCTGCTCCTGCTTCTTCAGCGGGAGCTGCTCCCAGTCGTCGAGCAGCATCCGGATCCGGCGTACGACGGCGTACGAGCCACCCGCCAGCCACGCGTACTTCGTCCCCGACGTTCCCGACCTTCCCGACGGCTCCGACGGGACGAAGATCCGCCGGTCGAAGTCGGGCTCGGACGGCTTCGGATTGCGGGTGCCGTCGACCTGGCCCATCAGATTACGGGCGGTCATCGGCTGCCCGGTGGCGCCCGGCGAACGGTTGAAACCGTTCATCTGCCAGCGCACCCGGGCCGCTTCCCTCGCCGCTTTCTGGATCGCGCGCAGAGCGTGGAAGGCGACCAGTGCGTCGTCCGCGCCGATCTGCACCCACAGATCGCCGTCCGACCGCTTCTTGTCCAACTGGTCGGAGGAGAACGCGGGCAGCGGATCCAGCCCCGGCGGGCGCTGCGCCACCAGACCCGTACGGTCGAAGAAGGTGCGGCCGAAGCCGAACGTGACCGTCAGCGAAGAGGGTCCGGCGTCCAGAGCGACACCCGTGTCGCCGTCGCCGGCCACCCGGCCCGCCATCAGCTCGCTCGCGAGCGTGGACCAGCGGCGCATCAGTGCGGCAGCTTCCTTGCGGCCCGCTCCCGGCGCCAGGTCGAAGGCGATCAGATGGCCGCGGGCCTGGAGCGGTGTGGTGATGCCCGCCTGGTGCGTGCCGTGGAAGGCAACAGCGGACGAGCCAAGCTCCGTCAGCGCGGTCGGGGCGTCGCCGGAAGCAGCGGCATGCGCGGCGGCGCCGCCCGCGGCCCCCAGCACAAGACCGGTGGCGCCCGCCGCACCCACGGTGCCGAGCAGCCGTCGCCTGGAGATGTCGTTGTCGCGCACAGGGTCACTCACTGGGGTCACTCACAGGTGGGTCAGCCGATCTTGATGTTCTTGTCGACGGTCGTCTGGTCGATGTCGGAGGTCCGCACGGTCACCTGGACCTGCCAGTCGCCGGGCATCGGGATCTGTACCGCGTCCGCGCTCCAGTGTCCCGTGGTGATGCGGTCGGGCGTGATCGGCAGCGGGCCGATCTGCTTGGCCTTGAGGGTGAAGGAGACCTTCACCTCGGGCACGTCCATCGGCTTCAGGTCGGGGCTGTAGATCCAGACGTGCATCTCGTTGGCGCCGGAGGTGGCGGGGTCGAGGCTGAGGCGGACGGTGCCCTTGCCGTTCTGGCCGCCGGTGTCGAAGGGCAGCCTGAGCTCGGTGGGTCCGTTGGGCACGGTCGCGGCCGCCTGGGAGCCCGAGGTCCCGGCCGCCTCTTCTTCCGTACGGCCCGGTTCGGTGGCCGTGAGGATGGTGGTCACGGCCAGCAGGACCACCGCGACGCCCGCCTCGGCCAGCACGGAACGGCGCAGTCCGGTACGTACCGGGTCGGCGTCCCTCGCAGTCTCCTTGGCCTTCTTCTTCTGGGCGGTGGACACCGCGGCCTTCTGACGGGCGAGTTGGGCCGCCCGCTCGGGATCCGCTGCCTCATCGGCCTCCGCGGACGCGGCCTCGGGAACCGTGACCGGCTTCTCGTCGGCCTCTTCCCTCACCTCGGCCGTCTCGGCGAGCTGCGCCGTCCACCGCCGCGAGATCCACGCGACGCTCACCAGGACGACGACCAGGCCCACCTTGATCAGCAGCAGCTGCCCGTACCAGGTCCCCGTCAGCGCCGACCAGGAGCCGACCTGTCGCCAGGACTGGTAGGTGCCGGTCGCGGCGAGTACGACCACACTGCCGAACGCGACCTTGGAGAACCGCCGTACCGCCGCCCGCTCGATCGACGGAGCCCCGGTCGACGGAGCACGGTAGAGCGCGGTCAGCAGCGCGGCGAGCCCGCCGAGCCAGGTCGCCACAGCCAGCAGATGCAGCACGTCGACCGGCATCGCGAGCCCCGGCTGAATGCCCGTCGACGCATGCTCCGAGAGCGCCCATGTCGCCGCGATCCCCGCCGCGACGACCGTGCCGCCGACGGCAAGACCGAAGGTCAGGTCCCTCTTCTCGGCCTCGTCCTCCCGTTTCGCGAACGCCCCGAAGAGCACGGCGATGAACAGCGCCGCCGCCCCGAGCAGCATCAGTCTGGAGCTGAGCGCGGCGCCGGTCTTGGTCTGCAGGACGTCCCGCAGCCCGCCGAGGTCGAAGGCGTCCGCAAGTTTCCCGGAGCCGGTGTACGGGGTGCGCAGCAGCAGCGTCGCGAGGGTGGCCGCGGTGAGCGTCACCCACCCGTGTACGACGAGGCGTTGCAGGGGTCGTACGGAAGCACCGCGCTGCCAGCAGACGAGCACGAAGGCCGCGCCTCCGGCGAGCAGCACGAAGCCCGCGTACGAGGCGTAGCGCGCGATGTCGTAGAGGACACCGACCAGGCCACCGCCGGCCTTCTGGTCGGGCAGGACCGCAGAGGTCTTGGAGGGCGCTCCGATGGAGAAGGTGAAGGCCCCGGAGACGGGATGGCTGTCGGCCGAGACGGCCTGCCAGGCCACGGTGTAGGTGCCGTTGGGCAGTCCGGGCAGCAGATCGACGCCGTAGGTGACCTTGCCGCCGGTGCCGAGATCCTTGACGGCGGCCTTGTCGGCGCGTTTGCCGCTGGGTTCGAGGACCCGGATCGAGTCCTTCCCCATGGCCACCTGCTCGGAGAAGGTGAGCGTGACGTCCTTGGGGGCGGTGGCGACCACCGCCCCGTCCTTCGGGTTGCTCCCGGTCAGCGCGGCATGCGCCGACGCGGGGCTCGCACCGGCCAGGAGCGCGCAGAAGAGCGTGCCGATCAGCACGGTCGCGGCGAGCAGCAGCCGGAGGGGGGACGGGCCGAAGCGCGGGGCGATGGCTGTCATGGAGTGATCAGTCCCTCGGTGCTCAGTGCTTCTTCGGGTTGTACGTGGGCTCCTTGACGGGAAGTTCGACCTTGATCGGGTCTGACTTCTCGAAGCGCAGCTCCACGGTGACCTTCTCGCCCTGCTTCGGCTTCTGCTTGAGCTTCATGAACATGATGTGGTTTCCACCGCGTTCGAGATCGAGCTCGCCGTCCGCCGGGACGTCGAAGGTCTTCACCTCCTGCATCGTCTGGTTCTTCGACTCATGGATCGTGATGTCGTCGGAGACGTCACTGGTCACGGAGGTGAGCCTGTCCGCCCCGGCTCCGCTGTTCTGCACCGTCAGAAAACCGGCCGCCATGTCGCTGACGGGCTGCGGCATGAACGCGCCGCTGACCTTCAACTCCGGCTTGCCGTCGGACGAGCAGCCCGCCAGCGCCAGCCCGGCGGTCAGGGCTATGACGGCGGCGAGGGTGGTGCGGCGGTTCACGGGTTCTCCCCACGGATGATCTTCGGCAGGTCCTTGGCGTAGTCGTCCGCCGTGGCGTCCTCGCCGTAGAGCACATAGCCCTTGTCGGTCTTCGGGGAGAAGGCGATGACCTGGGCGCCGTGCATGGAGACGACGGTGCCGTCGTTCTCCTTCTTCGGCGGGTCGATGCCGATGCCGATCTGGCGCGCGCCGGCCTGGATGGTCGGGAAGTCGCCGGTGAGGCCGGTGAAGGACGGATCCCCGGCGCTCGGCAGCCACTTGGCCAGCTCGGCCGGGGTGTCGCGCTCCGGATCGGTGGTGACGAACACGACCTGGAGCTTGTCCTGGTCAGCCTTGGAGAGCTGCTTCCTGGCGATGGCGATATTGCTCATCGTCAGCGGGCAGACGTCGGGGCAGTGCGTGTAGCCGAAGTAGATCAGCGTCGGCCTGCCCTTGGTCTGCTCACGCAGGTCGTACTTCTTGCCGTGGGTGTCCGTGAGGACGAGGTTCGGCTTGGTGAACGGCTGGTCGAGCACGGTCGCGGGCCGGTTCGCCTCGGCCGAGACATCGGCGACGGGGCTCTTGGCGGAGTCGTCGCCGGAGCAGGCGGTGAGGGTGAGCCCGGCGGCCACGACGAGCGTGGCCGCGAGCACGGTCTTCTTGCGCATGGAGAAATGTCCCAATGGTGGTGTGCGGACCGTCAGGAGGCGCGACGGCGGCCGGCCAGGACTCCGAAGGCCACGCCCGCGATGCCGGCCAGGATGCCGACGATGGCCAGGATGCGGGCGGTCGTGTCGCTGCTGTCGGCGGACGCGGTCTCGGACTTCGTGCCCTCGTCGTGCCCGCTGTTCTTGCTGTCCTTCGCGGCCGCGTCCTTGGCGCCGCCGCCGTGCTCGTCCTCGGTCGCGGCCGAGAGCCTCAGGACGGGCGCGGGGGCCTCGGGCTCCGGGGCGCCCTCCTTCGACTCCTCGATCCAGCGCACGACCTCCTTGTTGTCGTACGTCTGGAGCGCCTTGAACACCAACTGGTCGGCGTCCTCGGGCAGCCGGCCGAGGGAGACGGGGAATTGCTGGAAGTGACCGGGCGCGATCTTGGAACCGTCGGCGGTCCAGGTGACCTTGGAGACCGCCTCGGTGATCTTCTTGCCGTGCACCTCAAGCGGCTTGGCCAGCTTGGACTTGGTGACTTCGACCTTCCAGCCGGGCACGTCCTGCGGCATCACGGACGCCAGCGGGTGCTCGGTGGGCAGGCTGACTTCGAGCTTCACGGTCGAGGCGTTGTCGCGCTCGTTGGGGACCTTGAAGTTGACCGTCGCGTAACCGCCCTTGGCGGCCTCGCCCTGCGGCTGCACGCTGACGTGCGCGAAGGCGGTGCCGGAGAGGAGCAGCACGGAGGAGGCGGCAATTCCGGTCGCGACAGCGATGCGGGAAACGTTCATGACTGAGGACACTCCACAGGTCAGAAGCGGTGAGTGCGTGCCGTGCACAAACGGGTGCGCGGGCACCACGGCGCCACTCCCGTCGAGTGGGCCGCGTCAGGCAGCGAGAGCGAGGCGGGCAGGAGGCCCGCGCCTGATCACCGTGTGCTGGAGTACCTCACCGGCCGAAGGCCCGGGAGGGTCGGACGAGGCCCGGGGAGCGCGCGGGTCCACCGCGGGTGCCCCCGCCAGACCGGCACGCAGCGCCCGTACGAGACCGAGCGCGGCGCGCAGCGACCGCAGCCACGCAGCCTCGGCCACCTCATGGGCCGAGTCCGCCGAAAGCCGGATCAGCCGCACCAGCGCCAGATCCCCGCGCCGCAGCAGCCAGCCGGTCGCGAGCGCGGCCAGCAGATGCCCCAGCATCATGGGGAGCGAGGGCAGCAGTTCCGGCGAAGCGACGGCGGTCTGCGCCATGTGGTGGTGGCCGCTGTGAGCGGCCGGGGCGATGCCTGCGGGGGCGATACCGGCAGTGGTGACGATCCGCCGGGCGTCCGTGGGGCTGATCGCGGCAGCACCCGCCCCGCACATCAGCTTCGCTGCCAACCTGATCAGCGCGTCGTCGGCCGTCGGGGCAAGGCGCAGCTGGTGCTGCCCGAGGCCGAACAGGGCGTGCAGGGAAAGCTGTCCGGCGGTGAGCGCGACGGCAATGGACGGCAGCGTGCGCGCACGTCCTGCGAACGGCGCCACCAGCGCGAACATCCCGATGAAGCCTGCCGCCAGCGTCCACCAGGGGATGGCCGCACAGGCCGCCAGCGCATGTCCCGTCGCGGACAGCGCAACGCAGACCGCGGTGAACACCGCGGCCCTCAGCAGCCGCAGACCGGCTCCGGCGCGCGCAACGGGGATGGACGACATGGCCGGGTCATCATCGCACTGAGCCGGGAGCGACCGTACGGCAGGTCCGGAAGATCCCCTTTGCCGACCCCCGCGCGCCCCACACGGCCCTATCCACCGCCTCATACACCGCCGCCCGAGCCCCGCGCGTCCGCCGAATGAGCGCAATCACATCAACTGTGTGCTTACGCACTGTGTCTTGCGGCAATACGTATCGGTATGTCGAGCCGCAGCCAGGAGGCCGGAGCATGAGCATCTGGTGGTCACTCCATTTGCGGCGCGATGCCGCGAGCGTCCCGCTCGCCCGCCGCCTGCTGCTCGGCACCATGGAGACCGCGGGAGTCGACCCCGACATCTCCTACGATCTGTCGGTCGCCCTCAGCGAAGCCTGCGCGAACGCCGTCGAACACGGCGGAGGCCAGGGGTGCGGCGACGCCTCGGCGGCGTACCGCGTGACCGCGTATCTGGACGGCGAGAAGTGCCGTATCGAGGTGGCCGATTCGGGACCCGGCTTTCCCGTCCGGCGCGGCGGCCAGTGCGCGCATGCCACGCCGCCGCCGTCCCCGACCGCCGAGAGCGGCCGCGGTCTGTGTCTGATCGAGCAGCTCGCCGACCACGTTCATGTCCGCAACCGGCCCGGCCGGGGCGCGGTGGTCAGCTTCGACAAGATCCTCAAATGGCGGGAGGGCGCGCTGCTCAAGGTCTCCTGAGCCGCGCGCCCTCCCGAGGTCCTGACGGAACGGTCAGCCCTTGAGCGAGGCCATCCACGCCTCGACTTCGTCGGCCTGCCGCGGCAGCGCCGCCGACAGATTGCGGTTGCCGTCCTCGGTGACCAGGATGTCGTCCTCGATCCGGACGCCGATGCCGCGGTACTCCTCCGGCACGGTCAGGTCGTCCGCCTGGAAGTAGAGCCCCGGCTCCACCGTCAGGCACATGCCCGGCTCCAGGGTCCCGTCGACATACGCCTCGGTGCGCGCGGCCGCGCAGTCGTGGACGTCCATGCCGAGCATGTGACCCGTGCCGTGCAGCGTCCAGCGGCGCTGCAGACCCAGCTCGAGCACCCGCTCGACCGGGCCCTCGACCAGACCCCACTCGACGATCTTCTCGGCGAGCACCCGCTGCGAGGCGTCGTGGAAGTCGCGGTACTTGGCTCCCGGCTTCACTGCCGCGATGCCCGCCTCCTGGGACTCGTACACCGCGTCGTAGATCTTGCGCTGCAGCTCGTTGAAGCGGCCGTTGATCGGCAGCGTGCGCGTGATGTCGGCGGTGTAGAGCGTGTGGGTCTCCACGCCGGCGTCCAGCAGCAGCAGCTCGCCGGAGCGGACCGGGCCGTCGTTGCGCACCCAGTGCAGCGTGGTGGCATGCGGACCGGCTGCACAGATCGAGCCGTAACCGATGTCATTGCCCTCGACGCGGGCACGCAGGAAGAAGGTGCCCTCGATGTAGCGCTCGCTGGTCGCCTCGGCCTTGTCCAGGACCCTGACGACGTCCTCGAAGCCGCGCGCGGTGGAGTCGCACGCCTTCTGCAGCTCGCCGACCTCGAACTCGTCCTTCACGGCACGCGCCTCGGAGAGGTACACGCGCAGTTCGTCGTCGCGCTCGGCGGTGACCTTGTCGGTCAGCGCCGCCTCGATACCGGCGTCGTGGCCGCGCACGGCGCGGACCGGGCCGGTCGCCTCGCGCAGCTTCTCCGGAAGCTCGCGCACATCCTTCGCCGGGATGCCCAGCAGCTGCTCGGCCTCGGTCAGGGAGTGGCGGCGGCCGACCCACAGCTCACCCTGACCCGACAGCCAGAACTCGCCGTTCTCACGGTTGGAGCGCGGCAGCAGATAGATGGTCGCCCGGTGCGACGCGCCCTTGGGCTCCAGCACCAGGACGCCGTCCTCGGTCAGGTCGCCTGTGAGGTACGCGTACTCGGTGGAGGCGCGGAAGGAGTACTCGGTGTCATTGGAGCGGGTCTTCAGATTGCCCGCGGGGATCACCAGGCGCTCGCCGGGAAAACGCGCCGAGAGCGCGGCACGGCGGGCGGCGGTCTGCGAGGCCTGCGCGATGGGCTCCAGATCGCGCAGCTCGGTGTCGGCCCAGCCCGTCGTCATGTTCTCGGCGAGCTCGTCGGACACGCCCGGGTACAGGCCGTTCTTTCGCTGCTTGATGGGCTGCTCTTCTTCTTCCGCGCCTGCTGCGGTAGCAGCAAGATCGGATTCTGCCGGGGGGAGCTCCTCGGCCACGTCTGCCTCCTCGATACGACACTGGACCGCCTTCCATCGTATGTGCGACGGGAAGACGGCCCATTGCCCTGTGGATAACGTGTGAGAAATCAGTCAAAGCGGGCGGCGAGCAACACCACGTCCTCACCGCTGTCGGCCTCGTACAGACCCTCCGGCAGCACCGTGCGCAGCACATGCTCGGCGATCGCAGCAGGGTCGTCCCGCAGCGACTTGGGCACGCACGCGGCCGCCGCGTGCAGGCGCGCGAAGGCCCGGTCCATGGGGTCACCGGTACGCCGCAGAAGCCCGTCCGTGTAGAGCAGCACCGTTTCTCCGGGCTCGGGTGAAAGCTCCACGCTCGGCGCCTCCCAGCAGGCGAGCATCCCCAGCGGCGCGGACAGGGACGTCTCCACGAACTCGGTACGCCGCTCCCCGACCACCAGAGGTGGTGTGTGCCCGGCCCCGGCCAGCACGATCTTCCGGTTGGCCGGCTCGGCGTACGCGAAGAGCGCGGTCGCGGTACGGGCCGGTTCCGTCAGCCGCAGCAGCAGCTCCAGATCGGACAGTACGGCGACGGGGTCCTCGCCCTCCATCACGGCGTACGCACGCAGGGACGCGCGCAGCCGTCCCATCGCGGCCAGCGCGCTCGGTCCGGAGCCGCTGACCGAGCCGACCGCGAGCCCCAGCGCGCCCTCCGGCAGCGGCAGCGCGTCGTACCAGTCGCCGCCGCCGTTGGGAGTGGTGCGGTGTTTGACGGCGAGCTGGACGCCGGGCACCCGGGGCAGCCGGCTGGGCAGCAGTTCCTCGGCGACGGTCGCCACCGTGGCACGCGCCAACTCCAGCTCGACGAGCCGGGCCAGATGCTCGGTGGCGTAGCGCATGTAGAGCCCGACGAGATGGCACTGGCGCTCCACCGGGGTGGCGGGCTCGTCGTACATCCACACGGCGGCGCCGAGCGTCCCGGCCACCTCGGAGGCGAGCGGCACGGTGTAGCTGGCGGCGTAGCCGAGGCGGACGACGACCTCGCGGTGGCGGGGGTCGAGCGTCTTGTCGGCGAGCAGATCGGGATGGGCGACGGCCTCAGGGGGACCGGCAGGACCGGGCCGTCCGTCCGGGAGGCGGCCGTCGAGGATCCGGCCGTAGGCGGTGGCGGCGCGCGGCACCGTCTCGATATGGCCAAGTTCGGCATGGGTGAACCCGAGGCCCTTGGTGAGGGCGGGACCGCGGTCCGGTTCGAAACAGTCGGCCCGTGAGGCGCCGGGTGGAGGTTCGAGGACGACCATGCCGCGACGGGCACCGACCAGGGCGGCACCGGCCCGCAGCAGTTCATGGAGGGCGTCGTCGAGCGAAGCGGTCCGGACCAGGCGCTCGGTGAGTTCGTGGAGGGTGGTCAGATCGGAGACCCACCCGGCCAGCCGATCCTGAATCACCGCCCCCGGAGGGGTCGGTAGGGCGGGCAGGGCAGCGGCAGTGTGCGTGGGGTTGGGAACCGTTGAGTCGATTCCAGCCACTTTCGGCAGGTGAGGGGCGCTCATGGCAGCCGGCTTTCCGACTGGTGCGTTTTGCTCAATAGCATCGCAAACCCCCATGTCATTCTGCGCCGCTATCAATGCATCCACATGTACACGCACAAGTGAGGGGATGTCCAGCATTGGACCACTGGGATCGGTGGTGTCTACGTGACCTTGAACTTGGCCGAAAAATGCACCCCCTGGCGGTCAATTGAGGTCGACTGAGGGCTGTTCGGCAATGGGGGTCCTCCCAGGGCGAAGCCCGAGGGGGAGTCATTCCAAGCGTGATGGGTACGTAAACGGTGATGGCCAGGGGCAGTTGGGACCGCCCCGGAACCTGGCGACGGGCCCGGGCGTCATAACAGCCGGAGGCCGCGCCTCATCCCGAGTGGCGGGGAAAAGTTCAGCGGGACTGCAAGCGCCAGGCGCGCGCCACCCCTCGCCACGCGTTTAATGGACGACAGCCCACGTTCGGCCCCGGGCGGCGATCCTGCCGCAGGCGAAGCGGCGGGCCGCCCATGCCACCGGCAAGGGGCGGCGATCCGCCGACTTGTACGCACAGTGAAGAGCTGCACACAAGTTGTGATGTGGACCTCGGCGTTCAACGGAAAGGAACGAGCGCTCATGCGCGAGATCCTCGGAAGGCGACGCAGGCTCCGGTTCCGGCGCAAGAGGGGGCCTGTACAGCTCGAAGCGGCGCTCACCTGCGCCGCCGAGTGGCAATGGCCCGTACTCCCCGGTGTGGGACTGAAAGCGGCCGGAAGTCGCGGTGACCGCGGGCGCGGCTGCGCCTGCCCCGATCCCGAGTGCGTCGTACCCGGCGCGCACCCCTTCGACCCCGGAATCCTCGCGGCGACGACGGACGAGCGGATGGTGCGCTGGTGGTGGACCAACCGGCCCACCGCTCCGATCATGCTGGCCACCGGCGGACGCGCGCCGTGCGCAGTCAGCCTGCCCGCGGTCGCCGGCGCCCGTGCACTGTCGGCCCTCGACCGGATGGGCATGCGGCTCGGCCCGGTTGTGGCGACACCCACCCGCTGGTCGCTCCTAGTCGCTCCGTACACCCTCGAACAGCTCGGTGAGCTTCTCTTCGTCAAGGACTGCGTGCCCAGTTCGCTGCGCTTCCACGGAGAGGGCGGCTATCTGGTGCTGCCGCCCTCGGAGGCGGGGACGGGACAGGTTCGCTGGGAGCGGGCGCCGCTGCCCGGCTCGGCCGCCCCCTGGCTGCCGGACGTGGAGGCGGTGGTGGACGCGCTGGTCGAGGCGAGCACCATCGCGCCGGACGGCGGCAGCCGCCTCGCCTACTGACCGCGCGCCATGACACAGAGCGCACGGACACCGCCTACTGATCGCGTGCACTGATCCGAGCCGGCTCCTTCACTCGTACGGGTAGGAGCCGGCCCGAGTTGCACGGGAATTGGGCGCGCGGCACCCCGGGGGCCCGCATTCCGTCGCTATCTTCGGCCCACCATCAACAATTTCCGCGCAGTCGGCAGGTGGACCCATGAATCTCCGCATGATCGGGCTCTCCGCCGTCGTGGTGTTCACCGCGCTGCTGCCGCTGGCCGCGTCCGCAGGACCGAGCGAGGGATTCTGGCCGGGAACCGGCGCTGCGCCCGCGGACGAGGCGAAGCCGAATAGCAGGACCGAACCGGAGCAGGGCCTGCTGTCCGCGCTCGACTCCGCCGGCGGAACCGCCGCTTCCGACGCCTCCGACCCCGCAGGGCCCTCGGATGTGACCGGGGCCACTGCCCCCCAGACATCCGCGCGATGTGGGCCGGAACTCACCTCTCCCGACGGCGTCGAGGCACAGACCTGCGTGCTGAGGGAGGGGCGCGACACCTGGGCGCGTACCTACTACCGCAATGCGACGGGCGAGGAATTGAGTTCCGTACTCACTCTGATGGGGCCCGGCGGGCGCACTTTGCAGACCAACTGTGTGGTCGAGGCGGGCGACGAACCGGATGCCTGTCAGACGCCTCGTGAGCCCTCGCGAGGGGCTTTTGCGGAGTATTCGGCGGTGGCGGAGTTCGCAACTGCGGACGAGGCGGGCGAAGGGCCGCTGCTGCTGCGATCGGGGAGCAACTCGGGTGCTCCGGCGGGCCGTTGACGGAATCGGCCGTTCCGCGGAAATGGAAGCGCCCGGTCGCTGGCGACGGGGGATGCACCAGCGACCGGGCTTCTAGAACCGTAACAAGAGATCGGCAGTTCGCAAATTCGATCTCGGGTATTCGGACAGGGATTTACCTGTCCATAGGGCGAGTTGTGACTGGAGTCACCTATCGGTCGACAGAAACCGTCACTCTCAGCTCAGCGTGACTTGGCGGTTGGTGAGCCCGCCGCGCGCCCGGCGCTCCTCGGCGGTCAGCGGAGCATCGGTCTCCAGAGCCTTGGCGAGCCGCTCGGCGAGCTCGGCCGCGGGCTTCTCGCACTCCTCGGCGCCCATCCCGCTCGGCAGGTCCCAGACCGGGACCATCAGCCCGTGCGCACGGAAGGAGCCGACCAGCCGGGTGTCCTCGCCGAGCGAGGAAGTCCCTGCGGCATGCAGCCGGGCGAGCGCGTCCAGGAGCTGCTCCTCGGGGTGCGGCATGACCCAGCGCAGATGGTTCTTCTCCGGGGTCTCGCACCAGTACGCGGCGTCGACGCCGGAGAGCTTCACGGTCGGGATCGCGGCGGCGTTCGCGCGCTCCAGCGATGCAGCGACCTCGGGGCTGGCGTTGTCCGTGGAGTCCGGGATCCAGAACTCGAAGCCGGAGTGGACGGCCGGCTCGAAGGCGGCGCTCTCGTCGAGAAGATCCTGAAGCCGGGGGCCGTCGGCGGGAACCCGCTGGGCGGCGACCGGGGAGCCGGGCTCGGCGGTCAGCGCCCGCCGCAGGGTGTCGGCGAGATCGCGGCTCAGATTGCCGGATGACGTGTCGTTCTGCAGGCCGAGCAGCACGGAGCCGTCGTCGCGGCGCAGCGCGGGCCAGGCCATCGGCAGTACGGTCGCCAGGGTCACGGAGGGCACGCCCTCGGGCAGTCCGCCCTTCAGGGTCAGGGCCACGGTCGCGGCGGGCACCAGCTCGCGCAGGGCGACCCAGTCGCACTCGCCGGCCAGTCCCTCGAAGGGACGCTGGACCAGTTCGGTCACGGCGTGCGCGGCGGCCCGGCCGTGACAGGCCTTGTAGCGGCGGCCCGAGCCGCACGGGCAGGGCTCGCGGGCCCCGACGACCGGGACGTTCACGTCAGCGCCCGCGGCGCGGGCCCCGCTGCTCGTCTGCGGCCTGACGGCCTTCGTCTGGGGACGCTTCTTCGCCATGGTGCGGCTCTCTCCCGGCTGCGGTGGTGCACTGTCGGGCGCGAGCCTAGTCCTCCGCCGCCGTCACCGGGGAGCAGCGGCCCACAGTGGTGCGGCCGGTTGTGCCGAACCGGTGGTGCCGGATCCGGTCCTCGCTTCAGTCGAGGTCGTCGTAGGAGTCCGCGTAGTCGAAGCGGGGGCCTGCGACGCGCGTAGCGAAATCCTCGCGGCGATGCCCTTCGGTGACGATCACCCACACCGTGACCTCGCCGACCGCGCTGTCCCGGACACCCCAGTCCTGGGCCAGTGCGCTGATGATGTTGAGCCCGCGGCCGCCGCGCGCGGTGACCGACGGCGTGGCCGGAACCGGTCGGGTGGGACCGCCCCCGTCTGTCACTTCCACGGTGAGCCGGCCTGCCGTGTCGACGCGCCAGTCTGCGCGGATGTCGCCGTCGCCCACCTCTGCGTGGTTCAGCGGCCTGCCGTGGCGGCATGCGTTGCTGAGAAGTTCGGAAAGGATCAGAACTGCATCGTCGACGACCGATTCGGACACCCCACTGCGTCGCAATTGCTCACGCATCCGGTGTCTTGCCTCACCCACGCCCGCAGGGCCATGGGGTACGGCCATGCTCGACGACGTGGGCACCACCTGTGCCACCACCAACGCCACCCCCGAGACCTCCTTTGCCCCACGCCACGGTGTGAATGCCCCAATGGACTGGACCGGAAACCGGCCAAGGGCGGGCCAGTGACGCACTCGTAACGATCGAATACGGACCGAACGCGCCGGTGCACTCCCTGTAATCAGAGTTAAAGGCGACCCAGCTGGGACAGCACCTGTTTGGGGCGATTGGTGATGATCGCCTCCACGCCGAGGCGGGCGCAGAGCTCGACGTCCTCCGGCTCATTGACCGTCCAGACGTGCACGCGATGGCCCGCACGGTGCAGCCGGGCGATGTAGCCGGGGTGGTTGCGTACGATCCGCATCCCCGGGCCGGCGATCCGTGCGCCGGCGGGCAGCCGCCCGTCGCGCAGCCGCGGCGTCACGAACTGCATCAGATAGACGGTGGGGATGTTCGGCGCGGCGGCGGCCACCCGGTGCAGGGAGCGGGCCGAGAAACTCATGATCCGTACGGGCGAGTCGTCGGCCGCGGTCGGATCGGCCAGTCCGAAGCGGCCGAGCAGCTGAATCAGCCGCTCCTCCACCTGGCCCGCCCAGCGGGTGGGGTGCTTGGTCTCGATGGCCAGCTCGATGCGGCGCCCAGAGTCGGCCACCAGCTCAAGGAGGCGCTCAAGGGTCAGTACGGAGGTGAAGGACGGGTCTCCCCAGTCGGGGCTCTCCTCGCTGTCCTTCCACGAACCGAAGTCGAGAGTGGCGAGATCCGCGAGCTCCAGGGCGGAGACGGCGCCGCGGCCGTTGGAGGTGCGATTGACGCGCCGGTCGTGGACACAGACGAGATGGCCGTCCGCGGTGAGCCGTACATCGCACTCGAGGGCGTCCGCGCCGTCCTCGATCGCCCTCTTGTACGCGGCCAGCGTGTGCTCGGGCGCGTCTTCGGAGGCGCCTCGGTGGGCGACGACCTGGATGTTGTGCTGTCGTGCTTGAGTCACCGCGTCATGGTGTCACCGCGACGGGGTAGGCGCTTGCAGGGGGGCCAACCGGCGGCGGTGAAGATGCGTCCGTTTTGCCGGAAGTAAAGGATTACGGAGATACACACAGGTCCTGCTTACAGTGGCCTGACGTGCTGTGGGAAAAGCTGTCCGCAGACACCTGCGGAGCGACGGCGCCAACAGCGGACTCTTGCCGAAGACTGACGTGGAACCTGAAGACGACGTGGAACCTGAGGAGAAAGAGCTGTGAGCACCGAGAACGAGGGCAACGAGGGCACTGCGGTTCCGGCCGCCCCGTCGCTACCTCCTGTGCCGGCCGCCGCTCCCGCGGGCACGACTGCGTCCACAGAGGGAGCCGGGACGGCTCAGACGGCTTATTCGAACGGGACCACACACACCACAGAGCCGGCAGCGGCCGCGGTCGACGAGCCCGGGCACTCCCCCCAGCCCGAGCCCGCCACCGCGCCGCTGCCCGGTCCCGTACCCGCCGCCCCGCCGACCGCGGCCCAGCCGCAGGGAGCCGCCTGGCCCCCGCCCCCGCCCGCACTCCCCTCCTACGGGAGCGGCTCCCACGGGGGCGGCGACAGCGGCGGCGGCCCGGTCTGGGGAGCACCGGCCCAGGTCGCGGAGCCCCCGCGCAAACGTTCCGGCGGACTGGTCGCCGCGGTGCTCGTCGCCGCCCTTGTCGCGGGCGGCGTCGGCGGCGGTATCGGCTACTGGGCCGCCGAGCGCAACGACGACACCCCCGACTCGACCACCATCTCCGCCGCGGCGGCCCCCAAGGACTTCAAGCGCGAGCCGGGCACGGTCGCCGCGGTCGCTGCCAAGGCGCTGCCGAGCGTGGTCACCATTGAAGCGAAGGCGAGCGGAGGCGGCACCGGCGACAGCAGTGAGAGCGAGGGCGGCACGGGCACCGGCTTCGTCTACGACAAGGAAGGCCACATCCTCACCAACAACCATGTGGTGGCCTCCGCGGCCGACGGCGGCACGTTGTCCGCGACCTTCTCCAACGGCAAGAAGTACGACGCCGAAGTGGTCGGCCGGGCACAGGGCTACGACGTCGCCGTACTGAAGCTCAAGAACGCGCCCTCGGGCCTGAACCCGCTGGCCCTCGGCAACTCCGAGCAGGTCGCGGTCGGCGACTCGACCATCGCGATCGGCGCCCCCTTCGGCCTGTCGAACACCGTCACCACCGGCATCATCAGCGCGAAGAACCGCCCGGTCGCCTCGGGCGACGGCTCCAGCGGCAAGAACTCGTACATGAGCGCCCTGCAGACCGACGCCTCGATCAACCCGGGCAACTCCGGCGGCCCGCTGCTCGATTCAAGCGGCGCGGTGATCGGCATCAACTCCGCGATCCAGTCGGCGGGCAGCGGCCTCGGCCAGACACAGGCAGGCTCGATCGGCCTCGGCTTCGCCATCCCGATCAACCAGGCGAAGAACGTCGCCGAACAGCTGATCAAGACGGGCAAGCCGGTCTACCCGGTGATCGGCGCGACGGTCGACATGTCGGGCAAGGACTCGGGCGCCAAGATCGCCACCCAGGGCACGGGCGGCACCCCGGCGGTGAGCCCGGGCGGCCCGGCCGCGAAGGCGGGTCTCAAGGCGGACGACGTGATCACCAAGTTCAACGGCAAGCCGGTCGACAGCGGCCCGACGCTGATCAGCGAAATCTGGAACCACAAGCCGGGCGACAAGGTGACGCTGACGTACGAGCGCGACGGCAAGGAACACACGGCGGAGGTCGTCCTGGGCAAGCGCACGGGCGACAGCTGACCCTGCTGCTTCCTGGGTTCGCCCCAGGGCCCCTTGGTGCGGAAGAAGGCGGCTGCGACGCACGACGCGGGGCCGGTAGTCTGTAGCCCGCTCCGCCGCAGGTGGTTGGGGCGTGGGTGGGTTGCCCGAGCGGCCTAAGGGAACGGTCTTGAAAAACGCGAGGCCACGAAAGCGCACCCGTGGGTTCGGATCGCACCGACTCCGCAGGTCATAGACGTGCTTGTCAGAAGGGGTGCTTCTCGTTGAGGGGCGCCCCTTCTGCATGCGCCTGTCTCACCTTGGCGCGACTCTGTCGCGTAGTTCATCAGTGCGTGTGGACCAGGTGTGGACCGCGGTCCACCGTGCTGAGCTATGGGCATCAGGGCATGGTGTCTGCTGCTGCGGCCTGAGCGAAGGTGCTGTAGTCGGTGGTCCTGCTGATCAGAACCAGTTCCATGTCACCAGCAGTGAAGCGATCGGTGTAGTAACGGCCGGTGAGCGCCGTAGGGTTTCTACCTGCCAGGCTCAACCGGCCGGCACCGGTGTGCCGAGGGCTGCGCTGCTGGTGGGCAACCTGTGGGATGTTCTCGTAGAGAAATCGCAGTTCGGAGATACCTGATCCGTCGGTCTTATCGACGGTCGCGTTGCTGGAGCGGGAGCTGCTCTCCGCAGTGCGCAGCGTGACGTGCAGGCTCCAGTAGGACTGCTCGACTGCGAGATAGGCCCGGATGGGGCCTCGGTTGCCACCGGCGGGGATGTGGCTTTCGACGCTTGGAGTGAGCGTCGTGCGCCAAGTGCCATCCAGGCGTGGGTGCCCGGTGATCCTGTGGACGCCGGGCCAGCGCCAGGCCCACTTGTCGAAGACCAGAACCAGGTAACCCAGGACTGCAGGAACGTAAGCGAAGGCGTACTTCAGCTCTTGGTCAGGGCGTAGGCCCAGTAGATAGAGCAGGACGCCGTAGACGCTGGAGGCGGCTGCCGCGCCCCAGCGTATGGACCGGGCTGGTGAAGTCATCGGCGGTCATCCGTAGTTGAGGTAGTGCCACGCCGCATTGAGGAGTCGGCGGGCATCGTCCGTCTTCCACTTCTGGCCGCTCTGGAAGAGCTTCTTGATCTCGTTCGGTTCGACCAAAGCGTCCGGGTTTCCCCACCAGTAGCTGAACTGTTGGCGCAGGTGGGTCAGCGCTCCCTTGAAGGCCGTGTCGAGGGAACCAGCCGTGAGCACCGAGTCGGGGACGTTATAGATCAGACACTCCATGAAGTAAGACGGGAGGTCCTCGATCTTGCCGAGCTGCACCAGATCGTTCTCAATCGCCTTCAGCGCGCGGACAGCGAACTTGTAACGGTGATTGGTGCTCTTGTTCTTCTCCCGGCCGTTGATCAGCTGCTGGTGGGACCAGTTGACGATGTGGTGGCCGTCCTTCGTGAAGACGACGGTGCCCTGGGTGGGACGGCCCCAGCCGCGTTGGTGAAGGTACGTGAAGCACGGGACCACGTCTGTGCTGGGGCGGCTGCCGGGAACATCCGGTACGTAGAAGGCGACATTGTGTGTTGCGTCTACAGCGCTGGAGACCCCCTTCAGCGCTACCCCGAGCTCCTGCCGGAATGCTTCGGGTGTCCAGGGACCCTTGTAACTGTTGGGATGCAGCGCCAGCTCCCAAAAACTCATCCCGCTCGCTGAGGAGCCCTGGTACGCGCGCTGGGTGAACTCCACTTTGATGTCGACGTCGCTGTCGCGACTCACGTTCGTGTTGTTCGCCCAAGAGCCCTTCGCCTCGACGCTGAGTCCGAGGTCGGCGAACTGGGGATGTTGCTGCACCGCGCGGGTCACCATGCGGCGGGCGCGCTCAAGGCGCTCCTCCTCCGCTTTGCTCGGTGGGTTCGTCCAGCGCGCCAATTTGGCGAATCGTTGCTCAGGTGAGAGTTGCATGTCCCCCTCCTCCAGTACTGGGAGTTGGCCTGGCGCGTCAGTGTCCTGGCCCGCGCGCAGGCTACGCCCGAGGACTGACAATCGGGCCGGGATGGGCAGCAGATGCTCCATGGTCTGCGCACCATCCCTGATTCCTGTCTTGTCCCGCACGCCCACTGGGGGTGGCCTTCAACGCCGATGGTGGTTGTCGCTCGGTCCAGGTGTAGTAATCGCGTGTGCTTGACCTGCTAGTTCTTGCAGATCGTCGGAGAAGTTCTCCTGCAAGTGACACACTCTCGAACGTGACGGGTCTGCTACTTGCCGTGGCGCAACAGAGCAACGGTTCTCTTCCTGCGGCCGCTGTTGTGACGGCGTGTGCCCTGGTGTTTACTGTGGCGTCCTTTTGGTGGCTTAATGCCCGTCAGGGCGTCCTGAGGAGCTGGGAACCGCACTCGTTCGCTGCTGCGGTGACGCCGCAGATGGCTCGGCTTCGCTTTCCTCTTGTGCTCTTGAACACGGGAGCCAGGGCCATCGTCGTTGTGGACCTTCGATTGTCGTTTCCGGACGAAGAGCGATCTGTACTGCCTTTGCCATGGACGAGCACGCGTGACCGCCTCAGGCCAGAGTCGGAAGACGGCATGCGGCTGCCTGCTCCGTTCGCTGTCGGCGGGAGAAAGGCCGATCAGGTGTTCATCGAGTTCGGGGCGCCGTTCCCTGGGTTCGTGCCCGAGGCCCGTGACTACAGGGCTGTCATCGAAGTCCGCCTGGGACACCGGAGGTTGCTCGACCGCGTTCTCAGGCGTTACCGGGTTTGGCAACCACTGCTCGTCTTCACCATTCGTGCAGGGCACATCATTAGCCCCGGCTCATACATTGCATACAGCAACAGGCCAAGTGATCGAACCAAGGACGATCTCCGCAAAGCGGAAGCTGCCCTCGGAGCGCTGCTGGCGAAGCTTCAGGAGAGTTCGGCGTCCGGCAATGGCGAGACCGCGAGTTGACACCAATGAGGGGTAGGGGTGCCGCACCGGGACGGCACCCTTACACAGCGAGGCTGGCTCAGGCGTCGTGCTCCGCCGCATCCAGAGCACGCTGGATCTGGTCATTCGAGCGCTCCTGGCTCCGATGGATGGCCTTGGCGTAGAAGCGGAACAGGACCGCGATGCTGTGGCCTGCACGGCGTGCGACTTCGGCCGGGGAGACGCCGGACTCAAGCCAGAGCGAGACGCCCGCGTGGCGTAGGGAGTACGGCACGTCAGCCAGGGGCGAGGCTGCTTCGGGCTCCGTCAGCACTGCGAGCCGGGCGGCCTTCCACGCCTCCCCGTACTCCTTGGACAAGAGGTGGCCGCCCTGGGCCGCGCGAAAGAGCCGGCCGTCTTCGGCGGTGCCGAACTCCTTGAGGTGCTCGCGGACCAGGCGCACGAGAATCGGCGGAATCGGCACCGGCCGGGTTGCCTTGCGGGCCCGCTTCTTCAGACCGCGCGTATCGAACGACTCGCCCGTATCGGTCCATCCGGAGCCGACCCGGGCCATGCTTGTGGAGAGCAGGACTTCGCCCCAGCCCTCCTGGGGAAGGGTGAAGTCGTCCTCACGCAGACTGGCCGCCTCACCAGGGCGGTTGGCCGCGTAGTAGAGGCAGCCGAAGAACGCCATCAAGTGCCGTCCGCGTTCGCCCTGCTCGCCGACAGAGTTGATCAACGCCTTTGCCAGCTTGGGGCCGGGGACGAACCGGAAGTCGATCTCGTCGTCGGTCTCGGGCGCGGTCCAGTCGACCCTGTCGAAGGGCAGGGACGTCAGCAACTCCCGTTCCACCGCGTATCGGAGACAGTTGCTGAAGACCGTCCGCTTGCGGTTCACCGTGTTCTCGGCAGCGGCCGTGCCGTCCTGCTTCAGCTTCAGCGCGTCGAGTGCCGTACGGACCACTGAGGGCGTGCTGAGGGCGGTCATGTCTACGGACTTTCGACCGATCCAGTCCAGCGCGGCCACGATGTCGGCAGGCGGTTCTTCGACGTCGAGACGGGGCCTCAGCGTTCCATCATCGCCCAGGACGAACCGGTAGACCCACGAGTAGAGCGCGAGGCGGAGCACCTTCGGAGCGGGAGCACCACGGGTGTCTTTGACCAGCTTCGGCGTGATGGTGGCGAGCGTGTCAGCGATGCTCGCGCGGTGCTTGGCCGAGGCGCCCGGCCACTTCATTTCGGCGTACGCGCGAGTGTGGGCGTACCAGGTGGAGGAGTTGAGCGCCTGCACCTCCGAGGCGGGTAGGCCGGATTCTGTGTCGAACTGCTCGCGGTTGCGCAGGGCAGTCATCAGCTGCGAGCGTCGGCCGTCCGCCTGAGCCTTGATCTTGTAGCTCTTGGAGAAGGGCCGGGGGCCGACCCGCCACCGGAGTTGATAGGCCGCCGCACGGTTGGCCCGCTTGCGGATGCCCCAGATCTGAACGTCGTAGGTCAGCACGCTTCCTGCACCTCGCAAGCGTCGAACCAGGCGTCGAGGTCTGTCCTGCGTATACGGATCTGACCGTTGGGCAGCTTCAAGTGCCTGGGCGCTTGCCCCCGAGCACGCATCCGGTAGAAGGCGGCGCGGGACACACCGATCTCAGCCAGCGCTTCGACCAGCTTCAGCGTCTGCCTATCGGCCTTGGTCGGAGTGATCACAGCCAGGGCTCTCCTTCGGACTTGGTGTGCTGGGCGTGGGCGATCTCGTGGCGGACTTGGGCGGCTAGGAGTTCTTCGCCGGGGCGGTAGCCGCTGCTGAGGTAGGCCCACGAGGAGGCAGTGACGAGGGCGGTGTTCTCGTCGTTGACGGGGAGGCCGGCGCGGGCACGGGCGGCTTCGGCCTGGGCGAGACGCCAGGCGCGGCGTACGTCACGGAGCGCGCCGAGGGTGGTGGAGTAGGCGCGGGACTTGGTAGAGAAGTGGCCGCGGAAGCCGAGCATGTGGGCCCATTTCCAGAGCTTTAGGTCGGCGAACTCCGGCAGGTGCCCGAGGTTCCAGGCGGTACGGATCATCTGCCGGACGTGCTGCTGGACGGGCAGGGCCTTGATGGGGTCGGCTTGTCCGGTGCCATCGCAGTCGGTGCAGCGGTCGTGGAAGCGATCGGGGCCACGTACGTAGCCGCGTCCGGCGCAGGGGCGGCACATGAGGGTGCGGTCTACGGTCCCTGCGCCCTCGGCGTTCTTGGTGGCGTACTTGGCGATGTACCCAGCGACCTTGGCGTCTGTGTACTCAGCCACCCTGGCGTCGGTGAGTTCGCCGTCGCCCAGGGCGGTGATGGGGTCGACTTTGAAGCGGCTGCCCCAGGTGATGATGCGTTCGCCGATGGCGTCTGAAGCGATGGTGAGCCGGGCACGCTCCCGCGCCATCCCCACAGCGGCGCGCAGGACATCAAAGGTGGCCCAGGGCGGGGGCGAGGTGGTGTGCCCGTCGGGTCCGTCGAAGCGGACCACGGCGTGGAAGTGGACCAGGCCGCGCTTCTGGTACTCGGCGACCTTGGCGAAGGAGATGCGGAGGGCGGTGTTCAACGCCTTCTGCGTCATGCCGAGGTGTTCGGCGAGGGCACGGCGAAGGTAGGTGGTGAAGCGTGCCCACAGTGCTCCGGCGTGCGCGTTCCACAGCACGGCGCCGGTGTAGTCGTACGTGGCTGGGGCCAGCGGGGTGCCCAACACCGGGTCGTCCTCGGCGTGGTGGATGCCGCAGCGGCAAGGGCGGGTCTTGCCCGCGGTATCGGTCTTGCGGTGGTGGACGGGGCCGAAGGAGGGGGCGGTGAGGGTGACGAAGGCTCGGGGGTGGTCACGGACGGTTTCGGCGACGTTCTTGCCGCCGGACAGTCCGGTCTTGATCAAGTGGTAGGTGTCGGCGGCGTAGAGGCGCGAGCAAGCGGGGCAGCGGGATGCGCGGCGGTTACCGCAGGTGGTGAGGAGGCGTCCGGAGGGTTCGTCTTCGGAACGGTAGGAGCGGACCACTTGCTTGGTGGTCTGGTCGGTGGTGACCGTCCAGCCGTGGAGGTTGACGGGCTGGGTGCAGCCGCGCAGGTTCCGGACTTGTTCGGTGACGCGATCGAAGTCGTGGGTGTTGGCCAGTTCGATCAGGTCCCGCAGGCCGGGGCTGATCACGTGGTGCAGGTCGAGGGGGCGGCGCATGGGTGGCGGGGTCTCCCTTCTGGCGTGAGGGTGAGCCTGCGGGCAGCAGCGATTCAGTGCGCTCGGGCTGCTGCCCGCAGGCATGCGCATGGCAAGTCGGGCCCAGGGGTGGGCGGGCGAGCGTGGGGGGTGCCGGAAGGCTGGCGGAGGGTGCGGCCCTAAAGGGCGGCGTGGAGGGCGGTGGCCATGGGCAGGCCGATGCCGAGTCGCGTCTTGAGCTGAGCCGGGGTAATCGTTTCGCCGTGCTCGGCGTGGTGGGACGTGGCGATGGAGCGTGCTTCGATCAGCAGCGGCTCGGGCACCTTGACCGCGGGCGAGGCAGGAGCCGGAACGACCGGGGCTGAGGGCGCTCCCGGTGTGACGGGCAGGGCCGGGACTGTGAATGGCGCCGCAGAGGGGGCAGGGTTGGAGGCCGTCTCAGGCTGCTGCTCGATCCAGTCCGGCCCGGAGGCCGGGTCGGCTGGCCGGGTGACGGCGTGGAAGGCGCGCAGGAGCTGCGGGCCAACGGCGCCCCAGCCGAGCAGGAGCAGAGGAGCCACGGCGTCCACGGCTGCTCGGCCGTAGTGTCCGGCGGTGATCGGTTCGGCGACGTTGAGGGCCAGGGTCAGGAGCCCGGAGAAGTGCATCAGCCGGGTGGCGGCCGTCATCTGTTCGGCGGGCAGTCCGCGCAGGGAGAGATAGCGCAGGGCGACCAGGAGGCCGACCACGGACAGGTCCACCATCGGGGCGATGAGCGGTGCGATCGGCCCAGGGACGCCCAGGCGCAGGGCGAGGGACCATACGTTGCCGAAGGAGAAGACGAACGCCAGCGCGGCGATGACGATCATCACGGCGGTGATGGTGCGCTGAGTGATCCGGTCCTCTGCCAAAGGGTTCACCTCCTTTCGGTGCTGCGTGGCGGGCGGTGCGGGGGTCAGGCCGCGGCGGCGTCAGGCTTGTTCAAGTCCACGTCCTTGTCTCCTATGCGGGGGCCGAGGAGCGCTTTCAGGAGCGAGTAGGGGTCGGCGGTCAGGTAGGCGGTGGTGTCAGCGACGTGAGCGGCGTCTGCGTCCGGCACGTAGGGGGTGCGGATGCGGGTGAAGCCGCGCTGCGACTGGTGATTCATGGAGGCGACGCCGACATAGGTCGGGTCCTGGAGGTTGATCGGGTTGGCATCGGGCCACTCCCTGATCTCCTCGCCGAGAGCGGCGACAGCGGCCTCAGCGGTCTTCTGCGCGAAGCTCAGGCCCACGGGGCACACGTCGCGGATGAAGGTCGGTATCGCGTCGCCGGTGGACTTCTGGGTGGCGAGGATGACGAGCATCCCCACCGAGCGCCCCTTCTTCACCAGGTCTTCCACGAGCCGGGCGTTCTCGGCAGCGAGCGCGGCGAGCTTCTTGGTCTTCGGGTCGCTGCCCTTGTGGTCGCGGAAGTAGGTGTGGGCTTCGTCGATGATCAGCACGACCAGCGGCCAGTTCTCGGACGGGCCGATGTCCCACATCGACTTCGTTCCGAGCACCGTGCGCAGCCAGGACGAGCGCACGCGCCGCAGCTCCACCAACTGTCGGAAAAGCTTGTTGGCCTCTTCCAAGTCGTCGCCCACGAAGGCAAACATGCGCTGCACCCAGTCGGCGTAATCGCCTTCGAACGCGGCGGACACCTTGCCGTCGGCGCAGGCGAACTGCACTGCGGGCGAGGGCGCCCAGTCCGAGAGAAGCCGATTGATCAGGCTGGTCTTGCCGAAGCCGGGAAGGCCGGCCAGGGTCACACCGGGCACCTGTGTGAGGTCCACGGACACCGGCCGTGCGTACTCGTCCAACCCGAGGTCCCACCGGGCCGTCTCGTCCGGCACGTCGCCCGTGGGGCGGTGCTCGGTGGGGAACTTCAGTGGATCGAGCCGCACACCCCGGATAACGACCGATCCGGGCTGCTCCTGCGTGACCGCGACCCGCGTGCAGCGCCACGCGTCCGCCAGGTGAGGGGCCGCCTTCTGGAACTGTTCCAGGCCCACCCCGGGCAGGCAGGTTGCCCGTGCGATTACCCCGTACGCGTCATGCGCGACCTTCAACGCGGGGATGAGAACGCGGGGCTTGACGGGCTTGCCGTCCGCGTTCGCCAGCGACGCCAGTGCGGTCGGGGTCTTGTCCGTGGCCGACAGTTTGAGCATTGGCGCGAGGCGCTTCCAGCCCCGCCGCACGCGCACGGCCTGTCGGATCGACTGCCGGGTCATGGCGTCGGCGCGCAAGTAGCGGACCACCCACCACACCATCCAGACGGCCAGGACGGCCAGCACCAGCCCGACGCAGCCGAAGACCCCTTCCGCCGTGTCGTTGAGATTCTTCATATGCCGTTCTCCTGAGGGTTGTAGAGGAAGGCCGCGAGGGCTGATTCGAGAGCCGCCCAGTCCTCCCAAGCGGCGAGGCGGGGGTAGCCGTAGCCGACGAGTACGGCCGCTACCGAGGTCACGAGAGATTCGCTGAACCGGGGGTCCGGTCCGGCGTGAGGCAGCGGGTAACTGCGCTCAGCGCCGAACCGGAAAGCGGACCCGGTCACGCCGCCTCGGCAGCGGCGCCAGCCAGGTCCACGCGGGCCGCGCGGTAGGCGATGCCGTCCGAAAGCGAGCCGTTGAAGATCCGCGCCCACGGGGTGGCGAACAGCTCCACCGGCATCACCGGCACACCCGGCTTGAGGCCGTTGGGGAGACCGGTCTCCGGGACCGTGATCTTCAGAGCCTCGGCGCGGTCCTCCTCCATGAAGAAGAGGGTGATCGTGTAGAGCTTCGCGCCGGTCTCGCGGTCGGTCGCGAACTGCGTCTTCTCCTGGTCCGCGTACTTCGGCACCGGCAGGGTGCCGACCATGAACGCTGCGGTGGGGAGCAGGCCAACACGGATACGTGCCATGGGTGTTACGTCCTTTCGGCTGTGCTCCGCCGTGGTGGTGAAGCGAGATCAACAGTGCACTACGTCCGATGAGTGCGTCAAGCGCCTAGCGCACATCGCGCTAGAGGTGGGCTAGCTCAGTTTGGGCAGGGTGGTGCTGCATCAGGGTCTTACTGCACGAGGCGGGCTAGGCCCGCTACCCTCGGGATATGAAGCTGCCCAAGGATTCCGACACTCCTCCGTACCGCCTGGTCGCCGAGGAGCTGCGGCGGCAGATCCGTTCCGGGCGCCTCAAGCCGGGCGAGCGAGTCCCGTCGTCGCGCGATCTCGAAGCGACCTACGAAATCGCGAACATGACCGCACGGTCCGCGCTACGCATACTGCGCGATGAAGGTCTGATCTACTCCATGCCGGGTCGGGGCAACTTCGTTGCCGATCCCCTGCCCTCAGAGGCCGACCCGAAGGCCGGCACTCCCGAGGCGGCAAGCGGCGGGCGAATGCCCACACCGGAATACGTCGAGCTGTCCGAACGACTGGATGCCATAAACGCCAGACTCGACGGCCTGTTGCAGGTCTTCCAGCAACTCGGCGGCGCTACTGGGTCGAAGAAGTAGCGGGACCCTTTTCGGCGACCCGACGCACAAGCTCTTCCAGTCGCTTCACCTTCTCCTCCACCTCCTTGAGTCGTGCCGCGATGCGTGCTGCCTCGTGCTCGTTCATGTCCGCCCGTTCGTTGATGTGCCGTTGCTGCGCAGTGCGTTCAGCCAACCGCCGGGGGCTTGCCCGAAGGCTTGCCCAGCGGTCATTCACCGCCACATCGGGGCTTGCCCGTATCGCCCGGCAAGCCGTCAGTGCGGCTGTTGAGTTAGGTGTACCGGCCGGACCGGACGCGTAAGGGGCGTGTGGTGCCGCGCTCCCTTCAGGCGGGCAAAAGCCTTCTTTCGCATCCCGCCAGGCGGGACCGTGTCTCTTCGCGCTCACGCCACTCGTCCTTCCAGTCGTCGGCCAGGGCATCAAGGGTCCGGAGGATCCCCGGTCTCGCTAACCGGCACATCGCCGCTGCGTTGCGTCGCCCGATCCATCGCGGACTGCCCATAGGGGTGTCGAAGTTCGCGTCGGTGTGACGGCCTTTCCGCTGATCCACATCGCTCCTCCAGCTCCGGCGTTGGGACCCGGTCAGAGCCCCTCTCGATTGCTACAGGTGTCGGAAAGCCAGTCGGTGTGACAGTCGCCGGGTAGAAATCAGCTCAGCACTCACCACCGACCACCACGCCGACCATGAGCGGCCGAACAAGGTCACAAGAAAGTCACGGAATGGCCCGGTAAGTCCCGACCAGCCCCGCAACGGCATCTTGCAATCACCTGCCTGTGGATAAATTTCGGCGACCGCCAGAACAAATAGGCATGAAAGCTGATCTAACGAGGCAGAGCGGCATGAGGACTGTGGAACGGGCGGGAAGACGGGACCAACGCATGGGGCCGAGCGACCGGCCAGGAGCCCAGCGCAGCATGTCGAGTCTCAGTTGATGGTTGACGGGTTGGCGTCGGGTGATGCTTGACGTCTTCCCTAGACGATCTTCCGGCGATTGTGTTCGCCGGA
>NZ_JBEXEX010000044.1:0-63717 GCF_040606445.1 Streptomyces sp. NPDC005408 | reverse complement strand
TTTTTTTGTGGTTGTGACTGGTGTTCTGTGGTGTGATCTTGGGTTCACCAACATACTACCGCGGGGTGTTTGGGTCTTTCCAGCCCCGCCGGCGTTTGAGGTGCGGGTTTCGGGGCGGAGCCCCGACGGGCACCTAGTCGCGTCGCAGGCTCGGCTTGAGGTCCTTGAAACGGCCGAGCAGACCGTTCACGAACGACGGGGACTCATCGGTGGAGAACTCCTTGGCGAGCTGTACCGCCTCGTCGATCACCACCGCGTCCGGGGTCTCGTCCACCCACACCAGCTCGTACGCGCCGAGCCGGATGATGTTGCGGTCGACGACCGGCATCCGGTCCAGGGTCCAGCCGACGGCGTAGGTGGCGATGAGGTCGTCGATCCGGTCCGCGTACTGCGCGTACCCCTCGACGAGCTCCATGGTGTACTCGCCGACCGGCGGCTGCCGGTCGTCGGTCCGCGAGTGCCGGACCCAGTCCGCGAGGACCGTCTGCACGGACGCACCGCGCTGGTCGGCCTCGAAGAGGATCTGGAAGGCGCGCTTGCGGGCCTTGTTCCGGGCAGCCACGGTTAGCTGTTCACCCGGCCGAGGTACTCACCGGAGCGGGTGTCGACCTTGATCTTCTCACCGGTGGTGATGAAGAGCGGGACGCCGATCTCGAAACCGGTCTCCAGCGTGGCGGGCTTGGTGCCGCCGGTGGAGCGGTCGCCCTGGACGCCCGGGTCGGTGTGCTGGATGGTCAGCTCGACGGCGGCGGGCAGCTCGACATAGAGCACCTCGCCCTCGTGCTGCGCGACGCTGGCGGTGAAGCCCTCGATCAGGAAGTTGGCAGAGTTACCGACGGCCTTGCGGTCGATGTGCAGCTGGTCGTACGTCTGCATGTCCATGAAGACGAAGTAGTCGCCGTCCATGTACGAGAACTGCATGTCGCGGCGGTCGACGGTGGCCGTCTCGACCTTCACGCCGGCGTTGAACGTCTTGTCGACGACCTTGCCGGAGAGCACGTTCTTCAGCTTGGTGCGCACAAAGGCAGGGCCCTTGCCGGGCTTGACGTGCTGGAACTCGACGACGGACCAGAGCTGGCCTCCGTCGAGCTTGAGCACCATGCCGTTCTTGAGGTCGTTCGTGGAAGCCACGGTTGCGGAATCTCCTGGACTGACGCTGGTGGACGACCGAGGAAGCGCGCTGCAGCAGAGCTAGAGCGCGAGCAGCTCCTTGGTCGTGATGGTGAGTAGCTCGGGTCCGCCGTCCGCCTCCTGGCGCACGACGAGCGTGTCATCGATCCGGACCCCGCCCCGGCCCGGGAGGTGGACCCCCGGTTCGACGGTGACCGGCACACAAGCGTCCAGTTTACCCATGGCTGCGGGGGCGAGCTGCGGGTCCTCGTCGATTTCGAGCCCGACGCCGTGCCCGGTGAGGGGTGCGAGGCCCTCGCCATGGCCCGCCGCGTCCAGGATCTGGCGGGCCGCGTGGTCCACATCGCGGTACGCGGCGCCCGGTGCGAGAGACTCCCGGGCGGCCCGCTGAGCGGCGAATACGAGGTCGTACAGCTCGATCTGCCAGTCCGCGGGGGTCGTCCCGATGACGAACGTACGGCCGATCTCGCAGCGGTAGCCGCGGTAGTTCGCACCGACGCATACGGAGAGGAAATCACCCTCTTCGACCCGTCGGTCGGAGGGGCGATGACCGCCTCGTCCGGAGTTGGGACCAGTGGCGACCGAGGTCGGGAAGGCGGGGCCGTCGGCGCCGTGGTCGACGAGCCGCCGCTCCAGCTCCAGGGCCAGATGCCGCTCGGTACGGCCCACCAGGATCGACTCCAGCAGTTCCCCGAGGGCCTGGTCGGCGATCTCGGCCGCGATCCGCAGGCAGGCGATCTCCTCCTCGTCCTTGACGACGCGCTGCTGCTCGACGGCGAGCCCGAGGTCGGCGAGGCGCAGCCGCGGCGCGACCGAGCCGAGCGCTCGGTGGCGGGCGACGGTCAGATGGTGCTCCTCGACGGCGAGCGACTCGACGCCCGCGATGCGCGCCTGCTCGGCGGCGGCCACCGCCGGGTCACCGGCCGAGGTGGGCAGGACGGTCAGCCGCAGTTGTTCGTCGGGGCGGCCGTCGGCGGGATCGCCGGTGGGCGTGCCGGGGCAGAGCAGGACGTCTTCGCCGGGGCCGAGCAGCAGGACGGCGCCGGGCGGCGCTCCGCCCGCGAGATAGAGGACGTTCGCGGGGCGGGAGACCAGAACCCCGGCGCTGCCGGTGGCCGCGCACCGGTCTCGCAGCCGGCCGCGGCGGGTCCCAAACACCTCTGACATGTTCCGAGCCTACGAGCGGTGGCGCGGCCCGGCCTGGTCAGCGCGTCCGACCGGGGGTGGGCACGGCGGGGTGCGCGGGCTACCAGTTCGGCGGGCTGGCGATGGACCGGGCCAGAACGTCGTCGAGCACCCGGGCGGTGGTCTCCACGTCGTACTTGGAGTTGTCGATGATCGGCAGCCCCGATCCGTACCAGCCGGCCATCCGGCCGTGGATGCTGGCGACTTCCTCGTCCGAGAGACGTCGGTTTCCGCTGCGCTCGGCGTTGCGCTCGAGCACGATCTCAAGGCCGGGGAGCAGCACGACGGGCAGCAGTCCGGGGCCGACATGGCGCTTCCAGCCGCCGAGGCCGACGACCGGGCGGTCGGGGAAGACCGCGTCGTCGACGACGCAGGAAATTCCGTTGGCCAGGAAGTTCCGGGCGGCGAAACCGCAGGTGCGGCGGGCGAGGCGGTACTGCGCCTCGGAGTGGTCGTTCCAGCCCGACTGGGGGTCGGCGAAGCCCGAGCAGACCCATTCGCGTACGTCGTCGAGGCTGATGTGCGCGGTGGGGACGCGGCGGCCCGCGGCCCAGTGGCGGGCCACGGTCGTCTTGCCCGCTCCGGCCGGGCCGATGAGGAGGACGGCGAGGGTGGCCGTGCCGGTGCCGCTGTCGGCCGGGGGCGGCGCGGGTATGGGAACCGGTCCGCCGGGCGGCAGCTGGATGTGCCCCGTCGTGTCACGGGACGGCGGGGCGGAGGCGTGCCGGGGGGTGGGCCCGGTCCAGCCGGGGGCGGGACGCCCGCCGCGCGTCTGCGGCGGCCCGGCGGGGGGCGGTCCAGCGGGTGTCCCGGGATGCGCGGGTGCCGGGGGCGGCCCGGCGGGCGGCTGCCCCTGCGGCGGCGGAGGGCAGGCCGGCGCGCCAGGAGGTGGTCCGGGCCGGCCCTGCGGCGGGCGCCCGGCGGGCGGCTGACCGTGCGGCGGTGGCCCGGCGGGAGCGCCCGGCGGCTGGTGCTGCGGCGGAGGGCCCGCGGGCGCGCCCGGCGGAGGTCCGGCGGGAGCCCCGGGCGGCGGCCCCGGGTGGTGGGCGCTGTGTGTCCATCCGGCCCCCACTGCGTGCTGCATCCGGTGCCACTCCGTCTCGTACGACTGACGCTGGTCAGGCGCCGTCCCGGCCGCCCTGCTACCGAACGGTACCTGCCCGTCCGCCCCCAGTGGGAACGGCCGGGCGCGGCCCGAAGTGCCCTGTCAGCCAGTCAACTCCTCGGCCAGCGCCCGCAGAGCGAGCCGGTACGAGCCGATGCCGAAGCCCGCGATCGTGCCGCTGGCGACCGCCGCGACCACCGAAGTGTGCCGAAATGCCTCACGGGTGTACGGATTCGAGATGTGCACCTCGATGAGCGGGGCGGTCCGCTGGGCGGCCGCGTCGCGCATCCCGTACGAGTAGTGCGTGAAGGCACCGGGGTTGAGAACGACCGGAATTGAGCCGTCCGCGGCCTCGTGCAGCCAGCGGATCATCTCGCCCTCGTCGTTCGTCTCCCGGACGTCGACATCGAAGCCGAGTTCCTTGCCGAGTTCCTGGCAGGTCTCCACCAGGCCCGCGTAGGAGGTCGCACCGTAGACGTCGGGCTCGCGGGAGCCGAGCCGCCCGAGGTTGGGGCCGTTGAGTACCAGCACCTGACGGGTCACGCGGACACCTCCCCGTACGCAGCGAGCAGCACCGCCGGGTCCGGGCCCTCCAGCACGGTGGGCTTGGCGAGGCCGTCGAGGACGATGAACCGCAGCAGATTGCCGCGGGACTTCTTGTCGACCTTCATGGTCTCCAGGAGCTTGGGCCACTGGTCGCCGCGGTAGGTCAGCGGCAGCCCGACGGACTCCAGGACGGAGCGGTGCCGGTCGGCGGTCGCGTCGTCCAACCGCCCTGCGAGACGACCCAGTTCGGCGGCGAACACCATGCCGACCGAGACGGCCGCGCCGTGCCGCCACTTGTAGCGCTCGTTCTTCTCGATGGCGTGGGCGAGCGTGTGACCGTAGTTGAGGATCTCCCGCAGGCCCGACTCCTTGAGGTCGTTGGAGACGACCTCCGCCTTGACCCTGATGGAGCGCTCGATCAGCTCGGCGGTGTGCGGTCCCGCGGGGGTACGCGCGCCCTGCGGGTCGGACTCGACGAGGTCGAGGATCGCGGGGTCGGCGATGAAACCGGCCTTGATGATCTCGGCCATGCCGCTGACGTAGTCGTTGACGGGCAGCGAGTCGAGCGCTGCGAGGTCGCACAGCACCCCGGCGGGCGGGTGGAAGGCCCCGACGAGGTTCTTGCCCTCGGCGGTGTTGATGCCGGTCTTGCCGCCGACCGCCGCGTCGACCATGCCGAGCACCGTCGTCGGTACGGCGATCCAGCGCACCCCGCGCAGCCAGGTCGCCGCGACGAACCCGGCGACATCGGTGGTGGCGCCGCCGCCGACGCCGACGATGACGTCGGAGCGGGTGAAGCCGGTCTGGCCGAGCGCCTTCCAGCAGTACGCCGCGACCTCGACGGTCTTGGCCTCCTCCGCGTTCGGCAGCTGGATCGCGATGGCCTCGAAGCCCTGCGATGCCAGGTCCTCGCGGATCTCCTCACCCGTCCCGGCGAGCGCCTCGGGGTGCAGTACGGCCACGCGCTGGGCACGGCCGATGAGCCCGGGCAGCTCGCCGAGGAGCTGCCGGCCGACCAGCACCTCGTACGGATCGGAGCCTTCCGTGCCGCCGACCTGGATACGGGTCACTGCCTGGTCCGTCATACGTCCTTCAGCTCCAAAGCGTCGAGGACCGCCTGGGCGACCTCTTCGGGGGTGCGGTCGTCGGTGGCGACGACGACGCGCGCGACTTCCGTGTACAGATGCCGGCGTGCGTCCATCAGCTCGCGCCACTGGCGGCGCGGGTTGACGGCGAGCAGCGGGCGCGCCTGGTTCAGACCGACCCGTCGGACCGCTTCCTCGACGTCCAGCGACAGATAGACGACGGGGAGCCCTGCGAGCAGCTCGCGGGTCGAGTCGTCGAGGATCGCGCCGCCGCCGAGGGCCAGTACGCCCGGGTGCTCGGCGACCGCGGCCCGTACAGCCTGCCGTTCGAGCTCACGGAAGTACGGCTCGCCCTCGTCGACGAAGATGTCCGAGATCTCCCGGCCCTGGGCCGCGACGATATCCGCGTCGGTGTCCCGGTAGGGCACGCCGAGCCGCTCGGCGAGCATCTCGCCGACGGTGGACTTGCCCGAGCCCATGGGCCCGACCAGGACGATCAGCGGGACGCTCACCGGATGTGGAGGTTGTCGAGGTACGACTGCACGTTGCGCCGGGTCTCGCCGACGCTGTCGCCGCCGAACTTCTCCGCGACCGCGTCCGCGAGGACGAGCGCGACCATCGCCTCGGCGACGATCCCGGCCGCCGGTACGGCACAGACGTCGGAACGCTGGTGGTGCGCGGCCGCGACCTCGCCGGTGGCAACGTCGACGGTGGCCAGCGCACGCGGGACGGTCGCGATCGGCTTCATCGCGGCCCGTACGCGCAGCAGCTCGCCCGTGGACATGCCGCCCTCGGTGCCGCCGGAGCGGCCGGTCGAACGCCGGATCCCGTCCGGTCCCGGAACGATCTCGTCATGGGCCTGGGAACCGGGCACCCGGGCGAGCTCGAAGCCGTCGCCGACCTCGACACCCTTGATGGCCTGGATCCCCATCAGCGCGGCCGCGAGCCGGGCATCGAGCCGCCGGTCCCAGTGCACGTGCGAGCCGAGGCCGACCGGCACTCCGTAGGCCAGCACCTCGACGACACCGCCCAGGGTGTCGCCGTCCTTGTGGGCCTGGTCGATCTCCGCGACCATCGCCTTCGATGCGTCGGCGTCCAGGCAGCGCACCGGGTCTGCGTCCAGCTTCTCGACGTCGGCAGGGGTCGGGTACACGCCGTACGGCGCCTTCGCCGCGGCCAGTTCGGTGACATGGGAGACGATCTCGATCCCCGCCGTCTCCTTCAGGTACGAGCGGGCAACGGCGCCCAGCGCGACCCGGGCCGCCGTCTCACGGGCGCTGGCGCGCTCCAGGATCGGCCGGGCTTCGTCGAGCGCGTACTTCTGCATGCCCGCGAGGTCGGCATGACCGGGACGGGGCCGGGTCAGCGGGGCGTTCCGGGCCAGCTGGGCGAGCTCGTCGGGGTCGACCGGGTCCGCGGCCATGACCTTGTCCCACTTCGGCCACTCGGTGTTGCCCACCATGACCGCGACGGGCGAGCCCATCGTCAGGCCGTGCCGTACGCCGCCGAGGAAGGTGACCTCGTCGCGCTCGAACTTCATCCGGGCACCGCGGCCGTAACCGAGGCGACGCCGCGCGAGGTGGTCCGCCACCATCTCGGTGGTGATCGGCACACCGGCGGGAAGACCCTCCAGCGTCGCCACCAGTGCGGGTCCGTGCGACTCCCCCGCCGTCAGCCAACGCAACCTGCTCAACGGTGCTCCTCCTGCTCGCGCCTGGAACTGCGACGGCGCGACCGGGTGCGCGGCCCTGGCCCGCCTCCCCCGATCCTCCCACGTCCACGCCCTTGACCCGGTCTCCGGTCCATCACCCGGACGCCCGAACGCGCCTCAGCATTTCACGCGGCTCCGCTGCTCAGCGCCCGCTCCCCGGCGGCCCGCATGGCGGCGAGCGGTGCGGGGGTCCGGCCCGTCATCTGTTCGACCTGGAGAACCGCCTGGTGGACCAGGAGGTCGAGGCCGCCGACCACGTCTCCGCCGTGCTGCGACCACGCGGCGGCCAGGGCCGTCGGCCAGGGCTCGTAGAGCACGTCGAACAGCGTTCCCGGCCGCTCGGGCACCTCGGCCGCGAGTGCGTCGGTCGCGCCCGCCGGAGTGGTGGCGATGACCAGCGGTGCCTCCAGCACCGTCGCGGCCTCGGCCCAGTCGGCGATGACGACATCGACGCCGAGCCGCTCGCCCCAGCCGCGCATCTCGTCGGCCCGGGCGGCACTGCGTACGCAGGCGACGACCGGTCCCGTACAGATCCGCGCGAGCGCCGCGAGCGCGGACGACGCCGTCGCACCCGCGCCGAGCACGGCGGCCGAATCGACCTTGTCGACACCTCGCTCACGCAGCGCGGCGATCATGCCGGGGATGTCGGTGTTGTCACCGAGACGGCGGCCGTCCTCCCTGAAGACCACCGTATTGACGGCTTCGACCGAGGCGGCGGTGTCGCTGATGCCGTCGAGCAGCGGCAGGATCGCGCGCTTGAGCGGCATGGTCAGCGAAAGACCGGCCCAGGAGTCGTCGAGCTCCTCCACGAAGGCCGGCAGCCCGGCCTCGTCGACCTCGAAGCGGTCGTACGACCAGTCGTCGAGGCCGAGTTCGGCATAGGCCGCGCGGTGCAGCACCGGGGAGAGCGAGTGGGCGATCGGCGATCCGAGGACCGCCGCGCGCCGCTTCGTCGTGCTCACTGGCTGTTCTTCTCCTGCTGCTGTTCGTACTTCTTCCGGTTCCGCTCGTGCTCCGCGTTGGTGACCGCGAAGAGCGTCTTGTCCTCGGTGATCGACACGAAGTAGTACCAGGGCCCGGGGGTCGGGCTGAGGGCCGAGCCGAAGGCGTCCAGACCCGGGTTACCGATCGGCCCCGGGGGCAGCCCCTTGATGTCGTACGTGTTGTACGGATCCTTGATCTTCCGCAGATCGTTGACGGCGCCGGTGTCGAGCTTGCTCTCGCTCTTGATGTAGTTGACCGTCGAGTCGAACTCGAGGCGTCCGACCGTCTCCGCGTTGTTCGGCTTGAGGCGGTTGTAGACGACCCGCGAGACCTTGTCGAAGTCGTGCTTGTACTTGCCTTCGGCCTGGACGAGGCTCGCGACCGTGATCACCTGGAGCGGCGTCTTCAGGCCCAGCCGCGCAGCCTCGGCCTTGAGGTCCTTCTTGCCGAACTCCTGGGTCGCCTGGGCGACCATCTTCTGCAGGACGGCTTCCGGCTTCATGCCCTTGGCGACGGGATAGGTCGCGGGGTAGAGGAATCCTTCCAGCGGGTCCTTGATGTCCTTGTTGTCGTCGGCCCACTCGGGCAGGCCAAGGGTCTTCGCCTTCGCAAGCGCGACGCTCTTGGTGGTGCCCGCCTTGATACCGAGACGCGTGTCGATCTGCTCGTAGACCCAGGAGTTGCGCTTGCCGGGAGTGACGATCAGGTTGTTGCGGCTTTTCGGGTCGAGCATGAGGTCCACGGCGTTCTTGCCGGACATGCCCTTGGCGAGCAGGTAGACGCCGGCCTCGATGCTCTTTCCGTCGGCGGCGGCGACGAAGGCGCCCGAGCTCTTGACGACTCCGGCCGTCTTGAGGATGTTGCCGATCTCCAGCAGGCCCGCGCCCTTGGGGATCTCGACCTGCGTCTGCCCGCTTCCGGCACCCGCGTAGTCCTCGGCCGCGCCGAACTGGCCCTGCCAGAACTGGTAGCCGAAGTAACCGACACCGCCGAGGCCGCCCGCGAGAACCAGCGCGACCACGAGGCACGCACAGCCGTTGCGGCTCTTCTTCTTCGTCTTGCCACGGCGCTCACGGCCGCCGCCCCGGCGCGACTCGCTCGGGTCGTCGTCGTACTCGCTGTCGTCGTCACGGCCGTCGTCGCCGGTGAAGAAGGGGTGGGTCTCCTCCTGCTGCGCCTCGGCGTCCCAGTCGGTGGGAGCGGGCTGCGGCTCGGCCTGGCGGCGGCCGGGGGGCTGCGGCGGCGGGTAGGCCTCGGGAGTGGCGTAGTAGTCGGCTTCCTGCTGGCTGCCGTAGCCGGGCTGCCGGCCGCCGTAGGTGTCGGCAGGGCCCGCTCCGTACGGCATGGCGGGGTGCTGGCCGGTGTCCCAGCCGCCGTTGTACTGCTGCTGGTTGTACTGCTGCTGTTGCTGCTGGTTGTACTGCTGCTGTTGCTGCTGGTTGTACTGCTGTTGCTGCTGCTGCTGTTGCTGCTGGTTGTACTGCTGCTGGTACGGGTCCTGCTGGTTGCCGTACTGCTGCGGCTGCTGCGGCTGCTGCGGCTGCTGCGGGTACTGCTGCTGCGGCTGGCCGCCGTGCGGAGTCTGGCCGGCTGCGGCCTGCTGTCCTCCCCATCCCTGGTCCCCGTACAAGGGGTCCTCGGGATGCCACGGTTCGGAGCCAGAGCCCCGGCCATACTCAGTCATCGATCCCCTAGGGCCGCGAGGCAGACGCGGAACGGGCCGGCCTCTTTGCTGTGCGGCAGCTGTTCGAAACACCGCCGCATCGCGCGGAACGTTACCGTATCGCGATCAGACAACCACTTCGACGCCCTCGCCGGGCGCAGCCCCCGACGCCCGTTCGGACTCCAGAGCGTTCTGAAGGATCACCACAGCGGCAGCCTGGTCGATGACGGAACGGCCTTTTTTGGACTTCACGCCCGAAGCGCGCAGCCCCTGACTGGCCGTCACTGTGGTCATCCTCTCGTCGACCAGTCGGACCGGAACGGGAGCGATGCCGTTCGCGAGTTCCTGTGCGAAGCCGCGGATCTTGACCGCGGCCGGGCCTTCCCCGCCGCTGAGGGAGCGGGGAAGGCCGACGATGACCTCGATCGGTTCGTACTCGTCGACGAGCTGCCTGATGCGCCGGTGGGCGGCCGGGACATCGCGCCCCGGCACGGTCTCCACCGGGGTCGCGAGGACCCCGTCGGGGTCGCACGAAGCGACCCCGATACGGGCGTCCCCGACATCGAGCGCGAGGCGACGGCCTCTGCGCATCAGGCGGTCTCTGTGACGAGGCGCTCGACGGCGGCCACGGCGTCGCCGATGGCGTCCGGGTTCTGGCCGCCGCCCTGGGCGACGTCCGGCTTGCCGCCACCGCCGCCGCCGAGGGTCTTGGCGGCCGTACGGACCAGATCGCCGGCCTTGAGACCGCGCTCGCGGGCGGCCTCATTGGTGGCGATGACGGTCAGAGGGCGGCCGTTGGCGACGGTGAACAGGGCCACGACGGCCGGGCGGTCACCCGCCCCCGACGATTGATTCAGCCGGCCGCGGACGTCGAGTACCAGCTTGCGCAGGTCGTCGGCGGAGGTGCCGTCCGGCACCTGTCCGGTGACCACAGCCACGCCGTGTACGTCCTTGGCACCCGAGGCGAGACCGGCGGCGGCGGCGAGCACCTTCTCCGCGCGGAACTTCTCGATCTCCTTCTCGGCGTCCTTGAGCTTGGCGAGCATGCCGGAGATCTTCTCGGGAAGCTCCTCGGGACGGCCCTTGACCAGCTCCTGGAGCTGGGCGACCACCGTGTGCTCCCTGGCGAGGAAGTTGTAGGCGTCGACGCCGACGAGGGCTTCGATACGGCGCACACCGGAGCCGATCGAGGACTCGCCGAGCAGCTTCACCAGGCCGAGCTGGGCGGTGTTGTGCACATGCGTGCCACCGCACAGCTCCTTGGAGAAGTCGCCGATGGTGACGACGCGCACCCGCTCGCCGTACTTCTCGCCGAACTCGGCGATGGCGCCCTGCTTCTTGGCCTCGTCGATGCTCATGACCTCGGCCTGGACGTCGAGTTCACGGGCGAGCACTTCGTTGATCTTCTGCTCGACGTCGGTGAGGACCGTGCCGGGGACGGCGGCGGGCGAACCGAAGTCGAAGCGGAAGCGGCCCGGGGAGTTCTCCGAACCGGCCTGGGCGGCCGTCGGGCCGAGGGCGTCGCGCAGCGCCTGGTGGGTGAGGTGCGTGGCGCTGTGGGCACGGGCGATGGCACGGCGGCGCTTGGTGTCGATGGCGGCGTAGGCGGAGGCGCCGACCGTGACCTCGCCGACCTGCACCGAGCCCTTGTGCACGGAGACACCCGGGACCGGCTGCTGGACGTCGCGGACCTCGATGACGGCGCCGGTGTCGAGCTTGATGCGGCCCTGGTCGGCGAGCTGGCCGCCGCCCTCGGCGTAGAAGGGGGTGCGGTCGAGGACGACCTCGACCTCGTCGCCCTCGGTGGCGGCGGGCGAGGGGACACCGTCGACGAGCAGGCCGACGATGGTCGACTCGCTCTCGGTGGAGGTGTAGCCGGTGAACTCCGTGGAGCCGGACGTGTCAGCGACCGAGCGGTAGGCGGAGAGGTCGGCGTGGCCGGTCTTCTTGGCCTTGGCGTCGGCCTTGGCGCGCTCCCGCTGCTCCTTCATGAGACGGCGGAAGCCGTCCTCGTCCACCGAGAGGCCCTGCTCGGAGGCCATCTCCAGCGTGAGGTCGATCGGGAAGCCCCAGGTGTCATGGAGCAGGAAGGCCTTGTCGCCGGGAAGGACAGTGCCGCCGGAGGCCTTGGTCTCGGTGACGGCGGTGTCGAGGATGTTCGTGCCGCCCTTGAGGGCCTTGAGGAAGGCGGCCTCCTCGGCGCCGGCCACCGTCTCGATGCGCTTGCGGTCGGTGATGAGCTCCGGGTACTGCTGGCCCATCGTCTTGATCACGACGTCGACCAGGTCCTGGACGACCGGCTCGGTGGCACCCATGAGCCGCATATTGCGGATGGCGCGGCGCATGATGCGGCGCAGGACGTAACCGCGGCCCTCGTTGCCGGGGGTGACGCCGTCACCGATGAGCATCACGGACGTACGGATGTGGTCGGCGACCACGCGCATCGAGACGTCGGTGTCGTGCTTGTCGCCGTAGCGCACGCCCGTCAGTTCGGTGGCCTTGCCCATGACCACGCGCAGGGTGTCGGTCTCGTACATGTTCTGTACGCCCTGCAGGATCATGGCGAGACGCTCGAGACCCAGACCGGTGTCGATGTTCTTCGACGGCAGGTCGCCGAGGATCGGGAAGTCCTCCTTGCCCTCACCGGCGCCGCGCTCGTACTGCATGAAGACCAGGTTCCAGATCTCCACGTAGCGCTCGTCGTTGACGGCCGGGCCGCCCTCGACACCGAACTCGGGACCGCGGTCGTAGTTGATCTCCGAACACGGGCCGCAGGGGCCGGGGACGCCCATGGACCAGAAGTTGTCCTTCTTGCCCAGGCGCTGGATGCGCTCGGCCGGTACGCCGATCTGCTCGCGCCAGATCTGCTCGGCCTCGTCGTCGTCGAGGTAGACGGTGATCCAGAGCTTCTCGGGCTCCAGGCCGAAGCCGCCGTCCGCCACGGAGCTGGTGAGCAGCTCCCAGGCGTACTTGATGGCGCCTTCCTTGAAGTAGTCGCCGAAGGAGAAGTTGCCGCACATCTGGAAGAAGGTGCCGTGCCGGGTGGTCTTGCCGACCTCTTCGATGTCCGGCGTACGGACGCACTTCTGCACGCTGGTGGCGCGCGGGGCGGGCGGCTTCGTCTCGCCGAGGAAGTACGGCTTGAAGGGAACCATGCCCGCGTTGACCAGCAGCAGAGTCGGGTCGTCCGCGATGAGCGACGCCGAAGGCACGACGGTGTGCCCGCGCTCCTCGAAGAAGCTCAGCCAGCGGCGGCGGATTTCAGCCGACTCCATCAGTGGTCCTCATTCCGGTTGTACGAGTTGTAGGAGTGCTTGTCGTTGGAAGGACCCGGCCGGTCGATCGCGGCGTAGCGGCGCTGCTCGGGCAGTTCGGGGTCGACCGGTGCCTCGATGCCGAGCGCTTCGCCCAGTTCGGCCTCGCGCTGGACCATGCCCGCCCGGACGTCGAGTGCGAAGTCCTTGAGCTTGTGGCCCGCGTCGATCGCCTTGTTCGCGGCCTGCGCCGCGAGGCTCTCGGGGGTCAGCTGCTTGAGCTTGCGATTGACCTTGGTTGTGGCCCAGATGCCGGCTGCGGCGCCGGCGGTGAACCAGAACGTGCGGCGGAACATGGTGCGTCAGCCTTTCCGCTTACGCCGGGCCGACGGCACGGTACGGCCGACGATCACGGTACGACGCGACTGGGCGGCCGGTACGTCGTCGCCCTTGCGGCTCATGGCCCGGCGCACGCCGTAGCCGAACGCGGCGACCTTGACCAGCGGCCCGCCGAATGTCGATGCGACCGTCGTGGAGAGCGCCGATGCATTCGATGTGACTTCCTGGACGTCCGTCGCGATGGCGTCGACCCGGTCGAGCTGGGTCTGTGCGGAGCGCACCGTCGCGGAGGCGTCGGCCAGCAGAGGAACCGCCTGCTCGGTCACGTCCGCCACGAGCTTGGTGGTCGCCCTGAGCGTCTGGGCCAGCCTCACCAGCACCACGGCGAGGAAGGAGACCAAGATCGCCCAGAAGACGGCCACCAGGATCCCGGCAACCTCTCCACCGGTCACGCTGCACCGCTCTCTGCTCGTCGATGGACACCTCGGAAATCGTCCTCCGACCCTATCGCGCCCAGGGTCGCACCCCATACCGCATTACCGCCGGGGAGGAGGGGAGTTGCGCATCGCGATTGTACGGAGTGCAAACACGCGGGTACGCTGCGTGTCTCATGCGACCTGACCATCGCTCCTGCTCATCCCCCGGCGACCACCCTCCTGTTCGGGGCAATCTCCCGGCAGAACTGAACCGGTTCGTGGGTCGGGACGAAGAACTGGCCGGCCTGCGCCGCCTCCTCGGCGACTCCCGTCTGGTCACGGTGACCGGGGCGGGCGGCGTCGGGAAAACACGGTTCGCGGCCCACGGTGCCACCGCACTGCAGAATCGGTACGTCGACGGCGTCAGGCTCGCCGAGCTCTCCACCCTTCGCGATCCCGAACTGGTGCCGCACACTCTCGTCGAGGCGCTCGGCATCACCGACCAGACCAGCCGGCCGTCACGCGATGTCCTCTCCGACCACCTCGCGGGACGCCAACTCCTGCTCGTCCTGGACGGTTTCGAGCAGCTCGTCGACGACTGCGCCGAACTCGTACGCGACCTTCTGCGCCAGGCACCCCGCCTGACCGTGCTCGCCGTGAGCCGCAGACCCCTGCGGCTGGACGGCGAGACCGTCTTCCCGCTGGCTCCGCTCAGCGACTCCGACGCCGTACGGCTGTTCTCCGATCGCGCCGCGTCCGCACTGCCGGACTTCCGGCTGACCGACACCAACCGCGCCCAGGTGTTAGAGGTCTGCCGCCGCCTCGACGGGATCCCGCTCGCACTGGAACTGGCCGCGGGGCGGCTGCCCGCGCTCGGTCTCGATCAGCTGCTGCACCGCCTCGGCGACCGGTTCAGGTTGCTGACCGGTGGCACCAGGGGTGCGCTGGCACGCCACCAGACGCTGCGTACGGCGATCGGCTGGAGCCATGAGCTGTGCACGCCGCAGGAGCGGCTGCTGTGGGCACGTCTCTCGGTCTTCGCCGGACATTTCGACCTGGAGGCGGTCGAGTACATCTGCACCGGGCCCGATCTGCCCGCCGACGACGTACTCGATGTGGTCGGCGAGCTGCTCGCCCAGTCGGTGATCTCCCGCGAGGAGACGGCGGTGGGTGTGCGCTACCGCATGCTGGACACGGTGCGTGCGTACGGCGCCGACTGGCTGGAGGCGCTCGGGGACGCCGAGCGGATGCGCAAGCGGCACCGCGACTGGTACATGGGCCTGGCCACCTGGTGCGAGCTGGACTGGTTCAGTCCCCGCCAGCCGGAGGTCGCGGCCTGCGCCGAGAGCGCACTGCCGGATCTGCGGGCCGCGCTGGAGCTCTGCCTGGACAGCCCGGAGGAGGCACATCTCGGCCAGTATCTGGCGGGGACGCTGTGGTTCTACTGGGTCGGCTGCGGCCGTCTCGCCGAGGGCAGGCACTGGCTGGCCCGGGCGCTCGCGCTGGAGGGCGAGCATGTGGAATCGCGGCTGAAGGCGCTGTGGGTGCTCGGCTATGTGGCGATCCTGCAGGGCGACAGTGCGGCGGCCGCGGGCGCGCTGCACGAGTGCGCCGAGGAGGCCGCTCTGACGGACAACCCCGTGGCAGCGGCGTACGCCCTGCATCGCAGGGGCTGTCTGGCGCTGCTGTCCGACGACATGCCCCGCGCCGAGGAACTGCTGGGCGCCGCCCTCGCCTCGTACCGGGACATCGGCGAGCTCAACAGCAATGTGCTGATGGGACAGGTCGAGCTCGCGATGGCTCTGGTCTTCCAGAACCGTCTGGACGCCGCGGTCGCGCTGTGCGAGGAGGTCCACGAGATCTGCGAGGAGCGCGGCGAGCTGTGGACCCGCGCCTATGCGCTGTACGTCCTGGCCTACGCGGCGTGGACCGGGGGTGAGCACTCCCGGGCACGGGAGCTGCTGTCGGAGTGCATCACCATCGACCACCGGTTCAACGACCTGGTCGGTCTGGTGCTGGCGATCGAGCTGCTGGCCCTGGTGACGGCGAGCGAGGGCGATCCGGCCGAGGCCGCCGTGCTCCAGGGTGCGGCCGCTCCGCTGTGGGACGCGGTCGGTATGCCGCTCTTCGGCTCGGGCTACTTCAGCGCCCCGCGTGCCCTGTGCGAGCAGCAGGCGGGCGAGGTGCTGGGTGCCGAGCGCTACGCGGCGTGTGTTCGGGAGGGCCGCGGGCTCTGCCTGGAGGCGGCGGTGAAACGCGCGCTTTCCGCACCGGAGCGGCCGCGTCCGCAGCTGGGCCGGCAGCGCTCGGTCCGTCCGTCGGCCCTGGAAACGCGAGAGCCCGCCGGCTCCCCCACCGGAAAGGGCGGGGAAGCGGCGGGCTGAAGCGCTGTGAGCTACGCCGTGATCAGCGGGCGTAGTACTCGACGACCAGCTGCTCGTCGCAGATGACCGGAACTTCCTTGCGGTTCGGGTCACGGTCCAGGCGGAACGCCAGGGCCTTCAGGTTGACCTGCAGGTAGCGCGGGGTCTCGCCGTCGGCGGCGAAGCCACCCTCACGCGCGACCTGGAAGAGGGTCTTCTCGCGGCTGCGCTCGCGGACCATCACGACGTCGTCGGGACGGACGCGGAATGACGGCTTGTCGACCTTGCCACCGTTGACCTCGATGTGGCCGTGGACGACCATCTGACGGGCCTGGTAGATGGTGCGGGCGATGCCCGAACGCAGGATGAGGGCGTCGAGGCGACGCTCGAGCTCGACGACCAGCGCCTCGCCCGTCTTACCCTCGGCCTTCTTGGCGCGGTCGTAGGCGCGCGCCATCTGCTTCTCGCTGATGTCGTACTGGGCGCGCAGACGCTGCTTCTCGAGCAGACGGACCTTGTAGTCCGAGTTCTGCTTGCGGCCACGGCCGTGCTCGCCCGGCGGGTAGGGGCGGGCTTCGAAGTACTTGACAGCCTTCGGCGTCAGCGCGATACCGAGCGCGCGAGACTTCTTGACCTTGGGACGCGACTGGTTAGGCACGTTCTCCAGACCTCCGTTGTAGGTTAGGTTAGGCTCACCTTACTCAAGGAGATCGCATGTCTCGCCCTGGGAACACCAAGCGCATCACGGACAGCACGAAGAACGTCGACGCATCCAATGGCGTCGAGGCGACGGAGGTCCGATCAGCTCATGGTCAGCCGCGTCCCAGCGGGCTTGAAATCGCGCGGATGCCGTCAGCAGCCGAGCGCACACGAACTCTCGTACAGAGTACATGCTCCGCGGTGCTGCTCATCCCGGGGGTGGACGCCGCACGCTCCGAGCAGCTGACCCCGCAGGCACGGGTCGTGGGTCAGGACGGCGAGGTGTTCCTGCTGTTTCCCGCGGACTCACCGGCCGTACGCGCCGCCACGCACGCGCAGGACGACGAGCTCGCCGCTGTGCTGGAGATCACCGATGTCGCACCGGTCTCGGTGCCCCATCGTATCCGCGGCCGCGCCTGGGTCTCCGGCCGGCTCACCTGCGCACCGGGTGTGGCCGAGCCCGGCGGCATGATGCTGCGCCTCGAAGTGGGAGAGGCGTGCGTGGACGATCTGTGGGGAGCTTCGAGCGTCGAGCCGGAGGACTTCGCGCAGGCGTCCGTCGATCCTCTCGTCGCGCACGAGACGGAGCTGCTGCAGCATCTGCACTCCGCGCACAGCGAGCAGGTGCAGGCGCTCTGCGGGCTACTGGGCGAGCGAAGGGCGATGGGGGTCCCCCCGACCGAAGGCTGGGGGGACGCGGGCGCGAACGCTCAGCGGGCGGTACCGCTGGCGCTCGACCGGTTCGGGCTGCGGGTGCGCTTCGTCGGCGGACAGAGCTTCGACGCGCGCTTCGACTTCCCCACGCCGGTGCGCGACGTGGTGGAGCTGCGCCGGGCCATGCACACACTCTTCGAGGCCGCGTCGCACTGACGTCCAGATCCCCGGCTACTCGCCGCGCAGGCGCTCGCGGACCTTTTCGACCACGTCGGCGTACCGAGCCTCCGCTCCGTACCGCGTCGGCTCGTAGTAGCGCTTGCCGTGGATCTCGTCCGGGGCGTACTGCTGCGACGCGATCCCGCCCTGGACATCGTGCGGATACACATAGCCCTGGGCATGGCCGAGCTTGGCCGCGCCCTTGTAGTGGCCGTCGCGCAGATGCGGCGGGACCGTTCCGGCCAGCCCCGCCCGCACATCCGCGAGGGCCGCGCCGATGGCCGTCGTGGCCGCGTTCGACTTGGGGGCGAGCGCCAGCGCGATCGTGGCGTGGCTGAGGGTGAGCGCGGCCTCCGGGAAGCCGATCATGGCCACGGCCTGGGCGGCGGCGACCGCGGTGGGCAGGGCCGTCGGGTCGGCGAGGCCGATGTCCTCGCTCGCCGAGATCATCAGACGGCGCGCGATGAAGCGGGGGTCCTCCCCCGCCTCGATCATGCGGGCCAGATAGTGCAGCGCGGCGTCGACGTCGGAGCCCCGGATGGACTTGATCAGGGCGCTGGCCACGTCGTAGTGCTGATCGCCGTCGCGGTCGTACTTCACCGCCGCGCGGTCGACGGTCTCCTCAAGGGTCTGGAGGCTGATCTCCTGCTCGCCCTTGTCGATCGCCGCGCCCGCGGCCGCTTCGAGCGCGGTCAGCGCCCGGCGGGCGTCGCCGCCCGCGATCCGCAGCAGATGGGCCTCGGCGTCCGCGGGCAGGCCGACGGCACCGCCCAGGCCGCGCTCCTCCGTGAGCGCCCTGCGCAGCAGTCCGCTCAGGTCCTCGTCGGTGAGCGACTCCAGCGTGAGCAGCAGGGAGCGGGAGAGCAGTGGGGAGATGATCGAGAAGTACGGATTCTCGGTGGTGGCGGCGATCAGCGTCACCCAGCGGTTCTCCACGGCGGGCAGCAGGGAGTCCTGCTGGGCCTTGGAGAAGCGGTGGATCTCGTCGAGGAAGAGGACGGTCTCCTTGCCGAAGCCGCCCGCGGCCCGGCGGGCGCCGTCGATGACGGCCCGCACTTCCTTGACTCCGGCAGTGATCGCGGAGAGCTCGACGAAGCGCTTGTTGGTCGCCTTGGAGACGACATATGCAAGGGTGGTCTTGCCGATGCCCGGCGGGCCCCAGAGGATCACCGACGAGGGTCCCGCGGGACCGCCGCCGCCCTCGCCGACGAGCCGGCGCAGCGGCGATCCGGGCTTCAACAGATGCTGCTGGCCGACGACTTCGTCGAGGGTGCGCGGGCGCATCCGGACGGCCAGGGGGCTGCTGGACGGATCCTTCTCCTGGCGTTCTTCGGCTGCGGCGGTAAAGAGGTCGGGCTCCACGCTGTGAAGCCTATGTCAGGCCACTGACAGTCCCCCTTGACCCCGTCAGCTGGTCCAGAAGTCCCACCAGCGGGTCAGGATGAGCATGCCGATGATGCCGATCCACAGCACCGGCGGCATCCAGTGGAACTCCAGCAGTCCCTTGCGCAGTCCGTCGGGGACCTTGATGATCCGGTGTTCGATGTTGTGCAACGTGACGTAGCAGAACATCACGATGGTGGCGACCCAGGCCAGCGAGCACCACAGGCACAGCGCATTGATCTCGTACAGCGACTGGTACTGCAGCCAGGTGCAGAAGCCGACCCCGAACAGGCACCCGGCATTGAGCCCCAGCCAGTACCAGCGCCGGTAGCGCGCCCCCGCCAGCAGCGCCACCCCGATCGCGATCACCACCGAGTACGCCACAAGCCCCATCATCGGATTGGGGAACCCGAACGCCGACGCCTGCCCGCTCTTCATGATGTTCCCGCAGGACACCACCGGATTCAGGCTGCACCCCGGCGTGAAACTCGGGTCCTCCAGCAGCTTGAACTTGTCGATCGTGATCACCCACGACGCCAGCAGACCCGCCGCACCCGTGATCACCAGCAGCCACGCGAAGGGACGACCGCCGCCGATCGTGCCCTTGGAGCCGTTCCCTTGCTCGGCGGACACGTCGTCAACCGCTGCAGTCGTCATATCCCGTTCCATCGCTCAGTAGCCTGCTGGGGCACGGTCATTCTGCCGCACCCGCACCCGTGTCCACCGTTCGATGGACATAAGGATGTACGGACGGTCGTCCCGCAGGACTCACCCTGCGAGCAAGCTCATAGCCATGACAGAACTCGCGGTGAACGTACGCGGACTGCGCAAGCGGTACGGCGATGTGACAGCGGTGGACGATCTCGACCTGGGCATCAACCGGGGCGAGGTCTTCGGCATTCTCGGCCCCAACGGCGCGGGCAAGAGCACCACGGTGGAGATCCTCCAGGGACACCGCTCAAGGGACGCGGGCGAGGTGACCGTACTCGGCTCGGATCCGGCGACCGGAAACCGCCAATGGCGGTCCAGGATCGGCATCGTCTGGCAGGACGAATCCGCACCCGCAGAGTTGACGGTCCGGGAGACCGTGTCCCATTTCGCCCGCTACTACCCGAAACCGCGCGACCCCGAAGAGGTCATCTCGCTGGTGGGCCTGGATGAGAAGGCGTCGAGCCGGATCAAGGCGCTCTCCGGCGGGCAGCGGCGCCGGCTGGATGTGGCGCTGGGCGTCATCGGCGGTCCCGAACTGCTGCTGCTCGACGAGCCCACGACCGGCTTCGACCCCGGTGCGCGCCGCCGATTCTGGGAGCTGATCCGGCGGCTGGCGGACGAGGGCACGACCATCGTCCTGACCACGCACTATCTGGAGGAGGCCGAGGTCCTCTCCGACCGGCTCGCGGTGATCGCCGCGGGCAAGGTGGTGGCCGAGGGCACTCCGTCCGGCCTGCGCGAGGAGTACGGCACACACGCCACGGTCGCCTGGACGGAGCCGGACGGCGCGCCGCGCTCCGAGCACACGGAGACCCCGACCCGTACCGTCGCCGAGCTCATGCACCGTTTCGACGGCGAGATCCCGGGCCTGCTGATCAGCCGGCCGACCCTCGAAGACGTCTATCTGCGGCTCACCGGACAGGAGGCGGCGCGATGACCACGGTCACGGACCTGAAGAGCGGCGTACGCAGCACATCCCCCCAGCTTCCCGGGGCGTGGCGGCTGGGGCTGCTGCGCGGGGGGCTCGAGGTTCGGGCGTTCTTCCGCCAGCGCGAACAGGCCATCTTCACCTTCGCGTTCCCGATCGTCTTTCTCTTCCTCTTCGCGTCGATCTTCAGCGACGACGTGAAGGGCGCGGGCATCACCGCGTCGCAGCTCTATGTGCCGGCGATGATCGCGGCAGGCATCATGTCGACCAGCTTCCAGTCGCTGGGCATCTCCATCGCGATCGAGCGGGACGAGAAGCAGTTGCGGCGGCTGCGCGGGACGCCGATGCCGCCCGCCGCGTACTTCCTGGGCAAGGTGTGGCTGGTCCTGGTCACCGGGCTGCTCGAGACGGCGGCGCTGCTGGTGGTCGGCACCGTGTTCTACGATGTCGATCTGCCCACCAGCGTGGGCAAATGGCTCACCTTCGGCTGGATATTCGTCCTCGGTCTGACCGGGTGTGCGCTGCTCGGTATCGCGATCAGCAGTGTGCCGAAGTCCGGGCAGAGTGCCACCTCCGTGGTCGTACTCCCCTTCCTGGTGCTGCAGTTCATCTCCGGGGTGTACATCGCCATCAACACCATCCCGGACTGGATGCTGAACGTCGGCGCGCTCTTCCCGCTGAAATGGATGTGCCAGGGTCTGCGCGGGGTGTTTCTGCCCGAGTCGGCCGCCGTGCTGGAACAGGCGGGCAGCTGGGAGTACGGCCGTATCGCCCTGGTACTGGGCGCCTGGTGCATCGGAGGACTGGTGCTGTGTCTGCTGACCTTCCGCTGGAAGAGCCGGCGCGACGGCTGAGCGAGCCGGCCGGGGCGCGCGACTCCGACGTATGGGACCGCAGCTTCCTGCCCTGGGACGTGTACTTCGCGGTCGTGTGGGCGGCGACGCTGATCTTCACGCTCGGCGCACCGAGTTCCACCTGGCCGGTACGTGTGGTCTCGGCCGCGCTGTTCGTGCTGCTCGCTCCCTGGTACGTGTGGGTCGGGCGGCCCGAGTTGATGGCCCAGGGCGAGGACGAGCGGTATTCGGTGCGTTATATCGCCGGGGCTGTGGTGCTCTTCCTGGCTTCCGCGATCCTGGTGGGCGAGACACGCATCGCCACGTTCGCGCTGGTCCCGCAGTGCTTCATGCTGCTGCGGATGCGGCTCGCCCTGATCATCGTGGCAGTCATCAACATCGCCCCCGTCGTGGGGTGGGCCGCGCTGTGGCGGCCCGACGGCCGGACCCTCTTCTTCCAGTCGCTGTTCGCCGTGGTCACCCTGGTCTTCTCGGCGGTCCTCGGCAGCTGGATCATCAGGATCATCGACCAGAGCAAGGAACGGGCCGCGCTGATCGGCGAGTTGGAGGCCAGCCGCGAGGAGGTCGCGCGCCTCTCGGCGGACCGCGGCGCGCTGGCCGAGCGGGAGCGGATGTCCCGCGAGATCCATGACACGCTCGCCCAGGGCTTCACCAGTGTGCTGATGCTGCTGCAGGCGGTGGACTCGGAGCTGGAGCGGGATCTGCCGCAGGCGCGCCGCCATCTGGAGCTGATGGCGGACACCGCGCGGCAGAACCTCGCCGAGGCACGCGCCCTGGTCGCGGGTGGCGCACCGGCGGACCTGGACGGCAGTTCGCTGCCGGACGCGCTGCGCAGGCTGGCCGCGCGCCAGGACGTGGCGGCATCCGTCGAAGTTAAGGGGGTTTCGCAGCCGTTGGCGATGGCGCTGGAGGTGGTGGCGCTGCGCACCTGCCAGGAGGCCCTCGCCAACGCCGCCAAGCACGCGGGCCCCGACTCGGCGGTGGCCATCGCGCTCACGTACTCCGATGCCTCGCTGTCCGTGTCGGTCCGGGACACCGGCTGCGGTTTCGACGATTCGGTGCCGCTGCGGGGGTACGGGCTGAACGGACTGCGGGCCCGCGCCGCGGAGGTCGGCGGCCACGCGGAAGTGCGCAGCACGCCGGGCCGGGGCACCACTGTCACCGTACGACTGCCACTACCCGATAGGAGCGGTACGTGATCCGCATTCTGCTCGCCGACGACCATCCCGTCGTACGGGAGGGCCTGCGCGGGATGCTCGGCGCCGAGCCCGATCTGACGGTCGTCGGCGAGGCCTCGAGCGGACCCCAGGCGGAGGCACTGAGCGCCGAACTCCAGCCGGACATCGTGCTGATGGACCTGCGGATGCCGGGCGGCGGGGGCGTCGAGTCGATCAACCGGATGCGGGCGGCCGGGCTGCCGTGCCGGGTGATCGTGCTGACGACGTACGAGACCGACACGGACATCCTGCGCGCCGTGGAGGCGGGCGCGGCGGGCTATCTGCTCAAGGACCTCGCCCGCGGCGAACTGGCCGACGCGGTACGGGCGGCGGCCCGCGGCGAGACGGTGCTGGCCCCGTCGGTGGCTGCGCGCCTGGTCGACCAGCTGCGCACACAGCCGGAGCGGCCGAGGCTGTCGGAGCGCGAGACGGCGGTGCTGAGGCTGGTGGCGGAGGGGTGCACGAACGCGGAGATCGGGCGTCGGCTGTACATCGGGGAGTCGACGGTGAAGACGCATCTGCTGCGGATCTTCGGCAAGCTGGGCGTGGACGACCGCACGGCGGCGGTGACGAACGCGATGCGGCACGGGTTGCTGTGACCGCGCGGGGTGCCTGCGACGGGAACGCCGGAGGGGCTGAATTCAGCCCCTCCGGCGTTTGAGGACACGCCCGTCAGGCCAGGCGTTCACGGATCACGGTCACCGCGTCCGCCAGCGGCACCGGCGCCTGCTCGCCGCTCTCCATGTCCTTGAGCTGGACGACCCCCTCCGCGAGGTCACGCTCACCGGCCACGATCGTGAACCGCGCGCCCGACCGGTTCGCGCTCTTCATCGCGCCCTTGAGGCCCTTCCCGCCGTACGAGAAGTCCGTCGCGACACCCGCCTTGCGCAGCTCGGTGACGAGGCCGAACAGCACGCGCCGCGCCTCCTCGCCCAGCGGGACCGCGAACACACCTGTGGTGGCGGGGAGTTCGAGCTCGATGCCCTCCGCCTCCAGCGCCAGGACCGTACGGTCCACGCCGAGTGCCCAGCCGACCGACGGCAGCGCCGGGCCGCCGATCATCTCGGAGAGGCCGTCGTAGCGGCCGCCGCCGCCCACCGCGGACTGCGAGCCGAGACCGTCGTGGACGAACTCGAAGGTCGTGCGCGTGTAGTAGTCGAGGCCGCGCACCAGCTTCTCGTCGTCCTCGTACGCGACACCCGCCGCGGTCAGCAGCTCGCGCACCTCCTCGTGGTACGCCTTGCACGCGTCGCACAGGTAGTCGCGCAGCATCGGCGCGCCCACCAGCTGCTTCTGCACGGCGTCGCGCTTGTCGTCGAGAACCCGCAGCGGGTTGATCTCGATCCGCCGCCGGGTGTCCTCGTCCAGCTCGAGCCCGCGCAGGAAGCCCTGCAGCGCGTCCCGGTAGACGGGACGGCACTCCTTGTCGCCCAGGGAGTTGAGCAGGATCCGGAACTGGCTCAGACCGAGCGAGCGGTACGCCTGGTCGGCCAGGATGATCAGCTCGGCGTCGAGCGCCGGGTCCTCCACGCCGATCGCCTCGGCGCCGACCTGCGAGAAGTGCCTGTAGCGGCCCTTCTGCGGGCGCTCGTAGCGGTAGTACGAGCCCGAGTACCAGAGCTTGACCGGCAGATTGCCGAGCTTGTGGAGGTTGGCCTCCAGGGCCGCGCGCAGCACGGACGCGGTGCCTTCGGGGCGCAGCGCCAGCTTGTCGCCGCCCTTGGTCTCGAAGACGTACATCTCCTTGGAGACGATGTCGGTCGATTCGCCGACGCCGCGCGAGAACAGCTCGACATTCTCGAAGCCGGGCGTCTCGATGTAGCCGTAGCCGGAGTTCCTCAGCGGCGCGGCGATGGCCTCACGCACCGCGAGGTACTTCGCGGAGTCCGGCGGGATCAGGTCGTACGTGCCCTTGGGGGCCTGAAAGGTGCTCACGGAAACTCTCGTCACATTCCTCGTCGAGGAGCGGGTTCCGCTCCCAGGCCGACGGCCACTTCCCGAAGGTACGGGTTGGCGGCACGCTCGCGGCCGATGGTCGTCTGGGGGCCGTGGCCGGACAGCACCACGGTCGAGTCGTCGAGCGGCAGGCACACACGCGCCAGCGACTCGAGCATCTCGGCGTGGTCGCCGCCGGGCAGGTCCGTGCGTCCGACGGAGCCGGCGAACAGCAGATCGCCCGAGAAGAAGACCGACGGGATGTCATCGGCCTCGGGCATCCGGAACGTCACCGACCCCTTGGTATGGCCGGGCGCATGCGCGACCGAGAAGCCGAGGCCGGCGAGGCGCAGTTCGGCGCCGTCCGTCAGTTCCTTGACGTCGTCCGGCTCTCCCACGGTCAGCTCGCCCATGAGCGGCATCCCGATCGAAAGGCCCAGCGCCTTCTCCGGGTCGCTCATCATGTACCGGTCCGCGGGGTGGATCCACGCAGGTACGTCATGGGCTCCGCACACAGGGACGACGGAGGCGACATGGTCGATGTGGCCATGGGTGAGGACGACGGCGACGGGCTTGAGCCGATGCTTCTTGAGTGCTTCCTCGACGCCTTCGGTGGCCTGGTGGCCTGGGTCGATGATCACGCACTCCTCGCCTGCGGCCGGGGCGACCAGGTAACAGTTGGTCCCCCAGGCCCCGGCGGGGAACCCGGCAATAAGCACGATCGTCCTCGGTGTGGTGGTGGAGAGCAGCAGATCAGAGCCTACCGGCGCTGCTACTCACACAGCCAACCCGTATACGGTACGCACACTCGACCGGTCGGCATCACGCGACGTACAAGGAGAAGACCCGGTGGTCACCAGCGATCAGCGGCGGCGGCAGCTCGCCAGGGAGAAGTTCGAGCGCCAGCAGCAGCGTCGGACCCAGTCCCGCAAGAAGAAGCAGCGGTACACCATCATCGCGGCGGCGCTCGCCGTGGTGCTCGCCGCGGGCGCCGCGGCCTATGCCTCGATCGGGCTGTCCGACGGGGACACCAAGGCGGACGGCTCGTCGGCGGGCGACAGCCAGTCCCCCAGCGCCACCCCGTCCCCGAGCAAGAGCGCCGCCCCCGAGCCCGCCATGTCGATCGACAAGAAGGCGAAGTACTCCCTGGATCTCACGACGAACCAGGGCACCATCAAGATCGCGATGGACGCAACCAAGACCCCGCACACCGTGAACTCGTTCAAGTCCCTGGCGGACAAGGGCTACTTCAACGGCACGAAGTGTCACCGGCTGACCACGGAGGGGATCTTCGTGCTGCAGTGCGGCGACCCCCAGGGCGACGGCATGGGCGGGCCGGGCTACACGATCCCGGACGAGAATCTGACCGCGCTGGGCAAGGCGGGCGCCGACGGCACCGTCACCTACCCGGCCGGGACCGTGGCGATGGCCAACACCGGCCAGCCGCACTCCGGCGGCAGCCAGTTCTTCCTCGTCTACAAGGATTCCAAGCTGCCGCCGAGCTACACACCGTTCGGAACCATGGACGCCGTGGGCCTGAAGGCCGTGCAGGACGTGGCGAAGGACGGAGTGGCGGGCGGAGCCAAGGACGGGGCCCCCAAGAAGGCCGTCACCATGGAGAAGGCGGCGGTCCCGAAGGCGTGAGCCGGGGAATTTCGGCCGCGCTGAGTGCGGACAGCCGGGCGGCCGGTCGCCTAGATTGGGCGGTGTGCAGCGCTGGCTGGATCGGCGTTGTGGAGGGCGGGCGCGGCCCGTCCAGGCAACTGTGGACGATGCCCGGGGGCGAACCCCCTCGCAGGCATCAGGTGGAGGAGGCGCTGTGAGCAGCGACCCGTGGGGCCGTGTCGATGAGACGGGCACCGTGTACGTGCGTACAGCCGATGGCGAGAAGGTCGTCGGATCGTGGCAGGCGGGGACTCCAGAGGAGGCCCTGGCCTACTTCGAGCGCAAGTACGAGGGCTTGGTGGTCGAGATCGGCCTCCTCGAACGGCGGGTGAAGACCACCGATCTCTCCGCCAAGGACGCGCAGACCGCCATCGATCATCTGCGCCAGCAGGTGGACGAGCATCACGCCGTGGGCGACCTCGACGCGCTGAGCAAGCGCCTCGACGGTCTGGTCGCGACGGTCGAGAAGCGCCGCGAGGAACGCAAGGTCCAGAAGGCGAAGCAGAACGACGAGGCGCGGCACGCCAAGGAGGCCCTGGTCACCGAGGCCGAGGAGCTGGCGCAGAGCGAGCAGTGGCGGGCGGCCGGCGAGCGGCTGCGCGCCCTGGTGGACACCTGGAAGGGCCTGCCCCGGCTCGACCGGAAGTCCGACGACGAGCTGTGGCACCGCTTCTCGCACGCCCGCTCGGCGTTCTCCAAGCGCCGCAAGGCGCACTTCGCCTCGCTGGACGCGCAGCGCGAGGAGGCCCGTAAGGCCAAGGAGAAGCTGGTCGCCGAGGCCGAGTCGCTGTCCGGCTCCACCGACTGGGGCACCACGGCCGCCCGCTACCGCGAGCTGATGGCGGAGTGGAAGGCCGCGGGCCGCGCGCAGCGCGAGTCCGAGGACGATCTGTGGAACCGTTTCCGCGGCGCCCAGGACGTCTTCTTCGCAGCCCGCAGCGAGGTCTTCGCCGAGCGCGACGCCGAGCAGGGCGAGAACCTCAAGCTCAAGGAGGAGCTCGCCGGCGAGGCCGAGAAGCTGATGCCGGTGACGGACCTGAAGGCCGCGCGGGCTGCCTTCCGGGCCATCAACGAGCGCTGGGAGGCCATCGGCCATGTGCCGCGGGACGCCCGTCCCAAGGTCGAGGGCCGGATGCATGCCGTGGAGCGGGCGCTGCAGGAGTCCGAGGAGACCGAGTGGCGCCGGACGAACCCGGAGGCTCGTGCGCGTGCCGCGGGTCTGACCGGTCAGCTGCAGGCGGCCGTGGACAAGCTGCGCGGCCAGATCGACGCGGCGCGCGCGGCGGGCAACAACGCCAAGGCCGACAAGCTCGCCAAGGAGCTTGAGGGCCGGCAGGCGCTGCTGGACCAGGCGCTGAAGGGCCTGGAGGAGTTCGGCGGCTGAAGCCGGCTGTACGAAGGGCCCCCTGTACGTGACGTACAGGGGGCCCTTCGTATGCGCTACGGGCAGCCGGGCTACGGGCGGCGGGCCGAGGTCACGCGGTAGACGTCGTAGACGCCCTCCACGCCCCGTACCGCCTTGAGCACGTGCCCGAGGTGCTTCGGGTCGCCCATCTCGAAGGTGAAGCGCGAGGTGGCCACCCGGTCGCGGGAGGTCTGGACGGCGGCGGACAGGATGTTCACGTGCTGGTCGGACAGGACCCGCGTGACGTCCGAGAGGAGTCTGGACCGGTCGAGTGCCTCGACCTGGATGGCGACCAGGAAGACCGAGGACTGGGTCGGGGCCCACTCGACGTCGAGGATGCGCTCGGGCTGTTGCGAGAGCGAGTCGACGTTGACGCAGTCCGCGCGGTGCACCGATACGCCGCTGCCGCGCGTGACGAAGCCGATGATGGGGTCGCCGGGGACGGGCGTACAACAGCGGGCCAGTTTGACCCAGACGTCTTCGACGCCCTTGACGACCACGCCGGGGTCGGCGTTGGCGCGTCGCTTGGAGCGGCTGCGCGAGGGCGGTGTGCTCTCCGCGATGTCCTCATTGGCGGCCTCTTCGCCGCCGAGGGCCTGCACCAGTTTCTGTACGACGCCCTGCGCGGCCACATGGCCCTCGCCGATCGCCGCGTACAGGGACGAGATGTCGGGGTAGCGCATCTCGTGCGCCAGCGTGACGAGCGAGTCGCCGGTGAGGATGCGCTGGATCGGCAGGTTCTGCTTGCGCATGGCCCGCGCGATGGCGTCCTTGCCCTGTTCGATCGCCTCTTCGCGGCGCTCCTTGGAGAACCAGGCACGGATCTTGTTGCGTGCCCGGGGCGATTTGACGAAGCCGAGCCAGTCGCGCGAGGGGCCGGCGCCCTCGGCCTTGGAGGTGAAGACCTCGACCAGGTCGCCGTTGTCGAGGGTCGATTCGAGCGGTACCAGCCGCCCGTTGACCCGCGCTCCTATGGTCCGGTGGCCTACCTCCGTATGGACGGCGTAGGCGAAGTCGACGGGAGTGGCGCCCGCCGGCAGCGCTATGACGTCGCCCTTCGGCGTGAAGACGAAGACCTCGTTGCGCGAGAGGTCGAAGCGCAGCGACTCCAGGAACTCGCTGGGGTCCTCGGTCTCCTTCTGCCAGTCGAGGAGCTGGCGCAGCCACGCCATGTCGTTGACGGTGTCCTGGCCGGCGGTGCCCTTGCCCGCCTTGGGCACGTCCGTACGCACCTTGGAGGTGCCCGCGACGGTCTCCTGCTTGTACTTCCAGTGCGCGGCGATGCCGTACTCCGCGCGGCGGTGCATGTCGAAGGTGCGGATCTGCAGCTCGACGGGCTTGCCGTTGGGACCGATCACCGTCGTGTGCAGCGACTGGTACATGTTGAACTTGGGCATCGCGATGTAGTCCTTGAACCGGCCGGGGACCGGATTCCATCGCGCATGGACCGTGCCGAGCGCCGCGTAGCAGTCGCGGACGGTGTCGACGAGGACGCGGATGCCCACCAGGTCGTAGATCTCCGCGAAGTCCCGGCCGCGGACGATCATCTTCTGGTAGACGCTGTAGTAGTGCTTCGGCCGGCCGGTGACCGTGGCCTTGATACGGGCCGCGCGCAGATCGGACTGGACCTCGTCGGTCACTATGGCGAGGTACTCGTCGCGCTTGGGCGCCCGCTCGGCGACGAGCCGCACGATCTCGTCGTACATCTTGGGGTAGAGGATCGCGAAGGCGAGGTCCTCCAGCTCCCACTTGATGGTGTTCATGCCCAGCCGGTGGGCCAGGGGCGCATAGATCTCAAGCGTCTCGCGGGCCTTCTTCTCCTGCTTCTCCCGCTTGAGGTAGCGCATCGTGCGCATGTTGTGCAGCCGGTCGGCGAGCTTGATGACCAGGACGCGCGGGTCCTTGGCCATGGCGACGACCATCTTGCGTACGGTCTCGGCCTGCGCGGCCTCGCCGAACTTGACCTTGTCCAGCTTGGTGACGCCGTCGACGAGCAGGGCCACCTGGTCGCCGAAGTCGCGGCGCAGGGTGTCCAGGCCGTACTCGGTGTCCTCGACGGTGTCGTGGAGCAGCCCCGCCATCAGCGTCGCCGGGTCCATGCCGAGCTCGGCGAGGATGGTGGTGACGGCGAGCGGATGCGTGATGTACGGGTCGCCGCTCTTGCGCTTCTGGCCGCGGTGCCAGCGCTCGGCGACCTGGTAGGCGCGCTCGACCTGGCGCAGCGTGGACGTCTCGATCTTGGGGTCGTTGCTGCGCACTATCCGCAGCAGCGGCTCCAGGACGGGGTTGTACGGCGACGAGCGCTGGACGCCCAGGCGGGCCAGGCGGGCGCGCACGCGGTTCGACGAGCCGCCGGTGCGGGGGACGGCGGCGGGCGTGGGCCTCGGAGCCGCCGGCACGGGGGTGGGGACGGGGGCCGCACCATTCGTACGCTCGGGCGCCGCCGGCTTCGGCTTCTCGGCTGGCTTGTTCTCGGGCGTGACAGGGGCTGCCGCGGCCTTTTCGGCCTGCTGGTCGGGCTGCGCGGCGGCGGGCTGGGCCTCGTCTGGCAAGAGCGCTCCTCGTGCGGTTCCGGGTCCCCCGGTCAGGCCCGGAGAAGCCATGGTATCGACCTCGCGGTTCCGGTGCTCACGAGGCGGCAGCTCCGGACATGACAGGAGAGGGCACCCGAATCGCTTCGGGTGCCCTCTCGTCACTGCGCGCCGCCGTGCGAGGGCGGTGAGGAACGGACCGGCGGACCGGTCAGAGCGTGATCAGAGCCTCCAGCGGAGCCCCTCGCAAGGCGGGCTCCAGACGGGCACGGCCACCGAGGAAGCCGAGCTCCATCAGTACCGCGACGCCCGCGACATCGGCTCCGGCCCGCCGGATCAGCTCCAGCGAGGCCTCGGCGGTGCCACCGGTGGCGAGCACATCGTCGATGACCATGACGCGGTCGCCCGCCTGCAGGTCCTCGGCGTGCACCTCGATCTCGGCGGTGCCGTACTCCAGCTCGTACGCCTGCGAGAGCGTCGCTCCGGGGAGCTTGCCCGCCTTGCGTACGGGAATGAAGCCGAGCCCTGCCCGGACGGCGACCGGCGCGCCCAGGATGAAGCCGCGCGCCTCCAACCCGACGATCTTCGTGGCCTCGTGGCGCGCACACAGCTCGGCGAGCGCGTCGGTGAGGGCCGTGAAGGCCTTCGGGTCCGCGAGCAGGGGCGTGATGTCCTTGAACATCACCCCCGGCTTCGGATAGTCGGGGACGTCACGAATGCGGCTGAGCAGCAGCTCCGACGTACTGGCCGTCATCGGCGCTTGCCCGAAGGACGGCCCCGGCCGCGGTTGCCCCGCGGGCCCACGACGGCACCGGCCGTCGCGGCGTCACCCGGCGCCTCGTCCTGCGGCTCACCGGAATCCTCCGCCGACACGCCCTCGGCTGCTGCCTTCGCACGCTTGGCGAGCACCCGCTTCTTCAGGGCCTTCATCTGCGGCTCGCGCTCCTTGAGGTCGGCGACGAGCGGCGTGGCGATGAAGATCGAGGAGTACGCACCGGCGGCGAGGCCGACGAACAGCGACAGCGAAATGTCGTTGAGCATGCCCGCGCCGAGGACGCCGCCACCGATGAAGAGCAGACCGGCGACCGGCAGCAGCGCGACAACGGTGGTGTTGATGGAACGCACCAGCGTGCCGTTGAGGCTGCGGTTGGCGATCTCGCTGTACGTGTAGCGGGTCTGCTTGGTGATGTCCTTCGAGCCCTCCTTGAGACCGTCGAAGACGACGACGGTGTCGTAGAGGGAGTAACCGAGGATGGTCAGCAGACCGATCACGGTGCCCGGTGTGACCTCGAAGCCCACGAGTGCGTACACACCGATGGTGATCGTGAGGTCGTGAATCAGTGCGATCAGGGCGGCGATGGCCATGCGCCACTCGAAGGCGATCGCGAGATAGATCACCACCAGGAGCATGAAGACCGCGAGACCGGTCCACGCCTTGTTGGCGATCTGCTCACCCCAGCTGGGGCCGACGATCTCGGCGTTCTCCATGGGGACCTTCAGGTCCTCGGAGAGGGTCTTGCTGACCTTGTTCGCCTGAGTCTGGTTGAGCTCACTGACCTGGATCCGCAGGCCGCCGTTGCCGAGCTTCTGGACGATGGCGGGGTGGCCGGAGGCCTCTTCCGCGTACGACTGGGCCTGGCTGACCGAGACGCTCGTCTTCGGGGTGGTGAAGACGGCACCGCCCTTGAACTCGATACCCAGGTTGAGACCCTGCACCGCCAGGCCGAGGATGGCCGTGATGGTGATCAGGATCGAAACGCCGTACCAGATCTTCCGCTTGGCGACGAAGTCATAGCCGACCTCGCCGCGATAGAGCCGGGCGCCGAGAGTGCCGAGTCGCGACATCTCACGCCTCCTTCGGGTCGGTGGGGGCGGAGGCGCGACGCGAGCGGCGCAGCGGAGGCTTGGCACCGAGCCGCTTCGGGTCGAGGCCCGACCACGGGTGGCCGTCCGCGAAGAACTTCTTGCGGGCGAGCAGCGTCATGACGGGCTTGGTGAACAGGAACACCACGACCACGTCGAGCACGGTGGTCAGACCGAGGGTGAACGCGAAGCCCTGGACCTTGCCGACTGTGACGAGGAACAGCACCGCGGCGGCGAGGAACGACACGAAGTCGGAGACCAGGATGGTGCGCCGGGCACGCGGCCAGGCACGCTCGACGGCCGGCCGCAGCGTACGGCCCTCGCGGATCTCGTCCCGGATACGTTCGAAGTACACGATGAACGAGTCCGCGGTGATACCGATCGCAACGATCGCACCACACACCGCGGGCAGGTTCAGGGCGAAGCCGATGCCGGGGCCGAGCAGGGTCATGATCGTGTACGTCAGGATCGCGGAGACGATGAGGCTGAGGATCGCGATCAGGGCCAGGCCGCGGTAGTACGCCACCAGGTAGATGATCACCAGCGCGAGACCGATCGCACCGGCGATCAGACCCGCCTTGAGCTGCTCCCCGCCGAGGGCGGCGCTGACGGTCTGGACGCTCTGCTCCTCGAAGGAGAGCGGGAGCGCGCCGTACGACAGGATGTTGCCCAGATCCTGCGCGGACTGCTGGTCGAAGCTGCCGGAGATCTCGGCGTTGGCGCTCAGCGTCGTCCGCACCGAGGGGGCGGAAACGACCTCACCGTCGAGAACGATGGCGAACTGGTTCATCGGCGGCTGCTGCTGCGACAGCCGGCCGGTGATCTTCTGGAACTTCTTGGAGCCCTTGTCGGTGAACTCCATGGTGACGATCCACTGAGCACGCTGCTGATCCAGCACACCCTTGGCGTCGCTGACGTCCTTGCCGTCCACCTCGGCCGGGCCGAGAACGTACTTCTCCCACTCGCCGGCGGAGTTCTTGCCACAGGCGACCGTCGGGTCGGTGGGCTTGACGTTGTCACCGGCGGCGGCGCGGGCCGTCTTGTTGGTGCAGTCGAGCGCCAGGAACTGCTTCTGCAGCTTGTCGGCGCCCGCGGTGTCCCCGGGCGGGGTCGGCTTCGGCGTCGAGGAGGGCTTGCCCGAGCCGGAGGGGGTCGGGGTCGGCTTCGGCGCCTTGAGGGCGTCGGTCACCGCGCGGCCCTGCGTGGTCGGCGTGGCCGAGGGGGTGCCGGACGACGACGGGCTGGCCGTCTGCTTGCCGTCCTTCGCCTTGTCCTTGGCCTTGCCTGACGCCGAGGCGCTCGGGGTGGGCTGCGGGGTGGTGGGGCCGCCTGCTGCGACGGTCAGCACGGGCCGGAAGTAGAGCTGGGCGGTGGTGCCGACCTGCTCACGGGCCTGCTGAGAGTTCGTCCCCTTGGGGATGTTGACGATGATGTTCTCTCGGCCCTGAGTCTGAACCTCGGACTCGGAGACACCCAGACCATTGACACGGCGCTCGATGATGCCGACCGCGGTGTTCATGTTGGTCTCGTTGACGGCGTCCTTCTTGCCAGGTTCGCTCTTGGCCTTGAGCGTGATGGTCGTACCGCCCGCCAGGTCGATACCCAGACGCGGCGTGAGCTGACCCGCCCAGAACATGCCGCCCGTGAGCGCGACCATGGCGATCAGGATCAGAGCCAGGGCGCGCCCCGGCTTGCCCTGAGCCCCCGTGGGCCTTCGGCCCCTATTCGGTGCTGCCACCTTCTCGTTTCTCCCTGTCCAACCGTCCCGCGCCGGGTGTGCGCCGAGGCGGCCACGAAGTGTTGTGGGGACCTGCCCCCGCAGAATTCAACACGACCGGGGGACCGCCGGGCACCGGTAGGCGCCTGTGCGGTCCCCGATCATGGCTACTTCGCGTCGGTCTCGCCGTCGGCCTTGCCGTCCTTGGCCTCGGCGTCCTTGGGCTCAGCGTCTGCGGCGTCAGCCTCGTCGGCCTCTGCGTCGTCAGCCTTGACGTCGTCAGCCTTGACGTCGTCAGCCTTGACGTCGTCAGCCTCGGGCTTCTTGCCGAGGTCGATCTTGGCGTCGTCCGAGGAGTCGGAGTCGGTGGCCTCGGTCAGCGAGGAAGCGTCGTCCGGCACGATGGTGCCGTCGGCCTTGAGGTCGCCGTCGCCGTGCACGATGCGGTTGTACTCGTCGTCGTCGAGCACCGCACCGATGGAGTTCTTGGCGTAGACGGCGTGGACGCCGGGGGCCACCTCGAGGAGGACGCTGTCGTCGTGAATCTCCTTGACGGTGGCGTACATGCCCCCGATCGTCCGGACGCCCGTGCCGGGCTGCATCTGATTGCGCATCTGCGCAGCCGCCTGCTGCTTCTTCTTGGCGGACCGGGTCATCAGGAACATGGCCCCGATGAGCACGATGAAGGGGAGGAGGGTCACGAGACTCACGGGACGGAACTTCCTTCGCACGACCGCGCTGGTGAGGCGGCCTTATCTACGGGGGTGGGCAGCCGACCTTGAAGGGCGGCATCGGCGGAGTCTAAGCGAGTCCGCATCGATGGAACAACGCCCAGCATCCCACCGTGGTTCCTGGCCCGGCGAGTATCCGCGCCGTCACGTCCCGAACAGCCCCTGTTGTCCGCTTGCGCCGGGGGCCTGCTGCGGTGGTACGAGCCCAAGGTGTGCCCAGGCGGCAGGGGTGGCGACCCGGCCGCGCGGGGTCCGGGCCAGCAGTCCCTCCCGTACGAGGAAGGGCTCAGCCACCTCCTCCACCGTCTCGCGCTCCTCCCCCACGGCCACCGCGAGCGTCGAGAGGCCCACCGGGCCGCCGCCGAAGAGCTTCAGCAGCGCCTGGAGCACAGCACGGTCGAGGCGGTCGAGTCCGCGGGCGTCGACCTCGTACACCTTCAGGGCCGCGGCGGCCACCTCGCGGGTGATCAGGCCGTCCACCTTGACCTGGGCGTAGTCACGGACGCGGCGCAGGAGCCGGTTGGCGATACGGGGTGTGCCGCGGGAGCGGCCGGCGATCTCGGCGGCGCCGTCGGCCTCTATGTCGACGTCCAGAAGCTGGGCAGAGCGGTGGATGACGCGCTCCAGCTCCGCGGGCTCGTAGAACTCCATGTGCGCGGTGAAGCCGAAGCGGTCGCGCAGTGGCGGCGGCAGCAGCCCGGCCCGGGTGGTGGCCCCGACCAGGGTGAACGGAGGCAGCTCCAGCGGAATGGCGGTGGCTCCCGGGCCCTTGCCGACGATCACGTCGACGCGGAAGTCCTCCATGGCCATGTAGAGCATTTCCTCGGCGGGCCGGGACATCCGGTGGATCTCGTCGAGGAAGAGGACCTCGCCCTCGTGGAGCGAGGAGAGGATCGCGGCCAGATCGCCGGCGTGCTGGATGGCGGGGCCGGAGGTGATCCGGATCGGGGCGTTCATCTCCGCCGCGATGATCATGGAGAGCGTGGTCTTGCCGAGGCCGGGGGCGCCGGAGAGCAGGACATGGTCGGCGGTGGCGCCGCGGGCGAGGGCCGCCTTCAGAACGAGGTCCAGCTGCTCCCTGACCCGTTCCTGGCCGACGAACTCGTCCAGAGACTTCGGCCGCAGTGCCGCCTCGACGGCCTGGTCCTCGCCGTCGGCGGACGCGCCGACGAGCCGCTCGGCGGCAATGTCGTCGGTCGTCGGTGCGGTGTCGTCCCAGTTCACAGTGGATTGCCTCGCGGGGTCGGCTGGTTGGGTCAGCGGGTGCGGTTCAGGGTCTGCAGGGCGGCCTTGAGGAGCGGGCCGACCTGCGGTGCGCCCTCGGCGGCTTCAGCCTGCGGGGCGACGGCGGCGACCGCCTCGTCCGCCTCGCGGGTGGCATAGCCGAGGCCGATCAGCGCGGCGTGCAGCTGGTCGCGCCAGGACGCCGAGACGGCGGTGCCGATGCCCTGCCTGCCGATGTGCGCCCCGACCGGCTCCCCGAGCCGGTCCTTCAGTTCGAGGAGCAGCTTCTGCGCGCCCTTCTTGCCGATGCCCGGTACCGCGGTCAGCGCCTTCTCGTCACCGGTGGCGACGGCGACCCGCAGGGCGTCCGGGGTGTGCGCGGCGAGCATCGCCTGGGCGAGGCGCGGTCCGACGCCGCTCGCGGTCTGCAGCAGCTCGAAGGTCTGGCGCTCGTCGTCGTCCGCGAAGCCGTACAGCGTGAGCGAGTCCTCCCGTACGACAAGGGAGGTGGCGAGCTTGGCCTCCTTGCCGATACGGAGCTCGGACAGCGTGTTCGGAGTGCACTGGAGGGCCATGCCGACCCCGCCGACCTCGATGACCGCGGTGGTGGGGGCAAGGGCGGCGACCGGGCCGCTCACAAAGGCGATCATGCGGTACGGCCTTTCGATGCGTGCAGCGCGACGGCTTGCTGGAGGCGATTGTGCGCGGGCGCCCGCCAGATGTGACAGATGGCGAGGGCGAGAGCGTCAGCGGCGTCGGCGGGCTTGGGCGGCGCGTCGAGCCGCAGCAGCCGGGTCACCATCGCCCCGACCTGTGCTTTGTCGGCCCGGCCGCTGCCGGTGACGGCGGCCTTGACCTCGCTGGGGGTGTGCAGGGCGACGGGGATGCCGCGGCGGGACGCGCAGAGCATGGCGATCGCGCTGGCCTGCGCGGTGCCCATGACCGTACGCACATTGTGCTGGCTGAACACCCGCTCCACCGCGACGAATTCGGGCCGGTGCTCATCCAGCCACTGCTCGATGCCCTGCTCGATGGCGACGAGCCTGAGGCCCAACTCCGCGTCCGCCGGGGTCCGTACGACACCGACGCCGAGCATCGTCAGGGGACGGCCCGCGACGCCCTCGACCACGCCGACGCCGCACCGCGTCAGCCCCGGGTCCACGCCCAGTACCCGCACCCCGCCCCCTCCTTCGATCGCCTGTTTGTGCAGGCTATCCGGTGCCACTGACAAAGCGACGGGCCGACGGGGTGTGTCCCGTCGGCCCGTCGTATGACTGCCTGTCAGGCGTCGACCTTCTCCATGACCTCGTCCGAGACATCGAAGTTGGCGAAGACGTTCTGGACATCGTCGCTGTCCTCGAGCGCGTCGATCAGCTTGAAGATCTTGCGTGCGCCCTCCTCGTCCAGCTCGACCTGCATGGTCGGGACGAAGTTGGCCTCGGCCGAGTCGTAGTCGATACCGGCCTCCTGGAGCGCGGTGCGCACCGCGACCAGGTCGGTGGCCTCGCTCAGGACCTCGAAGGACTCACCGAGGTCGTTGACCTCTTCGGCGCCCGCGTCGAGCACGGCACCGAGCACGTCGTCCTCGGACAGCTCGCCCTTGGGGACGATCACGACGCCCTTGCGGTTGAAGAGGTACGAGACCGAGCCCGGGTCGGCCATCGAGCCGCCGTTGCGGGTCATCGCGACGCGCACGTCGGAGGCCGCGCGGTTGCGGTTGTCGGTGAGGCACTCGATGAGCACCGCGACACCGTTGGGGCCGTAACCCTCGTACATGATCGTCTCGTAGTCGGCGCCACCGGCCTCGAGACCGGCTCCGCGCTTGACCGCGGAGTCGATGTTCTTGTTCGGGACCGAGCTCTTCTTGGCCTTCTGGATGGCGTCGAAGAGGGTCGGGTTGCCGGACACGTCGGCGCCGCCGGTGCGGGCAGCGACCTCGATGTTCTTGATCATCTTCGCGAAGAGCTTGCCGCGCTTGGCGTCGATCACGGCCTTCTTGTGCTTCGTCGTAGCCCATTTAGAGTGGCCGGACATCTGCCTGTCTCCTTCGCGTAACCCATTCCTGCTGCGTTCGGCAGAGATCCTACCGGGATCGCGTCACCGAGCCGCGCGCACCATGTCCACAAACAGACCGTGAACCCGGTGATCGCCGGTGAGTTCCGGGTGGAACGAAGTGGCCAGGACATTGCCCTGTCGCACCGCGACGATGTGGCCGCCGTGCTCGGCGAGCACCTCGACCTCGGCGCCGACCGATTCCACCCAGGGGGCGCGGATGAAGACACCGTCGACCGGTCCGCCGTCCACTCCGGCGACCTCGACGGACGCCTCGAAGGACTCGTTCTGCCGGCCGAAGGCATTGCGGCGGACGATCATGTCGATGCCGCCGAGCGTCTCCTGGCCCGAGCGCGGGTCGAGGATCTTGTCGGCGACCATGATCAGGCCCGCACAGGTGCCGTAGACGGGCATGCCCGCCGCGATCCGCTCGCGCAGCGGCTCCATCATGCCGAAGAGCACCGCGAGCTTGGACATGGTGGTGGACTCGCCGCCGGGGATGACGAGGCCGTCGACCTCGGCGAGCTCCTCGGGGCGCCTCACCGGCCTGGCCACGGCGTCAGCCGCGGCCAGGGCGATCAGGTGCTCCCGTACGTCGCCCTGCAGAGCGAGAACTCCGATCACAGGGGAGCCGGGAGTGGTCATTACCAGCCTCGGTTCGCGTAGCGCTCGGTCTCGGGCAGGGTGTCGCAGTTGATGCCGACCATGGCCTCACCGAGGTTGCGGGAGGCGTCCGCGATGATCTTGGGGTCGTCGTAGAAGGTGGTGGCCTTCACGATGGCCGCGGCGCGCTTGGCGGGGTCGCCCGACTTGAAGATGCCGGAGCCGACGAAGACGCCCTCGGCGCCGAGCTGGCGCATCAGCGCGGCGTCGGCGGGGGTGGCGACGCCACCGGCGGAGAACAGCACGACCGGGAGCTTGCCGAGCTCGGAGACTTCCTTGACCAGCTCGTACGGGGCGCGCAGCTCCTTGGCGGCGGCGTACAGCTCGTTGTTGTCGAAGCCGCGCAGCTTGGCGATCTCGTTCTTGATCTGGCGCAGGTGGCGGACGGCCTCGACGACGTTGCCGGTGCCGGCCTCGCCCTTGGAGCGGATCATGGCCGCGCCCTCGGCGATACGGCGCAGGGCCTCACCCAGGTTGGTGGCGCCACAGACGAAGGGGGTGGTGAAGGCCCACTTGTCGGAGTGGTTGACCTCGTCGGCCGGGGTCAGCACCTCGGACTCGTCGATGTAGTCGACACCGAGGGACTGCAGCACCTGGGCCTCGACGAAGTGGCCGATCCGCGACTTGGCCATGACGGGGATGGAGACGGCCTCGATGATCTCTTCGATCATGTTGGGGTCGGACATCCGGGCCACGCCGCCGTCCTTGCGGATGTCGGCGGGGACCCGCTCCAGAGCCATGACCGCAACGGCGCCCGCGTCCTCGGCTATCTTCGCCTGCTCGGCGTTGACCACATCCATGATCACACCGCCCTTGAGCTGCTCGGCCATGCCGCGCTTGACGCGCGCGGTGCCGGTCTCGGGGGCCTGCGGGGTGGTGGGAAGCGTGCTGGACACGGATGGACCTCACTCGGTGACGACGTTGTTGTGCCTCACCGATGGAACATGCACGGACCAGTCCACTGCAAGGGCCAATGAACAGCCGGTGGATCGTTTTCGAAGGTCAGGTGCCGCGTCGGGTGGCGCGTCAGGTGCCGGGGCGGTCGGCCAGCGCGACCGGCGGCTCGTCATCCATCTCGAAGGCCAGCGGGAACGGTGCATGGCCGGCCAGCCGGAACCAGCGGACCTTGCGGTGGCGGCGCAGGGCGCGGGCCGCACGTACCGCGTCGTTGTGGAAGCGGCGCGCCATCGGGACGCGGCGTACGGCCTGCGCGAGCTCGCCCGCGGCATCCTCGCCGCCCGGGACCTGGCGTACGGCCTCGACCTGCGCCGCCTCGCCGAACACGGCCCGCAGCGCGGTGCTGAGTTCGCTCTCGGCGACCTCGCGCTGCTCCTCCTCCGCCTGGCGTGCGGCGTGCGCGGCCTCGTACAGCACGATCGACGCGGCCGGATCGAGCACGCCGGATGTGGCGAGCTCCTGGGTGACCGAGGCGCGGCGCAGAAGCTGTGCGTCGAGGGCGGCGCGGGCGGCGTCGATACGGGAGTGCAGCCGGTCGAGTCGGCCGGCGGTCCAGCTCAGATACAGGCCGATCGCGACGAGGGCGACGGCGATCCAGATGAGGGTTACGGTCACGGGCGGCAAGGCTACCGGTGGCCCGAACCGGGACTCCGCCCCGGACCCCGCGCCTCAATCGCCGGAGGGCCGGCCACCGCCCCGGTCGCGTCGAAAATCAGTCCCGCGCCAGCCCGAACCGCGCCCTGAACCCCGACCTCTCGTCCGCCGCCACCGACGCCGCGCCGTCCGTCACCGTCTCGTAGACCGCCAGGATGTCCGCCGCGACCGTCGACCAGTCGAAGCGGCGTACGTGCGCGCTGCCCCGCGCCCGCAGCTCCGCCCGTCGCTCCGGGTCGCCCAGGAGCCGTACCGCCGCCGAGGCCAGCGCGTCCGCGTCCTCGTTCGCGAAGAGTTCGCCCGCCGCGCCCTGGTCCAGGACCTGCGTGAACGCGTCCAGGTCCGACGCCAGCACCGGCGCTCCCGCCGACATCGCCTCGACGAGGATGATGCCGAAGCTCTCCCCGCCGGTGTTGGGCGCGACGTACACATCGACGCTCCGCAGCAGCCGCGCCTTGTCCTCGTCGCTGACCATGCCGAGGAACTCCACCCGCTGCCGCATCTCGACGGGCAGCGAGGCGACGGCCTCTTCCTCGTCGCCGCGGCCCGCCACCAGCAGCCGTGTCCCGGGGCGCTCCGCGAGGATCTTGGGCAGTGCCTTCATCAGCACCGGCAGGCCCTTGCGGGGCTCGTCGATGCGCCCTATGAAGCCGATCGTGTCGCCCTGCCACTCCGCCTTCGGCTCGGCCTTGTCGAAGAAGCCGACGTCGACGCCGTTCGGGATGACGACCGCGTCGCCGCCCAGATGCTCGACCAGGGTCCGGCGGGCATACTCGCTGACCGCGATCCGGGCGCTGATCTTCTCGAGCGCGGGCTGGAGGATCGGATACGCCGCGATCATGGCGCGCGAGCGCGGGTTCGAGGTGTGGAAGGTGGCCACGATCGGGCCCTGCGCCGCCCAGCAGCTGAGCAGGCCCAGCGACGGTGAGGTCGGCTCATGGATGTGGATCACGTCGAAGGTGCCGTCGTGCAGCCAGCGCCGCACCCGCGCGGCCGACAGGAAGCCGAAGTTCAGCCGGGCCACCGAGCCGTTGTACGGAACGGGAACCGCCCGCCCCGCCGAGACCACGTACGGCGGCAGCGGCGTCTCGTCGTCCGCCGGGGCCAGCACCGACACCTCGTGGCCGAGCCTGATCAGGTGCTCCGCCAGGTCCCTGATATGGAATTGGACGCCGCCCGGCACATCCCAGGAGTACGGGCAAACGATGCCGATCTTCACAGCGGCCTCTCCTCAAGGTCCGCGAGCCACAGCCGCTGCAGCATGTGCCAGTCCTCCGGGTGCTCGGTGATTCCCGTGGCGTAGGCATCGGCCAGCGCCTGTGTCATGGAGGACGTCTTCTCGGCCTTGGTGCCTGTCTCGGGCACCTCGACGGGCGGGTGGATCCGGCCCCGCATGAGCGGCGCTTCGTCGTACCACAGCGTCACCGGCAGCAGCAGCGCACCGGTCTGCTGCGCCAGCATCGACGGTCCGGCGGGCATCCTGGCTGTCTCGCCGAAGTACTTCACCTCGACGCCCGATGCCGACAGATCACGGTCGGCGACCAGACAGACCAGGCCGCCGGAGCGCAGCCGCCGGGCGAGTGTGCCGAAGGCGGAGCCGCCGGTGTGCGGCAAGACCTCCATGCCGAGGCTCTCGCGGTAGGCGACGAACCGGTCGTACAGCGTCTCGGGCTTGAGCCGCTCGGCGACCGTGGTGAAAGGGACACCCAGAGTCCGGGTGACCCACACGCCCGCAAGGTCCCAGTTCGCCAGGTGCGGCAGCGCGAGTATCACTCCGCGCCCGGAGGCGAGGCCGTCCGTCAGATGGTGCGAGTCCTTGATCTGCACGTTGTCGGTGACGCGCTCGGCGCTCCAGGTGGGCAGCCGGAAGGACTCCATCCAGTACCGCATGTACGAGCGCATGCCGGCCTTCGAGAGCTCGGCCAGGCGCTCGGGGCCCGCGTCGGGCACCACCCGGGCGAGGTTGGACTCCAGCCGCAGCACGCTCTTGCCGCGCCGCTTCCACGCGATGTCCGCGATGGTGCGGCCGAGCGCGGCGGCCGCCGGCTCGGGCAGCTTCTTGACCGTGCTCCAGCCCAGGCCGTACAGCCCGTCGGTCAGCCGCTCCCGCATCACGTCGCCTCAGCCTCGTTCCCCTGCGCCGCGGCGTCGGCCTCCGCGGACTCCCGTCGTACCGTCACAACCCGCTGCCCGAGTGTCACCAGGCTGCCGACGGCGACGATCCACAGCGCGATCGGCAGCAGGATGTCGATCCCAGGCACCCCGAAGTTGTGCAGACCGGCGAGCCCGGCGGCGACCAGCGAGATCACCAGCCGCTCCGCCCGCTCGATCAGTCCGTTGACGGCGACCGGCAGGCCGATCGATTCACCCCGTGCCTTGGTGTACGAGACGACCTGGCCGCTCGCCAGACAGAAGATGGCGACGGCACACATCACATTGTCGTCCCCCGTGCCCGCGTACCAGAGCGCGAAGCCTGCGAAGATCGCGCCGTCGGCGACCCGGTCGAGCGTCGAGTCGAGGAAGGCCCCCCAGCGGCTCGAAACCCCCGCCTGCCGGGCCATATTGCCGTCGACGAGGTCGGAGAAGACGAACAGCGTGATGACGATCGTGCCCCAGAAGAACTCTCCCCGGGGGAAGAAGACCAGCGCACCCGCCATCACTCCGGCCGTGCCGATGAGGGTGACCGCGTCGGGGCTCACCCCTCGACGGAGCAGAAACGCGGCGAACGGTGTGAGGACACGCGTGAAGAATGCACGCGCGTACTTGTTCAGCATGGCCTTCCCGAGGGTCGGTGGGCCGAAGGCCCCAATGGCCACCGGCTGGCCCATCGTAGCCAGGACCGAAGCGCTCCACGGAGGCACACCCGCCTCCCGTGGTCGCGTACGACGTATGGACGCACCGTGACGTGAGTGGAAAGCTCGAAAGACGACCGCGGGCATCGCCGGAGCTGCCCCCGGACGCTGTCCGGGATCCTCCCTCATGGCTCCCCGCGCCCGCGGCCCCACTCTCCTCACCGGGCAATCGATCGGGAGGCAAGATCATGGGCGACAAGGCGAATGCACACCCCGGAGCCGCCGGCAGGGCAGCTACGGCCGACCAGCCCTCATCCGTACGGAACGTGGTGCTGGTCGGCCACAGCGGATCGGGAAAGACAACTTTGATCGAGGCCCTCGCGCTGACCGCCGGAGCGGTCAACCGGGCGGGCCGGGTCGAGGACGGCGGGACGGTCTCGGACTACGACGAGATCGAGCACCGTCAGCAACGTTCCGTCCAGCTGTCCCTGGTCCCCCTCGAATGGGGCGGGTACAAAATCAATCTGCTGGACACCCCCGGATATGCCGACTTCGTCGGGGAACTCAGGGCCGGTCTGCGAGCCGCGGACGCGGCCCTTTTCGTTGTGTCGGCGGCGCAGGAGGCCGACGCGATCGCGGGCGCGACCCGGATGGTGTGGGAGGAGTGCGCGGCGGTCGGAATGCCGCGCGCGATCGTCGTCACGCACCTGGAGACCGCGCGGACCGACTTCGAGGAGCTGACCCGGGTCTGCGGGAACATCTTCGGCGGCGACGACCCCGACGCCGTACTGCCGCTGTATCTGCCGCAGTACGGAGCACAGAACCCCGACGGCCACGCCCCGGTCACCGGCCTCGTCGGACTGCTCTCCCAGAAGATCTTCGACTACTCCTCCGGCGAGCGTAAGGAGACTCCGCCCGATCCCGAGCAGACGGCGCTGATCGAGGAGGCCCGCAACCGGCTGATCGAAGGGATCATCGCCGAGAGCGAGGACGAGACCCTCATGGACCACTATCTCGGCGGCGGGGAGATCGACCTCAAGACGCTGATCGGGGACCTGGAGAAGGCCGTCGCACGCGGCATCTTCCACCCGGTGCTGGCCGCGGCTCCCGCGCCGGAGGGCGCCAAGCAGGGGCTCGGCACGGTCGAGCTGCTCGAACTGATCACCGGCGGCTTCCCGACCCCGCTGGAGACCACGGCCCCCGCCGTCACCACTCCGCAGGGCGCGCAGCGCCCGCAGATCAGCTGCGACCCGGACGGTCCGCTGGTGGCCGAGGTGGTCAAGACCGCGTCCGACCCGTATGTCGGCCGGATCTCTCTCGTACGGGTCTTCTCCGGCACGCTCCGCCCCGACGAGACGGTGCATGTCTCCGGGCACGGTCTGTCCGACCGCGGCCATGAGGACCATGACGTCGACGAGCGCGTCGGCGCGCTCTCCATGCCCTTCGGCAAGCAGCAGCGCCCGCTCGGACATGTCATCGCCGGAGATCTGGGCTGTGTGGCCAAGCTGGCCAGGGCCGAGACCGGGGACACGCTCTCGGCGAAGGACGACCCGCTGCTGATGGAGCCCTGGACGATGCCCGATCCGCTGCTGCCCCTGGCGATCCAGGCACACAGCAAGGCGGACGAGGACAAACTCTCCCAGGGGCTTTCGCGGCTGGTCGCCGAGGATCCGACGATGCGTCTCGAACAGAACCAGGCGACACACCAGGTGGTGCTGTGGTGCCTCGGTGAGGCGCACGCGGATGTCGCCCTGGAGCGGCTGCGCAACCGGTACGGCGTCCAGGTCGACGTCGTACCCCACAAGGTGTCGCTGCGGGAGACCTTCGGCGAACGGTCGGCGGGGCGCGGACGGCATGTGAAGCAGTCCGGCGGGCACGGGCAGTACGCGATCTGCGAGATCGAGGTCGATCCGCTGCCGGCGGGCTCCGGGATCGAGTTCGTCGACAAGGTCGTGGGCGGCGCGGTGCCGCGGCAGTTCATCCCGTCCGTGGAGAAGGGCGTACGCGCGCAGGCGGCGCGCGGCGTCGCGGCCGGGTATCCGCTCGTCGACGTACGGATCACGCTGCTGGACGGCAAGGCGCACTCGGTGGACTCCTCCGACGCGGCCTTCCAGACGGCGGGCGCGCTCGCGCTGCGCGAGGCGGCGGGCGATGCGCACATCCATCTGCTCGAGCCGGTGGCGGAGGTGCGAGTACTGGTCTCGGACGAGTATGTGGGTCCGGTCATGAGCGATCTGTCGGGGCGGCGCGGCCGGGTGGTCGGCACCGAGCAGGCGGGCGGCTCGCGCACGCTCGTACGGGCCGAGGTGCCGGAAATCGAGATCGGGCGGTACGCGGTGGATCTGCGGTCGATCTCGCACGGGACCGGGCAGTTCAGCCGCTCGTACGCCCGCCATGAGGCGATGCCGCCGCAGCATGCCGACAAGATCCGCCAACAGACCGAGAGCGGCTCGTAGTTGAGAGTGCCGCCCGCCGACCGCTCTGCGGCGGGCGGCACTTCAATCCTGTGACGTGGGCCGTGCGCCCCCGATACGCTGTGGTGCCCCAGCTCAGAAGGTGTGCGGGGCACGGTAGTTGGGAACAGGCCGCAGTGCGGATGCTTGCGGCGATGGGGGCGGTAGTGGCGAACAACAGTTTCGATTTCACTCCCGGGGCACAGGTCCCGCTCCTGGGCTCGGCCGGACAGACGGCGGCGACGCATGCGCTCGCCTCCGCCGCGTACCGCGACGGCCCGGTCACCGACCTTCTCAAGGCCAACAGCGAGTGGCACAAGTCCGAGGTGAAACCGGGCAAGTTCTCGCTGTTCGAGCCGAATCTGGGTGAGGCGTTCTCGCGTGCTGTTCAGCTGCGGATGCTCGGTGGCGCGCGCAAGGCGCTGATCCAGTCCTTCGGCACCGAGCCGCAGGCGGTGGTCGAGCACTGTCTGGCCGCCACCCGGATCCGCAAGGAGCGGGACGCCCGGCTCACCGGTGTGATGGCGGTCTTCGGGCTGCTCTTCCTGCCCGGACTGCTGCTCTGGCTGGCCGTCTTCCAGCTCCGCCGGACGATAGCGGGGGCGTCCAACAAACGCGCCGGGGCGCTCGGCACGCTGTTGCTGGTCGCCATCGGCGGCCTGGCCGTGATCCTCCTGGTCCGGCTGCCGTTCGGCGGGCTTCTGGGGTACTACATCCGCGGCATGATCGTGGCCCCGGTCGTCGGCTGGCTGCTGGCCAAGCGGATCTGCGAGTCCTCGGCGAAGGACCTGCGCGCCCGCTGGGACAACCTGCTCTCGGGCGGCGGTATCGGCGCCAAGGTCCCCGAGGCCGTCCCGGGGCACCCCAACGAGACCGCGCGCGAGCAGCTGCGCCAGGGCCTCGAGAAGCTCACCGCCGAGCAGCAGTCCAACGCGGTCTTCTACGCGGGCCCCAAGGGGATACTCGGGATGGGAACCCGGTGGGGCAGCTGGCAGATGGCCGAGGAGCTGGTCTCCAAGGAGCCGGGCAAGGACATCAACCAGTTCCGCAGCTGGGACGTCATACGGGCAGTCCACGACAAGCTGAAGATGCTGGAGCGCGGCCCGCTGAACTCCGGCGGCTTCCCCACCCCCTCGGTCAAACACTGGATCGTGGCGCCGGTCGGTGAGAACGCCGGAGAGGTGTCCCGGCCGGAGGGCCAGGACGTGGAGACCTTCCAGGTCAAGGGCCACGAGATACAGCGGATCTGCAACCACCAGCAGTTCGGCGGCGGGAACCGTCACTATCTGGGCGTGCAGTTCACGCTCTGGGACGGCCAGTTGGTGATCACCATGATGATCACCGTCACCGTGCTCCACGAGACGCTGCGCGTCGAGGTGACCGGGCACGCGCTGGGCCCGGTGCACTCGCTGTTCACCACCAAGCCCAAGCCCAAGACCGTCACGGTCGCCAAGACGGTCCGTTTCTGGGAGACCGTCGACCGGGTGCTGCCGCTGGTGGAGACGCCGGAGGTGGTACGGCTCGCGGTGCGCGCGCCGTTCACCTGGTACCCGCCGCTGCTGGACTTCCTCGGCGGCAAGCTGGTTCTGCCCGAGCCCTTCGGGCTGCGGCACGCCTGGGCCGAGAAGCCCTGGCGGCACCGTTTCATGGCGGACGACGCGATGCGCGCTGCCACACCCGTGCTGCGCGTGACGCACGCGGCCGCCATGAGGGTGCTGGAGGAGAACGGCGTGGACACCGAGCGCTTCGGCAACCGATCCATGATCGTGAGCGGCTTCGTCCAGGACCCGGCGCCGCGGAAGGCAGACGTCTACGACGCATAGGCGTGACGCCTGGCCCGCTGTTACGAGGCGGGCCAGGCCTCGGCCAGCATCTTGCGGGTGTCGGCGAGCAGCTGGGGCAGCACCTTCGTGTGGGCGACGACCGGCATGAAGTTGGTGTCCCCGCCCCACCTCGGCACGACGTGCTGGTGCAGATGCGCGGCGATCCCGGCCCCGGCGACCGTGCCCTGGTTCATTCCGATGTTGAAGCCGTGTGCGCCCGACGCCTTGCGCAGCGCGGTCATCGCCTGCTTGGTGAACAGCGCGAGCTCGGCGGTCTCCGCGTCGTCCAGTTCGGTGTAGTCGGCGACATGGCGGTAGGGCACGACCATCAGATGCCCGCCGTTGTACGGGTAGAGGTTGAGCACCGCGTAGACGTGCGAGCCGCGGGCGATGACGAGCCCGTCCTCGTCCGACTTGGAGGGGATGGAGCAGAAGGGACAGCCGTCGTCGGCCCCCGGCCCGGTCGGCTTGTTCTCGCCCTGGATGTACGCCATGCGGTGGGGTGTCCACAGGCGCTGGAACGCATCCTGCGTCCCGACTCCGATCTGCTGCTCCGGCTCAAGCGTCATGTTGTGCAGCATATGACTTCGCCCTGCCGCGCAGACCAGAGACCCCCGCAGCACTGAACGCGCTGCGGGGGTCTCGTACGGCATGTGTGCCCGGTGCCGCGTGGGCGTCGGGTCTCAGGTGCCGGGTGTCAGAGCTGGACGCGCTCCTCGACGACCTTCGCGATCTTCGCGATGGCCTCGTCGACGGGGATGCCGTTCTCCTGCGAGCCGTCGCGGTAGCGGAAGGAGACCGCGCCGGCGGCCATGTCCTCGTCGCCCGCGATGACCATGAAGGGCACCTTCTGCTTCTGGGCGTTACGGATCTTCTTCTGCATCCGGTCCGAGGAGCTGTCGACCTCGACGCGCAGGCCCTGCCGCTTCGCCTTCTTGGCGAACTCCTCCAGGTACGGCACGTGGGCGTCGCCGATCGGGATGCCGAGCGCCTGTACCGGCGCGAGCCAGGCCGGGAACGCACCCGCGTAGTGCTCGAGGAGCACCGCGAAGAAGCGCTCGATCGAGCCGAACAGCGCGCGGTGGATCATGACCGGGCGGTGCTTGGTGCCGTCGGGACCGGTGTACTCCAGGTCGAAGCGCTCCGGCAGGTTGAAGTCGAGCTGGACGGTGGACATCTGCCAGGTACGGCCGATGGCGTCCTTGGTCTGCACGGAGATCTTCGGCCCGTAGAACGCGGCGCCGCCCGGGTCGGGGACCAGCGGGAGGCCCTGCTTCTCGGCGACCTTGCGCAGCGTCTCGGTCGCCTCCTCCCAGACCTCGTCGGAGCCGACGAACTTCTCCGGGTCCTTGGTGGACAGCTCCAGGTAGAAGTCGGTGAGGCCGTAGTCGCGCAGCAGGTTCAGCACGAAGGTCAGCGTCGAGTCGAGCTCGTCCGCCATCTGCTCCTTGGTGCAGTAGATGTGCGCGTCGTCCTGGGTGAAGCCGCGGGCGCGGGTCAGGCCGTGCACGACGCCCGACTTCTCGTACCGGTACACGGTGCCGAACTCGAAGAGACGCAGCGGCAGTTCACGGTAGGAGCGGCCGCGCGCATCGAAGATCAGGTTGTGCATCGGGCAGTTCATGGGCTTGAGGTAGTAGTCCGTGCCCTCGTCGAGCTGCATGGGCGGGTACATGCCGTCGGCGTACCAGTCCAGGTGGCCCGAGGTCTCGAAGAGCTTCCCCTTGGTGGCGTGGGGGGTGTAGACGAACTCGTACCCCTCCTCCTCGTGCCGCTTGCGGGAGTAGTCCTCCATGACCCGGCGGACGACGCCGCCCTTGGGGTGGAAGACGGCGAGGCCGGAACCGATCTGGTCCGGGATGGAGAACAGGTCCAGCTCGCTGCCCAGCTTGCGGTGATCGCGCTTCTCGGCCTCGGCGAGGAACTCCAGGTGGGCCTTGAGCTCTTCCTTGGAGGGCCAGGCGGTGCCGTAGATGCGCTGCAGCATCGGGTTCTTCTCGCTGCCGCGCCAGTACGCGGCGGCGTTGCGCATCAGCTTGAACGCCGGGATGTTGCGGGTGGTGGGCAGGTGCGGACCGCGGCAGAGGTCCTTCCAGCACAGCTCGCCGGTCTTGGCGTCGAGGTTGTCGTAGATCGTCAGCTCACCCGCGCCGACCTCGACGTCCGCACCGTCGTCGTGCGAGGCGGATCCCTTGAGCCCGATGAGCTCCAGCTTGTACGGCTCGTCGGCGAGCTCTGCGCGAGCGGCCTCGTCGGTGACGACGCGCCGCGAGAAACGCTGGCCGCGCTTCTGGATCTCCTGCATCTTCTTCTCGATGGCCTTGAGGTCATCGGGGTGGAAGGGCTTCTCGACCTCGAAGTCGTAGTAGAACCCGTCCTTGACCGGCGGGCCGATGCCGAGCTTGGCCTCGGGGAAGAGCTCCTGAACGGCCTGCGCCATGACGTGCGCGGTGGAGTGGCGCAGGATGTTGAGACCGTCCTCGGAGGAGATCTCGACGGGCTCGACCTCCTCGCCGTCCCTGACCTCGTACGCGAGGTCCTTGAGCTCACCGGCGACGCGGGCGGCGACGACGGTGCGCTCGCCGGGGAAGAGCTCGGCTGCCGTGGTGCCCGTGGTCACCACGCGCTCTTCCCGCTCGGAATCGCGTTGGATGATCACACGGACGTCTGACACCGGTCTCTCCTGACTGAAGGGGTACGCCGCATTGGTACTGGGCGCGCTTCGAATCGTACCGAGCCGATGGGGTGCCGAGCGAAACGGTTGATTCGCCCGCCCCGGTGGGGCCCATTGGAGCCCGTCGGCGTTTGAGGCGCGGGTCCGGGGCGGAGCCCCGGCCTCACTCCCCCTGGCACGCCTCCTCGAAGAAGTCCAGATTCTCCTGGAGCGACTTCATCAGCCGGTCCCGCTCCGCCTCGTCCACCTGCACCGGAACCACATTCGACGCGTCCGTCAGCCGCCTGAACCCCCCGCGGCTCTCCAGCCTCCCCACCACCCGGATCGGCAGGCCCACCAGGTGCGCATGGCCCGCCGTGCGGTACGAGTCCTCGTCCAGGGCCACCCGGACGTGCGGTACCTCCGCTCCCGCCAGTACCCGCATCCGTACCGTCCCCGCCCCCCGCGGCCCCGTGCGGCGCATCCGGACCACCGTGCCCGTGATCCGGACCGGCACGGACGGCTCGTCCTGGAGATAGCGGGCGCTCGCCTCGCGCAGCGCGGGCAGGTCGCCGGGCGAGAACTCGACCGGTTCGTTCCGCGGCGCGCACCCTTGCGGCACTCCCGCCGCCGGCGACCACTCCAGCGCTATCCGCGCCCCCTCCGAACCCCTCACCAGCGCGATGACCGCTTCGGTCAGCTCGCGGCTCACCCCCGCCTCGACGGCCGCGTCGAACGCTTCCATCCCGCCCGTCGCCCGCTGGTAGTCCGCGGCCTCCCGGGCAGCCTGCAAGGCGTGGTAGAGCCGGACCACGACCGCCCGCCCGCTCTGCACCGGAACGAACGCGGTGAGGCTGCGCCCGCCGGGAGCGGGCCCCACCAGGACCCCTTCCAGCGAGGCCTGCGCCTGCCGCCGGTGCCGCGCGCCGTAGTACCCCGCGCGGCCGCGCGCCGCCAGCGCCCCGGCCATCATCATCTGCCGGGCTGCTCCCCGCAGTTGCTCCTGTACGGTCCACGACACCGCGCCCGACGGCCCCTGCGGCACATCGCGCCACCACCGGATCTCGTCGCTCGGCACGGTCAGTCCGACGAGCACTTCACGTGCCGAGGGCGCGGCGCTGCGCGAGAGCGCGGTCAGCGCCTCGCTCAGCAGGTCCTCGCAGTCCGGGAACGACCTGCTCTCGGGCACCAGCAGACTCGTACCGCCCGCGGCAGGCCCGGGCGGCGTCCAGCGCGCATAGCGCCCCGCCGCTCCCCCGCGCCGCCGCCAGCCGTGCCGGTCCAGGAGCGCGCCGAGGACGACCGGGTCGACCTGGGCGGGGTCCGGCGCGCCGCCCCCGTACCAGGGGCCCGGCAGTTCGCCCGTCGGATGGGGCCGTACTGACTCGTCGAAAGGCCGCTGCATCAGGGTCTCCCTCCCACCCCGACCCTGGTCATGATCTCGCAGAGCGCCCGGTCGTCGAAGATCCGTGAGGTCGGGATCCGCACAGTGGTCCTGCGCCTGCCCGTCACCGGGTGGCCTGCCAGGTTGGTCCAGTAACAGCAGTGCCGCAGATCGAGCCGGTCGTGACTGGCGCGAAGCCACTCGCCCTGGGTCCGGGGGACGAGCATCACGACGAGGATCTTGTGCACGGACACCGGGGTGCGGGCCAGCTTCACCAGATGGTCGTTGTCGAGGGTGAAGGAGAACGCCGGTCCCGGTGGGTGCGGTGGGATCTGGTACGTGCACTTGAGCTGCACCTTGATGGTCACCTCGTCGTCGACGGTGTGACCGGCCGAGCTGTGGCTGACATGCCAGTCGATGCCGTTGTCCGGAAACGGCTGCGACAGCGAACAGCCGGCCGCCGCGGCAACGGCGTGCAGATAGCCCACCTGGAGTGTCTCCATGCAGGCGGTGGTGGCGAGTGCTCCGCGCAGCGGTGCTGTCCGCTGGGGCAGCAGCCCGCCCGACTCAGGCTGCGCGAGCGCCATGGCTCTTCGTGCCTTCCGGGCTGTGCCGATCGATGTCCCCTGGACGGGACGTCAACTCGCGTACCCGTCATCTGTGTTGTCACCGCCCTGAGTACGGCGCAAACAGCCCGGGTATCACCGATTCGGGCAGGGGGATCACGCCATCTGCCAGGCAAGTGCGAGGAGTTCGGGGATGACGCGCTGGTATGACGGCCCCCTGGCCGCATTTGACACTGAAACCACCGGAGTCGACGTCGAGGAGGACCGCATCGTTTCGGCTGCGATCGTCGTCCAGGACATGACGGGCGGCCGCCCGCGCGTCACACGCTGGCTGATCAATCCGGGGGTGCCCGTGCCGCCGGGCGCCACCGAGGTGCACGGGCTGACGGACGACCATCTCCAGCGCAACGGCCGCTGGCCGGGGCCAGTCATGGAGGAGATAGCCAGGGTGCTGGCCGAGCAGTGCGGCGCGGCCCGCCCGCTCGTCGTGATGAACGCACCCTTCGATCTGACCATCCTCGACCGCGAGTTGCGGCGTCACCGCGCTGCGTCGCTCGCCCAGTATCTGGAGAACGTGCCGCTGTGCGTGCTGGACCCGAGGGTCCTGGACAAGCATCTGGACCGCTACCGCAAGGGCCGCCGCACCCTCACCGATCTGTGCAACCAGTACGAGGTGGTGCTGGACGGCGCCCATGACGCTGCCGCCGACGCGATGGCCGCGCTCGAGGTCACCCGGGCGGTGGGGCAGCGTTTCGCCTCGCGCCTGGAGCGTCTTTCGCCGTCGGAGCTGCACACGCTGCAGGCGGTGTGGCACGCGGCGCAGGCACGGGGGCTGCAGGCGTGGTTCGCCCGCAGCGGTACGCCGGAGGAGGTGGACCCGCACTGGCCGCTGCGTACGGATCTTCCCGCCGCGGCCTGAGTCCGGGTGGCGCCCCGATGGGAGCGCCACCCGGCTCGGATCGACTCAGCCGGTGAATCCCGCGGTGATGGAGGTGAATTGCCAGGTGCTCTGGCTGATGCCGGAGCAGTTGCTCACCACGCCGCCGCCGGGGCAGGGGCGGTCACGGTTGACCGACCAGTACGCGAGGCGGGCGATGTGGTGGGAGTTGGCCCAGTCCTTGATCTGGGTCCAGATCGCCGGGCTGGTCAGCTCCTGCTGGTCGCTGAGGCCGTTCATGCCCGAGATGCCGATATGGGCATAGGCGGTGGCGTCCGACCAGCCGAAGGTGCTCGTCAGCTTGGCCTTCAGGCCCTCGGTGGCGTTGACGGTGTTGCCGTACATGTCGGCGCCGCCGCCGAAGTCGAACGGCATGATGGTGAAGACGTCGATGTCCGCCTGGAGCGCGTTCGCGCGCTCGATGAGCCGGCTGCCCCACCAGGTCGGACCGGTGGTGCTGGTGCCGAAGGTGAGGATCGTCTTCAGGCCGGGGTTGTTCTGCTTGACGATCTTCAGGGCGCCGAGGATCCGGTCCTGGACGACCTCGTTCTCGAACTCGTCGCTGTTCTCGATGTCGACGTCGATCGCCTTCAGCCCATAGGCACTGATCACCTTCTGGTAGGCGCCGGCCAGCGCCTCGGGCGTTGAGCAGTTCGGGCCGAGCTTGTTGCCGCTCCAGCCGCCGATGGACGGGACGATGTCACCGCCCGCGCCGCGGATCGCGTTGATCGTGGACTGGTCGGTGCCGCCGGTGAGCGCGCGATTGCCGTCCCAGGCGGGGTTGCAGCCGCCGGAGGAGAGGATGAAGGCCATCGTGAACCACTTGATGCCGGTTGCGCTCATCACCGATGTGGCACTGGGCGGGTCGCCCCAGCCCAGGTAGAGGTACGGGGCCGCCTGCTTGAAGCCGGTGCCACCGCCGCCGCCCGCATCGGTCGTGACGCTGACGGCGGACGAGGCCGGTGAGAGATTGCCCGCAGCGTCACGGGCACGGACCGTGAAGCTGTACGAGGTGCTCGCCGCCAGGCCGCTGACGGTTGCGCTGGTGCCGGTCGCCGTGGTCGCTCTCGTCGAGCCCTGGTAGACGTCGTAGCCGGTGACACCGACGTTGTCGGTCGACGCGTTCCAGGCCAGCGAGACGCTTGAGGACGTCTTGCCGGTGGAGTGCAGATTCGTGGGTGTGGTGGGCGCCTGGGTGTCGCCGCCGCCTCCGCCGCCCGGACCGTCGAGGCTGATGTCGTCGGCGTAGTAAGTGCCCTGCGCGTACCAGCCGTTGACGTAGATCTCCGCGGTGGTCTGCGACGCGCCGGTGGTGAACGAGACGGACAGCTGGGTGTACGCGGTCGCGGACGGAGTCCAGGTGGACGTCCCGCCGGTCACACCGAGGTACACATAGCTGCCGCGCACCCAGCCCGAGAGTGTGTACGCGGTGTTGGGCTGCACGGCGACGGTCTGGGTGCACTTGGCGTTGTCGCTCGCGCTCACGGCTCCGGCGAGCGCTTTCGTACCACTGTGTACGGGGCTGCTCACGACCGAGCCGAGTCCGCCGGTGCAGGACCAGCCGGACAGGGAGCCGGTTTCGAAGCCTGGATTGCTGAGCAGGTTGGCGGCCTGGGCCGTGCCGGGCACGGCGAGCGATGCTGCTGCGGCGAGGAGAGCCGCACCGAGTCCGGCCAGTAGGCGATTTCGGATACGCACGTGACCTCCCAGTGAGGGGTGGGTGCGGGTCGGCGGACCGGACGCGGCGCCACGATTGGTCTGGACCTGCGAGGCGGATTAGAGCGGAGCGCCGCACTCCCGTCAAGAGAGAACGCGGGGGCAACCACCGCCACCCGCCGGGGAGTTGGCCCCCTCGAGTAAAGGAGAGGCAAAATCGCCGGAGATTGGTCTATGCCTTTCCGAGGGCCGGAGCGCGGCGGATCCCTTCAGGCCAGGTCATTGGTACAGCGCTCCAGCCAACCGACGCCGTTGACGCGGTCGCGACACTTAAGTTTCTTGAGAAGCAGAGACACGGGACGTCCCTCCCCACCCCACACCTAGGAGAGCCGTGTCCACTGCCATCGGATCCAGCCTGCCGCCGCCCCGCCGCCGGCTCCTCGCCGTACTCACCGCGATCGTGCTCGCGCTCGCCGGGCTCACCGGTCTCGCCGCCACCCCGGCCCAGGCCGCAGGGCCGCTCACGGCCTCGTTCACCAGTGCCGACAACGGCTCCTGGTGGAAGGGCACTTACGTCGTCAAGAACAGCTCCGGCGCCCCGGTCACCGGGTGGACCCTCGAATTCGACCTGCCGCCCGGGGTGACGATCAGCCAGCACTACAACGGCACGGCGGCGGTCAGCGGATCGCACGTCACGGTGACGCCCGCGTACTACAACACCACCGTCCCGGCGAACGGCAGCACCGAGCCGTACAGCTACTGGTTCGTCGCATCCGGACCGATCACCCAACCGGCAGGCTGCCTGGTCAACGGCGACAAGTGCGACGGCAGCCCCGCCAGACCGCCGTCCGCACCCGACGGCCTGAGCGTCACCGACACCACGGCCCGCACGGTGAGCCTCAAGTGGAACGCCGCCGCTCCCGGCGACTTCCCCGTCGCCTCCTACGAGGTGCTGCGCGGCACCACCGTGGTCGCCGCCACCGCCACCACGTCGGCCACCGTCCGGGACCTGACCCCGGCCACCGCCTACAGCTTCACCGTCCGCGCCAAGGACACCCGGGGCAACCTCGGGCCGGTCGGCGCCGCCGTCACCGCGACCACCGTCGACCCGGCGAGCGACACCGTCCCGCCGACCGCTCCCGCCAACCTACGCAGCACAGCGGTGACTTCCAGCACCGTCGCGCTGGCGTGGAACGCGGCCACCGACAACAACCGGGTCGCCGCCTACGACGTCTACCGGGGCACGACCCTGGTCGCGGGCGTCCCGGCGGCCTCGCTCAGCACGACGATCACGGGCCTGGCCCCGGCCACCCGGTACGACTTCACCGTCAGGGCCCGGGACGCCGCCGACAACGCGTCCCCGGCGAGCAACACCCTCACCGTCACCACCGCGGACCCGGTCGGCGACGGCGGCCACGCGGCCGTCGGCTACTTCGTTCAATGGGGCATCTACGGCCGCCAGTACTTCGTCAAGAACCTCGACACGTCCGGAGCTGCCGCGAAGCTCGATGTCGTCAACTACGCCTTCGGCAACGTCGATCCGGTCAATCTCACCTGCCTGAACGGCGTCACCAAGGGCGTCTCGGGCAACCCGCAGGACCCCAACGAGGGCGACGGCGCCGGTGACGCCGAGGCCGACTACGGCCGGGCCTTCGCCGCGTCGCAGTCCGTGGACGGTGTGGCCGACGACGGCTGGGGCAAGCTGCGCGGCAACTTCAACCAGCTCAAGAAGCTCAAGGCCAAGCACCCGCACCTCAAGGTCGTCATCTCGCTCGGCGGCTGGACCTACTCCAAGTACTTCTCCGACGTCGCCGCGACCGACACCTCCCGGAAGAAGTTCGTGAAGTCCTGCATCGACCTGTACATCAAGGGCGACCTGCCCGCCTACAACGGCGCGGGCGGAACCGGCGTCGCCGCCGGAATCTTCGACGGCATCGATCTGGACTGGGAGTGGCCCGGCTCCCCCGACGGCCATCCCGGCAACCACTGGAGCACCGCGGACAAGGCCAACAACACCGCTCTGATCGCGGAGTTCCGCAAGCAGCTCGACGCACTCGGCGGCGAGCACAAGCTGCTCACCGCCTTCACCCCGGCCGACCCGAAGAAGATCGACGCGGGCTGGGACGTCTCGAAGATCTTCGGCGACCTGGACATCGCCAATGTCCAGGGCTACGACTTCCACGGCGCGGGCAGCGACAACTCCTGGGAGCCGAACCGCACCGGCCACCAGGCCAACCTCTACCCCGACGCCCAGTCGCCGTACGCCAATGACTTCAGCATCGACGGCGCGGTGAAGGCGTACACCAACGCCGGAGTGAACCCGCGGAAGCTGACGATCGGCTTCCCCTTCTACGGTCGCGGCTGGAAGGAAGTCGCCGCGGGCGGTGTCGACGGGGAATGGCAGACCGCCAACGGCGCGGCTCCCGGCCAGTTCGCCGAGGAGGCCGGCACGCGCGGCTACCAGAATCTCGTCACAGGCGTCCCGAACCTCACGGTCCACCACGACACCCAGTCGGTGGCCACCTACGGATACCAGGGCGCGGGCGGCCAGTGGTGGTCCTTCGACGACACCTGGTCCATCGGCCAGAAGGCCGCGTACATCAAGTCCAAGGGCCTGCTGGGCGCGATGATCTGGGAGATGTCCGGTGACACCCCGGGCGGCACCCTGCTCGGTGCCCTGCACGACGGGCTCCAGTGACCGGAAAACACAGTGAGGCCGGTCCGTCGACTGACGGACCGGCCTCTCCCGGTGGGCGATACTGGGTTCGAACCAGTGACCTCTTCGGTGTGAACGAAGCGCTCTCCCACTGAGCTAATCGCCCGGGAACGCACTGAACCATACAGGCCCCCGCGGGTTTCCTTCAAACTCCGTCCAGGTACGCAGCCAGCCCACGCCGGCCCCCGCGCATCATCACCGCGTGGTTGGCCCGGAAGACCGGGCGGCACGGCAGCGCCAGCCGCCTCATCAGCGGCTTGCACACCTCCACCTCCTGCTCGTACAGCGCCCGTGTGCCGGTGCCGCGGGCCGACAGCGTCCACCGCGCCCAGCCCTCCAGGTCTCCCTCCATGCCCACTTCGAGCACGCCTGCCGCCGGGTCGTACCGCTGGGCGCGGGCGGTGACGAGCAGTTCGTACGGGAGGAAGGAGCGGAAGCGCGCGGTCCCGGTCAGCTCGTCGAGCGGGGTCACCTCGCGCACCTGCGGCCACCAGCGGGGGTACTCCTCGGCCCGCTCGAGCACCGAGTACACGGCGGCGGGCCGGGCGGGCAGGTCCCAGATGCTGCGGAAGCGGTAGCGACACCAGTCCATGCTCCAAGTCTGCGCCCCAGAAGGTGTACAGCGGGGGTACTCACACGCGAACTGAGTATCCGCGCCCATGCTGCGAGGTGTGGCGGCGGCCACACTTCCGGACTATGGAGAACGTTCCGCCACCCGCCGAGGAACTGGCGATCCTCGACCGCGAGCTGGTCCAACTGGACACTCGCAGGGCCCAGTTGCTGGCCCGCAGAGCCTGGCTGCTCACCGTCGTACAGCAGCACGTCGCGCCGCCGCCTCCGGTGGCGCGGCCCTTCGCCGCGCCTGAGGCCTCCGGCGCGGCCCCCAGCGTGCCGGAGGCCGCGCCGCGCAGTGTGCAGAATCTGCTGCTCACCCTCGGCGGCATTCTGCTGACGATCGCCGCGATCGCGTTCACCCTGGTCAGCTGGGGTCACTTGGGTATCGCCGGGCGCTCCGCGGTGCTCGGCGCGGCGACGGTCGCGGCGCTCGCATCGCCGGTCGCGCTGCTGCGCCGGCGGCTCGCCTCGACCGCGGAAGCCCTGGCCGGTCTCGGGCTCGTGCTGATGGTGCTGGACGCCTACGCCCTGCACCGGGTGGCGCTGGCGGACACGGACGGCCTGGCCTACGCGGCCTTCGCATCGGCCGCGCTCGCCGCGCTCTGGTCGGCGTACGGGCTGTCGCTGGACCGGCTGCGGATTCCGCTGCCGGTGGCCCTGCTGACCGCACAACTCCCGCTGCCGCTCTGGGCGCTGACCGCGGGCGCGGGCGCGCCGCCGATGGAGTGGGCCCTGCTGGCGACCTGCGCACTCGATGTCGCGGTCGCACTATGGGCGAAGCCGGGGCTGCGGGCCGTCGCCGCGACCGGTGCCGCCGTGACGGGCGGCTGGGCGCTGCTCATCGGCGGCACGCAGTCGGTGACCGCGGACACGCCGCTCGACGCGCTCGCCCCGGCCGTGCTGCTTCTCGCGGCGGCGGGCGTGGCGCTCTTCGCCGCCTGGCGCTCGCCGTCGGCCGCTGCTCCGTGCTCCGCGGTGGCCGGTCTCGCGACCATCGCCGCGGTCGGAGGCGTGGCCCGCGCGGGCGTCCCCGAGGGATGGTCGGTGCTGGGCTATCTGCTGTGCGCGGTCGCGCTGTTGGCTCTCATACGGACGGGTACGCCGCAGCGACTGCGTCCGGGCCTGACCGTAGCGGCGGGAGCGGTCCACATCCTCGCGGCGCTCCTGATGCTCCCGCTGGTGGCCCTCACCCTGACGGGCCCGCTGTCGACCACGGACACCATCTGGTCGCCCACCCCGCCGGGCGCCCGCGGCGCCCTGGGCGTCCCCCTCCCGGAGGCGGGCCTGACGGCGTCCCCGCTGGTCCTGCTGATCGTGGCGGCGACGCTGGCGACGGCATCGCGCTGGTGGCCGTTGCCGACGTCGGAGCAGGGTGCCGCACCGGCGACTCGCTCGTCCGGCACACCGGGCGCCCCGCACTCCGGAAGCACGCACGGCGACGACTCGGACGTGACCACCCAGCACGACCGCGCCGACGCCCCACAGCCCGCAGCGGCGGGCCACCCCGAGCAGGCGGGCCCGCACCCCGCCGGTACGCCGTGGCCCACCTGGGGCACCACGTCGGCGCACCGGCTCGACCGGCGTGCCGCAACCGCCGCCGCGGGCCTTGGCCTCGCGTGGGCGGGGCTGTTCATCGTGCCGCCCGCGCTGGACCTCGGATACGCCGCCACCGTGACGCTGCACCTGCTCCTCACCGCCGCCGCCCTGGCCCTCGCCGTGCGACGCCCCGAGCAGACCGCCCCCGCCCCCGTCGCTCTCGCCTGCGCTCTCGCGGGCGCCGGGAGCGTCGCCGTGCTGTCGCTGGCCACGCGCCCGGCGACGTTCACGGTGCTCGGCACCCTGACCGCCGCGCTCGCCGTGGCCGCGTTCGCATCCCGTGGCCCGCGCGCGGTGCAGGCCGTCCTCGCCTGCACCGCCACCGGGTTCGCAACCGCCCTCCTGGGTGCCGTCACCGCGAACGCCGAACTCCCGCCCCACCGGGCCGCGTTGGTGATCCTCGCCGTCCCTGCCGCCGTGGCACTGCTCGCCGCCCGGCTGGGCCGGCACCCCGTCGCTCTCCCCATCGAACTCACCGGCGCGGCCGCGGGCCTTCTCGCGGTCGGCCTCGCCTCGGGGGACAGGCCGACCCTCGCCCTGGTGCTCGCGCTCGGCGGCGTGATCGCGGCGGGCACCGCGGTACGGGCCGAGCGCCGCCTCGCGGCCGGACATCTCGCGGCGGTGCTGTTCGTACTGGCCACCTGGGTACGGCTGTCCGCGTCAGGTGTCGCCACCCCCGAGGCGTACACCCTGCCCGTGACCGTCCCCGCGCTCGCCGTCGGTCTGCTGCGCCGGCGCCGCGACCCGGAGGCCTCGTCCTGGACGGCGTACGGCCCCGGTCTCGGAGCGACGCTGCTGCCGAGCCTCGTCGCGGCCTGGGGCGACGACCACTGGCTGCGCCCGCTGCTGCTCGGCCTCGCGGCCCTGGCCATCACGCTCACCGGCGCCCGGCTGCGCCTCCAGGCGCTGCTCGTGCTCGGCGGCACGGTCCTCGCACTCGACGCGCTGCACGAGCTCGCACCGTACGTCGTCCAGGTCGTCGGCGCACTCCCCCGCTGGCTGCCGCCCGCGCTCGCCGGACTGCTGCTCCTCGCCGTCGGCGCGACCTACGAGCAGCGACTGCGCGACGCCCGCAAGCTGCGGGACACCCTCGGCCGGATGCGCTGAGCGCGACGCGGGACGGGGGACGCCGGACGTGAAAAAGCCGTAGGCCCGGAGACTTCAAGTCTCCGGGCCTACGGTCCGGGTGGGCGATACTGGGTTCGAACCAGTGACCTCTTCGGTGTGAACGAAGCGCTCTCCCACTGAGCTAATCGCCCGGGCAACACCGCAAACATTACCCCATGTCAGCGGGTCCCCCTGACCATTTTCCGGGTCACTCGTGGATCTTCCACGGCATCACGATGCCGAACTTCCAGACGTAGATTCCGACCAGTACAGCGATGATCACGAGGCCGACCGTGGTGAGGATGATGTTCCTCCGTCGGACCGCCGGATCGAGCGCGCGCTGCGCCGCCTCGGTCACCTTGCGCTTGGTCCAGCGCAGCACGAGCTGCGCCCAGACGAACTCGGTCGCCCAGATCGCCATGCCGCCGAAGATCACCAGCCAGCCGGGTCCCGGCAGCGGCAGCATCACGATGCCGGCGCCGACCACCGCGAGGCCGACGATGAAAACGCCGACCTGCCAGCTCACGTGCAGCGTCCTGGACCGCTTGATGAAGTGGGGCGCCCTCGAGCCGAGTGCCGGCTCCTTCGCCGCCGTCACGTCCCCCGTCGCGGGTGCCTCGGTCGTCTTGGCGACGACCTCGCCCCACTCGTCACTCTCCGCATTCATAAAGCCAAACCTACCGGATTCGGCCCGGTCACCGGAATGGCTCTATAACACAAAGTGACGCACCGCTATACGAGCGACATGAAGGATCACAAAACGGTCAGAGGGGTTTACAACGGCACCGTAGGTGGCATGTCGATTTCGCCGACGTGCGAATCCCCGAGCGCACACTGAGCGAAAGGCCCTGGCGCTTATGAACACCACGGTCAGCTGCGAGCTGCACCTGCGCCTCGTTGTATCGAGCGAGTCTTCACTGCCTGTACCCGCGGGCCTGCGGTATGACACGGCCGATCCCTATGCCGTGCACGCCACCTTCCACACCGGAGCCGAAGAGACGGTCGAGTGGGTCTTCGCCCGCGATCTTCTCGCCGAGGGTCTGCACCGGCCCACCGGCACGGGCGACGTCAGAGTCTGGCCGTCCCGCAGTCATGGCCAGGGCGTCGTCTGCATCGCGTTGAGCTCCCCGGAGGGCGAAGCCCTGCTCGAGGCCCCGGCGCGGGCCCTGGAGTCGTTCCTGAAGCGGACCGACGCCGCTGTGCCACCCGGCACCGAGCATCGTCACTTCGATCTCGACACGGAGCTCTCGCACATCCTGGCCGAAAGCTGAGCCAGGCGGAGAGCTGCACGGCACCGTCCGACTCGGGGCGACGGTGCCGCGCGGACAACCACATACGGCAGACACTGGCGCCGTCACCGCGGATTCCACCGCGGTGACGGCGCCGGTGCGCTCTCGGCGCGAACCGCTAGAGTCAGCGCAATTCGGCGGGCACCGGCCCGCAGCAGCCAGGGAGCGAATCGTGCTGATCCCCCACGACACCCGCATCGCCCTCGACACCGTCGTCGATCTGGTGAACACCGCCCCGGACAGCGGGCAGGGCGACGCACTCGCGGACGTAGCCGAGCTGTACGACTTCGTACGAAGCCACGACGTCAGCGGCGTCAGCGAGCTGAGCCAGCGGGACCTGAAGGCCGTCCAGAGCGTACGGACGCAGTTCGCGGAGATCTTCGCGGCGCCCGACAGCCGCCTCGCGGCCGAGCTGGTCAATGAACTGGTGGCGGCCGCGGGGACCACTCCGCAGCTCACCGACCACGACGGGTACGACTGGCACGTGCACTACTTCGCGCCGGGCGCATCGGTCGCCGACCATCTCGCGGCGGACTGCGGGATGGCGCTGGCCTTCATCGTCGTCGCGGGCGAGCAGGAGCGCCTGCGGCGCTGCGAGGCGCCGGACTGCGGGCGCGCGTTCGTCGATCTCTCGCGCAACCGCTCGCGCCGCTACTGCGACAGCCGCACCTGCGGCAACCGCCTGCATGTCGCCGCGTACCGCGCGCGCCGCAAGGAAGCGGCGGGCTGAGGCTCACAGCAGGAACAGATCGTGTACCGCGGCCATGAGCAGCAGACAGCCGATCACCGCGAGGAAGATCATCAGGGGTGGCTGGGAGAGCGCGAAGAGGCAGCCACGCGGCTCTTCGGTCGGTGCGGGGGCCTGGCCCCGTGAGGTATCGAGCATCTCGGGGTGATGATGGCGCAGCTCGCCCCGCCGTGATTGATCAACACGCCCCGCGACTGCGGGAGTTCATCACATCCTGTGTTTCCGGCCATGGGCCGGCGAACGTCAGATGCCGTGCTTCTTGAGGATCGCCTCGATGTCGCTGAAGTCCTCGCCGGAACCGGCGGCCTTCGGCTTCGCCTTGGGCTGCGTCGCGGGACGGCTGCCCGGCCCGAGAGAGGGCGCGGACGCAGCCGGGGCGACGACCCCCTGCTCCGCCGCCCTGGCAGCGGCCTTGCGTTCCTTGCGGGTCCCGCCGCCACGCCGCTCCACGGCCCGGGTGGTCATGAAGAGCAGCCAGGCGCCGCCGAGCAGGCCGAATCCGAGCCAGGCGGACGGGCTGAAGGCCGTGTCCACGGCCCATTCGACCGCGCCGGTCAGCACCAGGCCGATGGGGACCAGGGAGTAGGCGGCGATACGGGTCGCGGCAAGGAAACGCTTGCGGTACGCCGTGACGGCGGCGATGCCCAGGCCCGCCGCAGACACCGCGGAACAAATGGTCTCGGCAAGCATCCGGTCCTCCAGGCGCAGTCGGGCATGAGGGGGTACGTCCCCTCCATCGTGCACCGTCCGGCCGCCCAGGGGCCACGTTCCCGTACGACCTCAGGGAGATCTCCGGGACAGCCTCCTCCCCAGGTCCCGGTCGGTGCGCCGGGCAGCGGGCTGGGAGACTGGACCCATGAGCGACTCCACCACCGCCCGCCCCGTCGTGCTCGACGTCTGGTGCGAGCTCCAGTGCCCCGACTGCCGCAGCGCCCTGCAGGATCTGCGGGCCCTGCGCGAGCGCTACGGCGACCGGCTCGAGCTGCGGCTGCGGCACTTCCCCCTCGACAAGCACAAACACGCCTTCACGGCGGCCCAGGCCGCGGAGGAGGCTGCCGATCAGGGCAAGGGCTGGCCGTACATCGAGGCGGTGCTCGGACGCGTCGGGGAGCTGGCCTCGAAGGGCGAGCCGTTCCTGCTGGAGGTCGCGCGTGAACTGGGCCTGGACGCCGAGGAGTTCGACACCGCCCTGATCGACGGGCGGCACATCCTGATCGTCGACGCCGACCAGGCCGAGGGCAAGGCGATCGGCGTGACGGGCACTCCGACGTACGTCATCGACGGCGAGCGGCTCGACGGCGGCAAGAGCCAGGAGGGTCTGCGGGAGCGCATCGAGGAGATCGCGGACCGGCTGCTCGCCTAGGGCCTGTCCGGTTGATCAGGCTGGATCAGTGAGCGGCTCTGGCGATGGGGGCACCTCCCGTGCCCGAAGGGCGCAGGCGTGAGGATGGGGGTCCCCCCGCCGAAGGCAGGGGGAGAGCCGACGCGGAGCGTCGGCGACTGACGACAACGCAGCGTGGGGGCACCTCCCGTGCCCG
>NZ_JBEXEX010000043.1:0-64367 GCF_040606445.1 Streptomyces sp. NPDC005408 | reverse complement strand
GCGAGTCCGTCGTCACCTTCGACTGCCGTACGTACGGATCCGCCGCCGCCGCTCGCTCGTGTTCGTAAGGCTTTTCGTAAGGCTTCCGGAGAAGCTGCTGCGCTATTGCGCGCCGGGGCGCACCAGACCGCTCTCGTACGCATACACCGCGGCCTGCACCCGGTCGCGCAGACTCAGCTTCGTCAGCACATGGCCCACATGCGTCTTGACGGTGGTCTCGCTGACGAACAGATCCGCGGCGATCTCGGCATTGGACAGCCCCCGCGCGACCAGCTTGAGCACCTCCACCTCGCGCTCGGTCAGCGTGTGCAGCGTGTCCGGGACCGGCTCCTCGCCGGAGGGCAGATGGTCCGCGTACTTGTCGAGGAGCCTGCGCGTGATGCTCGGGGCAAGCATCGCCTCGCCCGCCGCGACCACCCGGATCGCCTGGACCAGCTCATTGGCGGGCGCGTCCTTGAGCAGGAAGCCGCTCGCTCCGGCCCGCAGCGCCTCCACCACGTACTCATCGAGGTCGAAGGTGGTCAGCACCAGCACCTTCGCCGGGCCGTCGCGCCCGGGGCCGGTGATCTGACGGGTCGCCTCGACGCCGTCCATCCGGGGCATCCGGATGTCCATCAGCACCACATCGGGCTGCAGCGCACGCACCTGGTCGAGGGCCTGCAGGCCGTCCCCGGCCTCGCCGACCACCGCGATGTCCTGCTCGGCCTCCAGGATCATCCGGAAGCCGGTGCGCAGCAGCGGTTGGTCGTCGACCAGTAGGACGCGGATAGCCACGGGTACTCCTTAGTTAGACCGGGCCCATTCTGCCCTGACCATCCTCCGCCGAAGCGGTCGGGGAGATGCTCAGCGGATATACCGGGGGAGTGCCGCCGAATTCCGGACAGACCGCCTGATGGTCGCACCAGCCGCACAGCTTCGTCGGCCGCGGCCGCCAGTCACCCGTCTCGGTGGCCTGCTTGATCGCGTCCCAGAGCGCCAGCAGCTTGCGCTCCACACGCTCCAGATCCTCCGGGGCCGGGTCGTACGTCAGCACCTCGCCGCTGCCCAGATAGACGAGCTGGAGGCGGCGCGGCACCACGTTCTTCAGCCGCCAGATGACCAGCGCGTAGAACTTCATCTGGAACAGCGCGCCTTCGCTGTACTCGGGGCGCGGGGCCTTGCCCGTCTTGTAGTCGACGATCCGGACCTCGCCGGTCGGCGCCACATCGACCCGGTCGATGACGCCGCGCAGCCGCAGCCCCGACTCCAGCTCCGTCTCGACGAACATCTCGCGCTCGGCGGGCTCCAAGCGGGTCGGGTCCTCCAGCGAGAACCACCGCTCCACCAGCTGCTCCGCCTCGCCGAGCCAGCGCGTGAGCCGCTCGCCCTCGGCATCCTCGGCGAACAGCTCGCTCAGCTCCGGCTTCGTCTCGAGCAGCCGGTCCCACTGACCCGGGATCAGGGACTTGGCTCGCGGAGCCGTCCGTTCCGCCGCCGGGGCGTCGAAGAGCCGCTCCAGCACCGCATGCACGAGCGTGCCGCGGGTAGCCGCCTCGCTGGGCTTCTCCGGCAGCTTGTCGATCACCCGGAACCGGTACAGCAGGGGACACTGCATGAAGTCGCTCGCCCGCGACGGCGACAGCGATGTGGGCTGCTGACTCGTACTCATGACGCAGACCCTACGGCCCGCCACTGACAGCGAGCGGAATACCATCGACGTCAGACCCTCGAAACAGCATGATCGAGTGAGCGCAGCATTCGCGACAAAGGGGACCCGTGGACGAGGACGACACGAGCGGCGAGCGTGAGCGGACGCGGTCCGGTAAGGGAGGAGCGAACCCCGAGGGCGGCAAGCCGCGGCGCTCCGACGGTCCCGGCGGCGGCATTCTCATGGGCCGTCCCTTCGGCGTGCCGGTCTATGTCGCCCCCAGCTGGTTCATCGTCGCCGCGCTCATCACCTGGGTCTTCGGCGGTCAGCTCGACCGCGTGCTCCCCGAACTCGGCGGCGCGCGCTACCTCGTCTCGCTCTTCTTCGCGGTCGCCTTCTACGCGTCCGTGCTCGTCCACGAACTCGCCCACACCGTCGCTGCGCTGCGCTTCAAGCTGCCGGTGCGCCGGATCCAGCTCCAGTTCTTCGGCGGCGTGTCCGAGATCGAGAAGGAGTCGGAGACCCCGGGCCGCGAGTTCGTCCTGGCCTTCGTCGGACCGCTGCTCTCGCTCGTCCTCGCCGGGCTCTTCTACCTGGGGATGCAGGCCGTCGACCCCGGTACGGTCCCGGGCGTGCTGCTCGCCGGCCTGATGATCTCCAACCTGATCGTGGCCGCGTTCAATCTGCTGCCCGGTCTGCCGCTCGACGGCGGCCGGATGCTGCGCGCCGTCGTGTGGAAGATCACCGGCAGGCCGATGGCGGGCACCGTCGCCGCGGCCTGGGTGGGCCGGGCGCTCGCCGTCGCGGTCCTGATCGGCCTTCCGCTGCTCACCCACACCGGCGCACTCGGCAACGCCACCGAGGACATCGGCGGCGTGGAGACAGTCACGGACGCGCTGCTCGCCGCGATCCTCGCCGCGATCATCTGGACAGGCGCGGGCAACAGCCTGCGTATGGCGCGGCTGCGCGAGCACCTCCCCGAGCTGGAAGCACGCACGCTCACCAGGCGGGCCGTCCCGGTCGAGTCCGACACCCCGCTCTCCGAGGCGCTGCGCCGCGCCAACGAGGCGGGCGCCCGCGCGCTGGTCGTCGTCGACGGCCACGGCGACCCGACGGCCCTGGTACGCGAGGCGGCCATCGTCGGCGTCCCGGAACACCGCCGCCCGTGGGTCGCGGTCAGCGGCCTCGCCCAGGAACTCACCGAGGGCATGAAGGTCTCGGCGGAACTGGCGGGCGAGGCGCTCCTGGACAAGCTCAGGGCCTCTCCGGCGACGGAGTACCTGGTGGTCGAGGAGACGGGCGAGATCTACGGCGTCCTGTCCACGGCGGACGTGGAGCGCGCCTTCGTGGCGGCCATGGCCCGCCCCGCGTCTTCTTAGCGGCTCGGTTCGTCTCCGACACCCGCGCGCCCCTTGGCTCACTGGACGCCCCGGCGAGGCCGTCCGGCGGGCCCGGTGGGGCTCGGTGTGGTCACGGGGGCCCGGTCAGGGCCGGTAGGCTGGTCACATGTCCGAACCGACCGGTGCCGCCCGCCGACGCGGGCCCTTCAAGGTCGGGGACCAGGTCCAGCTCACCGACCCCAAGGGACGCCACTACACGTTCACGCTCGAGGCCGGGAAGAATTTCCACACCCACAAGGGTTCCTTCCCGCACGACGAGCTGATCGGCGCTCCCGAGGGCAGTGTTGTCCGTACCACGGGAAACGTCGCCTACCTAGCGCTGCGCCCCCTGCTCCCCGACTTCGTCCTGTCCATGCCCCGCGGCGCCGCCGTGGTCTACCCCAAGGACGCGGGGCAGATCCTGGCCTTCGCCGACATCTTCGCCGGCGCCCGCGTCGTCGAGGCCGGGGTGGGCTCGGGCTCACTGAGTGCCTTCCTGCTGCGCGCCATCGGCGACCACGGCATGCTGCACTCCTACGAGCGCCGCGAGGACTTCGCCGAGATCGCCACGCAGAACGTGGAGCGCTACTTCGGCGGTCCGCACCCCGCCTGGCAGCTCACCGTCGGCGACCTCCAGGACAACCTGACCGACACCGATGTCGACCGCGTGATCCTGGACATGCTGGCCCCTTGGGAGTGCCTGGACGCCGTCTCCAAGGCGCTCGTCCCGGGCGGCATCCTGTGCTGCTACGTGGCCACCACCACCCAGCTCTCGCGCACCGTCGAGTCCATCCGCGAGATCGGCTGCTTCGCCGAGCCGCAGCCCTGGGAGTCGATGGTCCGCAACTGGCACGTCGAAGGCCTGGCCGTCCGCCCGGACCACCGGATGATCGGCCACACCGGATTCCTCGTCACGGCCCGCCGTCTCGCGGACGGTGTGGAACCCCCGATGCGCCGCCGCCGTCCCGCCAAGGGCGCGTACGGCGAGGACTACGAAGGCCCCAACAAGGGCTGACGCCCGCACAACGTACCGACGCCGCCGCCGAGTTCCCGGACACCCGGGGGAACTCGGCGGCGGCGTCTTCGCGTTGAGCGCTTCCGACCTACACACTTTCTTGACCTACACAGTCGGACCCTGCTGTTCCGCACCCGCTGTGACGTATGGCACGATGCAGGCCACCCCCCGCCGGTACCGCCCTCCCAGGAGACATCCCGCGTGCAGACCGCCGTCGTCCCGGACCTCGCGCACACTCACGCCCGCCCGGTGCACTGGCTCGCCACCGCGACGGCGATGGCAGCGGTGGTTGCCGCCGCCGGCCTGCTGCAGCCCAAGGCCCAGGCCGCCTCCCAGCCGGGCCCGCCGAACACAGAAACGGCCGCCGCTCCGGCCCCGGCGCCCGATCCCGCAGGAGTACGGCTCCCGCTGGAGTGCGGCGGCGCTAAGAGCGTGGTGACCAAGAAGGCTTCGGGCGATCTCGACGGCGACGGCAGCCCGGAGACCGTTGCGGTGGCCCGCTGCGACGCCGGCTCCGGCACGCCGCCCAGCGGCGTCTACGTACTGACCCAGGGCCGGGGCACGGGCCCGCGGGTCGTCGCGACCCTCGTCGAGCCCGCGCAGAAGCTCAGCGTGAAGGAGTTCGCCGTACGTGACGGAGCGGTTACGGCGACGCTGCTCGGCTACTCCTCGCCGGACGTGCCCAGCTGCTGTCCCGACCTGCTGGAGAAGGTCAAGTGGCAGTGGCAGGGCGGGAAGTTCGTACGCACCGCGCAGCCCGAAGCGCGCAGTATGTGATCTGTCACTCTGCGTCGGGGCCGTAGACCTCGACCCTGTCCGAAACGCGGCGGACGTGGATGCAGTCGCCCGGGCACTCCTTCGCGGAGTCCACGACATCGCTCAGCAGCGGCAGCGGCACGGGCGTTGTGGCGCCCGGGTTCTGGAGCAGTTCGTCGTCGGTGCTCTTCACATACGCGAGCCCGTCAATGTCCAGCTCGAAGACCTCAGGCGCGTACTGCGCACAGATCCCGTCCCCGGTGCAGAGGTCCTGGTCGATCCAGACCTCCAGGGCCTCCCCGACGGCTTCTGTGGGGACCTCGTGCTGCACGGTCATATCTCCTGCCGTTTCCTTCGTCGGGTGTAGCAATGTGAAGCAAGTCGCGCCAGCCCTGACGGGTGTTGAACGCTTCGACGATACCTCCGCCCGCTTTCCGATGTTGATGGGTGGGTATTCCCCTGGCGTGAGGGAGAGCGCAAGGGTGAAGATCGGACACACCCCTACCGTCTTTGTGATCTAGGGGTTTCAATCACCACCCACCCAGGTAGGGTCAGGAAGCGTCCAGCTCCCCTTGGAGGAGGTGAGGACCGTGGCAGCCCACGACGACGACATCAACCGCGGCATCCGGCCGGGGCGGGGGTCTGAAGACCCCGCCGGTCAGGTTGCCTATCTCGAGCAGGAAATCGCCGTCCTGCGCCGCAAGCTCGCCGACTCGCCGCGTCACACGAGGATTCTCGAAGAGCGGATCGTAGAGCTGCAGACAAACCTGGCCGGCGTCTCCGCACAGAACGAGCGGCTCGCCAATACGCTCCGTGAGGCCCGCGACCAGATCGTGGCCCTCAAGGAGGAGGTCGACCGGCTCGCTCAGCCGCCGGCAGGCTTCGGTGTCTTCCTGCAGGCGATCGAGGACGGCACGTGCGACATCTTCACCGGGGGCCGCAAGCTCAGGGTGAACGTCAGCCCCAGCGTCGAGCTCGAAGAGCTCCGGCGCGGCCAGGAAGTCATGCTCAACGAGGCGCTCAATGTGGTCGAGGCCATGGAGTTCGAGCGCGCCGGGGACATCGTCACCCTCAAGGAGATCCTTGAGGACGGCGAGCGCGCCCTGGTGGTCGGGCACACCGACGAGGAACGGGTGGTGAGGCTCGCGGACACGCTGCTGGACATCACCATCCGCCCCGGCGACGCCCTGCTGCTGGAGCCCCGTTCCGGCTACGTCTATGAAGTGATCCCCAAGAGCGAGGTCGAAGAGCTCGTCCTCGAAGAGGTCCCGGACGTCGACTACACCAAGATCGGCGGTCTGGGCGGCCAGATCGAGATGATCCGCGACGCGGTCGAGCTTCCGTACCTCTACCCGGACCTCTTCAAGGAGCACGAACTGCGGCCGCCGAAGGGCATCCTGCTCTACGGCCCGCCCGGATGCGGCAAGACGCTGATCGCCAAGGCGGTCGCCAACTCCCTTGCCAAGAAGGTCGCCGAGGTGACCGGCCAGCCCGCGGGGAAGAGCTACTTCCTCAACATCAAGGGCCCCGAGCTCCTCAACAAGTACGTCGGTGAGACCGAGCGGCACATCCGCCTCGTCTTCCAGCGTGCACGGGAGAAGGCGAGCGAGGGCACCCCCGTCATCGTCTTCTTCGACGAGATGGAATCCCTCTTCCGCACCCGTGGTTCCGGCGTCAGCTCGGACGTGGAGAACACCATCGTCCCGCAGCTGCTCGCCGAGATCGACGGTGTGGAGGGCCTGGAGAACGTCATCGTGATCGGCGCCTCCAACCGCGAGGACATGATCGACCCCGCGATCCTGCGCCCCGGCCGGCTCGATGTGAAGATCAAGATCGAGCGTCCGGACGCGGAGGCGGCGAAGGACATCTTCGCCAAGTACCTCACGGCTTCGCTGCCGCTGCACGCCGACGACCTCTCCGAGCACAGCGGCTCCAAGGACGCCGCCGCGCACGCGATGATCCAGTCCGTCGTCGAGCAGATGTACGCGGAGTCCGAGGAGAACCGCTTCCTCGAGGTCACGTACGCCAATGGCGACAAGGAAGTCCTGTACTTCAAGGACTTCAACTCCGGCGCGATGATTCAGAACATCGTCGACCGGGCCAAGAAGATGGCCATCAAGGCTTTCCTCGACCAGAACCAGAAGGGCCTTCGGGTCTCCCATCTCCTCCAGGCATGCGTGGACGAGTTCAAGGAGAACGAGGACCTGCCGAACACCACCAACCCGGACGACTGGGCCCGTATCTCCGGAAAGAAGGGCGAGCGGATCGTCTTCATCCGCACCCTTGTCACCGGAAAGCAGGGCGCGGACACCGGACGTTCCATCGACACGGTGGCGAACACCGGTCAGTACCTGTAGAACGCAGACCGGCTGCGGATGCCCGGCCGGGCATCCGCAGCCGAATGCTTTTCCGACAGGTCCAGCCATAGCCGGAGCAATGACGAAATTGATCTCCCCACCAGCGCAGAGGCGTTCTAGGCTCTTCGGTACCGCCGAGTCGCGCAGTGCGGGGACGGGCACCGCACACGCACCGGAGCTGCAGCGGTACTTGAGCGCCGTTCCCGGAGGGGAGCGCCGCCGGGCAAGGAGGGCCGCATGACCGTACGGCGAGTAATGGGCATCGAGACGGAGTACGGCATCTCCGTCCCGGGCCACCCGAACGCCAATGCCATGCTCACCTCGTCCCAGATCGTCAACGCCTACGCGGCGGCGATGCACAGGGCGCGGCGCGCCCGCTGGGACTTCGAGGAGGAGAATCCGCTGCGGGACGCCCGCGGCTTCGACCTCGCCCGCGAGGCCGCCGACTCCAGCCAGCTCACCGACGAGGACATCGGCCTGGCCAATGTGATCCTCACCAACGGTGCCAGGCTGTACGTCGACCATGCCCACCCCGAGTACAGCTCGCCCGAGGTCACCAACCCGCGCGACGCCGTCCTCTGGGACAAGGCCGGCGAGCGGATCATGGCGGAGGCCGCCGAGCGCGCGGCCCAGCTCCCCGGCGCCCAGCCGATCCATCTGTACAAGAACAACACCGACAACAAGGGCGCGTCCTACGGCACGCACGAGAACTACCTGATGAAGCGGGAGACCGCCTTCTCGGACATCGTGCGCCACCTGACGCCGTTCTTCGTCTCCCGCCAGGTCGTCACCGGCGCCGGACGGGTCGGAATCGGCCAGGACGGCCATGAACACGGCTTCCAGATCAGCCAGCGCGCCGACTACTTCGAGGTCGAGGTCGGGCTCGAGACCACGCTGAAGCGGCCCATCATCAACACCCGCGACGAGCCCCACTCCGACGCCGAGAAGTACCGCAGGCTCCATGTGATCATCGGCGACGCGAACCTGTCGGAGATCTCGACCTATCTCAAGCTGGGCACCACGGCTCTGGTCCTGTCGATGATCGAGGACGGCTTCATCGCGGTGGACCTGGCGGTCGAGCAGCCGGTGCGCACCCTGCACCAGGTCTCGCACGACCCGACGCTGAAGCAGCTGGTCACGCTGCGCAGCGGCCGGACACTCACCGCAGTCCAGCTTCAGATGGAGTACTTCGAGCTGGCCCGCAAATACGTCGAGGAGCGCTTCGGCGCCGACGCCGACGAGCAGACCAGGGACGTCCTGATCCGCTGGGAGGACACTCTCAACCGGCTCGAGAACGACCCGATGAGCCTGTCCGGGGAACTGGACTGGATCGCCAAGAAGGAGCTCATGGAGGGCTACCGCAGGCGGGACGGCCTGGGCTGGGACGCGGCACGGCTGCACCTGGTGGACCTCCAGTACGCCGACGTACGCGCCGAGAAGGGCCTGTACAACCGGCTGGCGGCCCGCGGCAAGATGAAGCGGCTCCTGGACGAGCCGGACGTCGTACGGGCCGGGACGAAGCCTCCCGAGGACACCCGGGCATATTTCCGCGGCCGCTGTCTCGAGCAGTACGCGGACGATGTCGCCGCGGCCTCCTGGGACTCGGTGATCTTCGATCTGCCCGGCCGTGACTCGCTGCAGCGGGTGCCAACCCTCGAACCGCTACGCGGAACGCGTAATCACGTCAAGGAGCTCCTCGACCGCTGCCGGACCGCGGAAGACCTGGTCCGGGTGCTGTCCGGCGGCTGAAATGGGCCAGGTCCGGGAATCATCGAGGTGGTCCCCGGACGTTGAGGAAAGTGCGGGGCCGATGTCGGACCCTGCTTGTAGGGTCTGATCTTGACCGAACGAACTCACGTCAGGGCAAACCGAGCGGGGTGAGGGATATGGCGACCAAGGACACCGGCGGCGGACAGCAGAAGGCCACGCGTTCCACTGAGGAGGTCGAGGAGCAGGCGCAGGATGCGCAGGCCTCCGAGGACCTCAAGGAGCGTCAGGAGAAGCTGTCGGACGACGTCGACTCCGTACTGGACGAGATTGACGACGTCCTCGAGGAGAACGCCGAGGACTTCGTGCGTTCCTTCGTCCAAAAGGGCGGAGAGTAACCGCTGTTGTCCGTCCTGGGCCGTCGGCGAAAGCCGGTGGCACCGGGGCGGATGACAGGCGACGGCGCGGGTAATGTCCGTGCACAGTTCGAAAGATCGGCCCGCGCCCGACGTGGCGGGCCGCCGCCCATCCGGAAGGAATCGCGTGGAAGCCAACCCTCGTAGCACCGGGCGTCTGCCGGCAGCCTTCCTGACGCCCGGCTCCTCCTCGTTCATGGACTTCCTGGGCCAGCACTCCCCGGAGATGCTGCCCGGAAAGCGTGTCCTGCCGCCCGTGCAGGGCGCCATCGAGGCACCGCACGGTACGACCATCGTCGCGACGACGTTCCCCGGTGGCGTGGTGCTCGCCGGTGACCGGCGGGCGACCATGGGCAACATGATCGCGCAGCGCGACATCGAGAAGGTCTTCCCGGCCGACGAGTACTCGGCCGTGGGCATCGCCGGCACCGCCGGCCTCGCGGTGGAGATGGTCAAGCTCTTCCAGCTGGAGCTGGAGCACTTCGAGAAGGTCGAAGGCGCCCAACTCTCCCTGGAGGGCAAGGCGAACCGGCTCTCCACCATGATCCGCGGCAACCTCGGCATGGCGATGCAGGGCCTTGCAGTCGTGCCGCTCTTCGCGGGATACGACGTCGACCGCGAGAAGGGCCGGATCTTCTCGTACGACGTCACAGGCGGTCGCTCCGAGGAGCACGGGTTCGCGGCCACCGGCTCCGGCTCGATCTTCGCCCGCGGGGCGATGAAGAAGCTCTACCGCGACGATCTGACGGAGCAGCAGGCGACCACCCTGGTCATTCAGGCGCTGTACGACGCGGCCGACGACGACTCGGCCACCGGCGGACCGGATGTGGCCCGGCGGATCTATCCGATCGTCACGGTCATCACCGACGAGGGCTTCCGCAAGCTCACCGAGGCCGAGTCCTCCGAGATCGCCCGCGCGATCCTGGAGCGCCGCCTCGAACAGCCCGACGGCCCGCGCGCAGCGCTGCTCTGACGGCCCCTTCCCACATGCCACTGACAGAAAGGGACGGATAGCCGGTGTCGACGCCGTTCTATGTCTCACCCCAGCAGGCCATGGCGGACCGGGCGGAATACGCCCGCAAGGGCATTGCCCGTGGTCGCAGCCTCGTTGTGCTGCAGTACACCGACGGCATCGTCTTCGTCGGTGAGAACCCGTCCCGTGCGCTGCACAAATTCAGTGAGATCTACGACCGTATCGGCTTCGCCGCGGCCGGTAAGTACAACGAGTACGAGAACCTGCGGATCGGCGGCGTGCGCTATGCCGATCTGCGCGGATACACCTACGACCGTGACGATGTGACGGCCCGTGGGCTCGCCAATGTCTACGCCCAGACGCTGGGCACCATCTTCTCCAGTGCGGCCGAGAAGCCGTACGAGGTGGAGCTGGTCGTCGCCGAGGTCGGCGCCACCCCCGAGGGCGACCAGATCTACCGCCTGCCGCACGACGGATCGATCGTGGACGAGCACGGCTCGGTCGCTGTCGGCGGCAACGCCGAGCAGATCAGCACCTATCTCGACCAGCGGCACCGCGACGGGATGTCACTGGCGGAGGCGCTGAAGCTGGCCGTACAGGCCCTGTCCAACCAGACCAACGGCAGCGAGCGGGAGATCCCCGCGGAGCGCCTCGAAGTCGCGGTCCTGGACCGTACGCGACCGCAGCAGCGGAAGTTCAAGCGCATCGTCGGACGGCAGCTGTCCCGGCTGCTCGAAGCGGACGGTGCCGCATCGACCCCGACGGACGCGCCGTCGGACACGGAGGAGACCGAGGACGGCGGGGAGTAGCCCCGCCGGAGCCCCGGCCGCTGACGCGACTGCGCCCCGGACCGCCCGTGCGGGCCGGGGCGCAGTCGTATGCCGTGGTTCGAGGCTCTCTGTGCCCGGCTCATGGGAGTGCCCAGCGGTGGAGGCGTTCGCGGTCCCGGGTGAGCCAGCTGCCGTCGCCGAGCGGGGTCACGTCGCCGCCGACCGCCACCGGGTACCGCAGCCGCCCCAGCGGGCGCAGGGTCGCCGTGTCGCACAGCCAGTGACGGATGGACGCCGGCCGCCCCGGCAGATAGATCCGGCCGGTGACCAGGACATGCTCCGCATCGATCAGGAATGCCCCGGCGACCTCGTCGTTGTCGCGGTCCACGGCCAGCTCCCCGAGGTCGAACACCCCGGCCGGGTCGTCGGCGGTCACATCGTGGGAGGCGAGCTCGTCGCGGTCGTCGTTGTGCGCGATGCCCTCGGCGCGCCGCAGCGTGAGGACCCGGCCCTGGTCCGGCAGGAAGTCGATCACCTCGCGCATCGTGGTGCCGCCGCGGATGTGGAGCCCGTCGCGTCGGGGCTCGATCCACCACGTCGACCAGCTGTACCAGGCCGTCCAGCAGGACAGGGCGAGCAGTGAGCCGTCCGGATGCCACCGCTGCGTCACGTCCGACGAGACCGCTCCGATCGGGCGGCGGGCCCGTACCTCGCCCGTGGCGGTGTCGAGCAGGAGCAGGGTGTCCCGCGCATAGCGGTGCCGGGGCGGGTTGTCGCCGACCAGTATCGCGGCGCGCTCGTGCGTGGCGAGCGTCGGTACGAGGACGCTGACGAGGCCTCCGTCCGGGCTCACGGCGGGCCTGCCGGGCGGGCGGGGGTCGCGGTGTCCGCCGTGCCAGCGGGCGTGCGCCAGCTCCCAGCGAGTGGCTCCGTCGGGGCCGAGTGCGCGGATCCTCGTGCCCTCGGCGACGACCGCGGCACCGCCGGGCAGCGGGGCGGCGGCGGAGCACGGGGGAAGGCGCAGGCTCCGCGTGGGCGCGAGGGTGCCTGAGAGGAAGGTCTCGGCGTCGTGCAACTCCAGCCCCTCGTCGGTCCTGACGCACAGCCGCCCGCCGGGGAGAGGTGTCACGGAGCCTGCCGCGGGGGCCGTCCCGATCAGCGTCGCGTCGATCGGGCTCTCCGCCGTACTCATCATGATCGTGATCGTTCCACGGCGGGTGTCGCGGCCTCAAGGCCGCTGGGTGCGGACCATACGTACGGGTTCAGACGGCCCGGACGGGGGCCGATGAGCCGCGTACGACCAGCCGGACCGGGAGGTCGCCCTCCTCGGGGCGGCGGCCGTCGAGAACGGCGAGCAGTGCGGCCATACCGCGCTCGCCCACGCGTTCTGCGGGCAGGCTCAGCGTGGTGAGCTCCGGCTCAACGGCTGTGGCGAGCGCGAGGTCGTCGAAGCCGGTGACGGACACGTCCTCGGGCACCCGCAGGCCCACGCGGCGTACGGCCTTGCAGGCCCCGGCGGCCATGATGTCGTCGTCGCAGATGATCGCCGTGGGCCGGGGTCCGGGGGCAGCGAGCGCCCGCTCGGCGGCCTCGCGCGCGCCGCTCACCTCCAGGGGCGCGGCGACGGTCCGCACCACTGTGTCCGGCACACCGCGCAGCGCCTCGTGCAGCGCCCGCGCCCGTACGTCGAAGGTCCAGGACGAGATGGCCGAGGCGAGATGGACGAAGCGGCGGTGGCCGAGGGAGAGCAGATGGTCCGTCATCTGCCGCATGCCGTCGGCGATATCGAGATTGACGTGCGCGGCGGCGCCCGGGTCAGCCGGGTCGCTGTCGAGCATCACGAGCGGGAGATCCGTACCCCGGATGGCGTTGAGGGCCTCGGCGGCCATCGACGAGGCGATCACACCGTCGAGCGCGGCCCGTGCCGAGGCGAACGGGTCCCTGGCGGGGCCGACGCCCTCGGGGGACGGATAGAGCACCACGCCGAAGCCGTGCTCGGCGGCGACGGTGGCCGCGCCGGTGTAGACGCGGGCGAAGAACTCGTTGGTGAGGGCGGGCACCACGAGCAGCGCGGTCCTGGTCCGCCCGAGCCGCAGATTCCGCGCGGCGAGATTGGGCCGGTACCCGAGCTCACGTGCGGCGTCCCGCACCATCCCGGCGGTCCGTTCGGAGACGCGCCCGCGCCACTTCTCCCCGAGGACGAGAGAAACGGTGGCCTGCGAAACCCCGGCAACCCTGGCGACATCCCGACTGGTGGGCCGTACGCCGCCGGGCTGGGGGGACCCGTATGCCATCGATGCCGTCCTCAGCCTTCGCCGTTCACCACGCGTCCGCGGTAGACCCGCGGGCTGCCGACATGGTACGTATGAACGAGAACGTTATACGTAAAACTTCGGGTCGCGCCGGGGGAGAGAGGCAGAACATGGCCGACGGAGCCACCGGCTACGCCGACATACTCAAGGCACCGCACGCCGCGCGGCTGCTCACCGGCACGCTCATCGGGCGGCTGCCCAATGCCACCGCGTCCATCGCGATCGTCCTGTTCACCCGCGCCGAGGGCGGCAGCTACAGCCTCGCCGGCGGGCTCGCCGCCGTGTACGGCATAGCCACCGCGATAGGCCAGCCCCTCCTCGGCCGCGCCGTCGACCTGCACGGCCAGCCCCGCGTCCAGTTCCCCGCCGCCGTCGTCTCCGCCCTCGGCATGGTGCTGCTCGCCGCCGTCGGGATCGGGGCCCTGCCGCTCGCCTACGCGGCCGTCGCCGTCGCCGGCGTGTTCACGCCGCCACTCGAAGGCGGACTGCGGGCCCTGTGGCCGAGCGTCCTCGGCCGTGAGGAGCGGGTGCACCGGGCCTACGCCATGGACGCCGTCGCCCAGGAAGTGATGTTCACCGTCGGCCCGTTGCTGGTCACGGTGCTCGTCTCGCTCTGGTCGGCCGGCGCCGCGCTCCTCGTCATCAATGTCATCGGCGTCCTCGGCGCGCTCTCCGTCGTCCTGTCCGAGCCCTCACGCGGCTGGCGCTCCGCGCCCCGCGAGGCCCACTGGCTGGGCGCCCTGCGCTCGCCCGGGCTGCTCGCGCTCCTCGGTTCCTTGTTCTTCGTCGGCCTCGCGCTCGGCTCGATCACCGTCGCCGCAATCGCGTACGCCGACGATCACGGCCAGGAGTCGGTGTACGGCTGGCTGATGGCGGCCCTCGGCCTCGGCGCCCTCATCGGCGGCACGCTGTACGGCGCACGGCAGTGGGCCGGGGCCCCCGAGCGCCGGCTGCGCGCCCTCGTGGCCCTGCTCGCCCTCGGCTATCTGCCGCTCGTGCTCACCCCCGGCGTGGTCGCCATGACCGCCCTCGCCGCGCTCTCCGGCCTCTTCCTCGCACCCGCGATCGCCTGTGCCTTCATCGTGGTCGACCGGCACGCCCCGAGCGGCATGGTCACCGAGTCGTTCTCCTGGCTCGTTACCAGCTTCGGCGTCGGCGCCGCGCTCGGAACAGCCGTCGCCGGACCGGCGGTCGAGCTCGGCGGGACCGCCTGGAGCTTCGCCGTCGCGGGCGCCGGAGGCATCGCCGCATGGCTGGTTCTGATGGCCACTCAGCGGGTCCTCGCAGTTCCCGGCCGTACCAAGGACATTGCGGGCCACATCACGGGCTCATCGGAAAATGATCGAAACGGTGCTGCCGAACCCGGTTTCAGCTCAGGCCGTGAGGCGTAATGTTCAGACATGGACCGCCGCATTTTCGGGCTGGAGAACGAGTACGGCGTCACGTGCACGTTCAGGGGACAGCGCCGACTGTCACCTGACGAAGTGGCGCGCTACCTCTTCCGCCGTGTTGTCTCATGGGGCCGCAGCAGCAATGTCTTCCTGCGGAACGGCGCCCGCCTCTACCTCGACGTGGGTTCGCATCCGGAATACGCAACTCCCGAATGCGACAACGTGACCGAGCTGGTCACCCACGACAAGGCCGGCGAGCGCATTCTCGAAGGCCTGCTCGTCGACGCCGAACGCCGCCTGCACGAGGAGGGAATCGCGGGCGACGTCTATCTCTTCAAGAACAACACCGACTCGGCGGGAAACTCCTACGGCTGCCACGAGAACTATCTCGTCGCCCGCCACGGAGAGTTCTCCCGGCTCGCGGACATCCTCATCCCGTTCCTGGTAACCCGTCAGCTGCTGTGCGGCGCGGGCAAGGTGCTGCAGACCCCGCGAGGCGCGGTCTACTGCGTCAGCCAGCGCGCCGAGCACATCTGGGAGGGCGTCAGCTCAGCCACCACCCGCTCGCGCCCGATCATCAACACCCGCGACGAGCCGCACGCCGACGCCGAGCGCTACCGCCGCCTGCATGTCATCGTCGGCGACTCGAACATGTCCGAGACGACCATGCTGCTGAAGGTCGGCGCGACCGATCTCGTCCTGCGCATGATCGAGGCGGGCACCGTGATGCGCGATCTGACCCTGGAGAACCCGATCCGGGCGATCCGCGAGGTCAGCCACGACCTCACCGGCCAGCGCAAGGTGCGCCTGGCCAGCGGCCGCGAGGCCTCCGCCCTGGAGGTCCAGCGCGAGTACTACGAGAAGGCCGTGGACTTCGTCGACCGGCGCGGGATCCGCACCGGCACCGTCGAGCAGGTCCTGGAGCTCTGGGGCCGCACGCTGGACGCGATCGAGGCCGAGGACCTCGACCGGATCGGTACCGAGATCGACTGGGTCATGAAGTACAAGCTCATCGAGCGGTACCGCGCCAAGCACAACATGACCATGTCGCATCCGCGAGTGGCTCAGATAGACCTCGCGTATCACGACATCCACCGCCGCCGCGGGCTGTACTACCTGCTCGAGAAGCGAGGTCAGGCGGCCCGGATCTGCAACGACCTGAAGATCTTCGAGGGCAAGTCGGTGCCCCCGCAGACCACCAGGGCGCGGCTGCGCGGCGACTTCATCCGCCGGGCGCAGGAGCAGCGGCGGGACTTCACCGTCGACTGGGTGCACCTCAAGCTCAACGACCAGGCGCAGCGCACCGTGTTGTGCAAGGACCCCTTCCGGTCGGTCGACGACCGCGTGGAGAAGCTCATCGCAGGCATGTAGCCACGACGCGTCGGAACGCGACTCGGGCCCCGTACGTTCCTCGTGCGGGGCCCTCGGCACACCCTAGAGTGTCGGGCAACTACTGTGCCGTCTGAGATCTGAGGAACACGTGCGCCGACTAGCCGGCCTTCTCGTCGTCCCCCTGCTGCTGCTGTCGGCAGTGGCGTGCGGCAGCGACAACAAGGACTCCGACTCCACCTCGTCCGGCGGGCTGCCCGCCATCACCGCGGGTGCCAAGTTCGGCGAGAAGCCGACCCTGGCGAAGGGTGAGGGTGATCCGCCCAAGGAGTTGAAGGTCGAGGTGATCAGCGAGGGCAAGGGCGCGAAGCTGAAGAAGGGCGACCAGGCCAAGGTCAACTACCTCGGCCAGATGTGGGACTCCGACAAGCCCTTCGACAACAGCTTCGACCGTGGCCAGCCCTTCGACGTGTCGATCGGCGGCGGCGGTGTCATCGAGGGCTGGCAGAAGGCCCTCGACGGCCAGAAGGTCGGCAGCCGTCTCGAGGTGTCGATCCCGCCGGCGCTGGGCTACGGCGCCCAGGGTCAGGGCGACATCAAGCCCAACGCCACGCTGGTGTTCGTCATGGACATCGTGAAGGCCACCGTCGTCCCCCTCTCCGCCAAGGGCACCGAGGTCGCCCAGGACAACATCGACCTGCCGAAGGTGGGCACCAACACCGACGGCAAGGCCCCCTCGATGACCTTCCCCAAGAAGGCCGACCCGCCCACGAAGCTCGTCTCGAACTATGTGATCGAAGGCTCGGGCCCGGTGCTCACGGCCAAGGACTCCGTCGTCGTGAAGTACGAGGCCTTCCTCTGGGCCGGCGGCAAGAAGTTCGACAGCACCTACGACGCGGGCAAGACCCAGACCTTCCCGCTGGCGCAGGTGACGCTCAAGGGCCTCAAGGACGGGATCATCGGCAAGAAGCTCGGCAGCCGTGTGCTGCTGGTCATCCCGCCGGACCAGGCCTTCGGGGCCAAGGAGACGCAGGGCATTCCGAAGAACTCCACGCTGGTCTTCTCGCTGGACCTTCTGACAAAGGCGTAGGGGCAAAGGTGTAAGACTGTCCTGGTTGCCCCGTTCATCATTTAGAGGAGCAGTTCAGTGAGCATCGAGAAGCCCGAGATCGACTTCCCGGGTGGCGAGCCGCCGGCCGACCTGGAGATCAAGGACATCTGGGAGGGCGACGGCCCGGTGGCCAAGGCGGGCGACACCGTCTCCGTCCACTACGTGGGCGTGGCCTTCTCCACCGGCGAGGAGTTCGACGCTTCGTGGAACCGCGGCACCCCGCTGCAGTTCCAGCTCGGTGTCGGCCAGGTCATCTCCGGCTGGGACCAGGGCGTGCAGGGCATGAAGGTCGGCGGCCGCCGCCAGCTGATCATCCCCGCGCACCTCGCGTACGGCGACCGCGGCGCCGGCGGCGGAGCCATCGCCCCGGGCGAGACGCTGATCTTCGTGTGCGACCTGGTCGCCGTCTGATCACGTACGGACAGTAAGAGGGCCCATGCCGGTCGGCATGGGCCCTCGGCTTTGCCCCGACACCCCGGGGCGGTACGGTCGACGATCAGAAGCACTGTGAGGAAGGGCGTCGATGGCCATTGCCAAGGCCGAGCGGTTGATGAACCTGGCGCTGTGCCTGCTGGGGACTCGCCGCCCGCTCAGCAAGCGCGAGCTGCGCGAGTCCATCGAGGCCTATCTGGAGGCCGGTTCCGACGACTCCTTCAACCGGATGTTCGAGCGCGACAAGGACGACTTGCGTGAACTCGGCCTGGTCATCGAGACGGTGGAGAACCTCGACGGTGAAACCGGCTATCTCGCCCGCCGCGACTCCAACCGCCTGCCGGCCATCACGCTCGACGCCGAAGAGGCCGCAGCACTCGGCCTCGCGGCCAAGGTCTGGCAGCAGGCGCGCCTCGCCGGGGCCGCCACCGGCGCCCTGCAGAAGCTGCGCGCGGCCGGCATGCCCGAGGCCGAGGACTCGTACGAGGCGCAGCACAGCGCCCTCGAACCCCGAATCCCCGTCCACGAGGCGGCTTTTGAGCCGCTGATGCTCGCCTGCCGCGACCGTCGGCCCGTCATCTTCGACTACCGCAAGGCGAACGCCGCACGCCCCGAGCAGCGCCATGTCGAACCGTGGACCCTCGAATGCTGGCGCGGCCACTGGTATCTGGCGGGCTGGGACCGCGACCGCGGCGCCGAACGGGTCTTCAGGCTCTCGCGCATCACCGGCCGAGTCCGCTCGCGCGCCGGCTCCTTCACCGCGCCCGTGCCCGATGTTGTGACCGTCCGTGAGACCGTCGAGACCTGGGCCGGGGAGACCGCGACCCGCTCCGCGCGGATCCGGCTGCGCACCGGCAGCGGTTATCCGCTGCGCTCCAGGGCCAAGTCCATACGGGAACTGGGGGAGGGCTGGGACGAGTTGGAGATTCCGTACGGACACGGGCTCGACGCCTGGCTCGTGGAGTTCGGCCCGGACGTCGTCGTACTGGAGCCCGCGGATCTGCGGGCCGATGTGGTGGACCGGCTGCGCGCCGTGGCCAAGGGCTGAGGGGGACTCGTACAACCATGGCCGCCAATGCCATTGACCAGACCCGGCGGATGCTCTCGCTGGTGACGTATCTGCGGGAGCGCCCCGGCGCGCGCGTCGGCGACGTCGCCCGGGCCTTCGGGATCACCGAGGACGAGCTGATCTCCGACCTCGACGTACTGCCCATGTGCGGGACCAGCTTCCGCGGCGGCGATCTGCTCGACATCGACACCGACGGTGACCGCATCTGGTGGCACAACCCCGACGATGTCGCCGAGCCGCTGCGGCTGGCGGCCGACGAGGCGACCGCGCTGCTGGTCGCAGCGCGTGCCGTGGCCACGCTGCCCGGACTGCGCGAGAGCGACCGGCAGGCACTGCTGCGGGCCACCGCCAAGCTGGAGACCGCCGCGGGTGAGGTGGCCGGGGCCAGCTCCCGGCTGTCGGTCACTTTCGAGTCCGAGGGCGGTGTCTTCGCCGAGGTCGACCGGGCGATCTCGGAGCGGCGCAGGCTGTGGCTGAAGTACTACTCGCCCGCGCGCGACGAGCTCACCGAGCGCGAGGTCGACCCGATCCGGCTGTTCGCCGTGGGACATACGTACATGGAGGCCTGGTGCCGTCTCTCCGAGGCGCGCCGGACCTTCCGGCTCGACCGGGTGGCGGAGATCAGGCTGCTCGACGCACCCGCCGCGCCGCCCGAGATCGAGCTGCGTGATCTTTCGGAGGGCCTGGTCCAGCCGTCCGCCGACGATCCCGACGTGGTGGTCGAGGTCGGCCCCGGCGGGCGATGGGTCGCGGAGTACTACCCGCACGACAGCGCGGAGGAGCTGCCCGACGGCGGGCTGCGCATCACGCTGCGTACGCCTGCTCCCGCCTCGCTGCGACGGCTCGCCCTGCGGCTGGGGCAGGACGGGCGGATCGTCTCGCCGCGGGATCTGGCGGACAGCGCCCGGCAGGCGGCGCGTGAGGCGCTCGAGGCCTATGACGGTCAGGAATAAGGAGATCTGCGCCAGATGTCCCTGATGTCTTCCATTCCGGCCCAGGTGGGCCCGGTCCTCTTCAAGGCCGCGTGCCCCGAGTGCCGGGCCCGCTTCGAGCTCTCGGCGGGGGCGCTGCGACTGGCCATCGGCGCCAGCCGTCGCACCACCTTCTACTCCTTCACCTGTCCCGAGTGCGACACGGCCGTGCGCAAGCCGGCCGGGGAACGCATCGTCGAACTCCTCACCGGCGGCGGAGTGCGGACGCTGCGCCTGCACTCCACCGTCTAGAACGGTCTAGGCTCTGCGCATGTTCTGGCCCATGCTCGCCATCGCCCTCGGCTTCCTCGGGATCGCCGTGCTCGGAATCCTCGGCATCCGGGTCTTCGTCGAGGCCCAGCGCCTGGGGCGTGAGGTGGCCAGCACCACCGAGCGGATCAACCGCGCGGCGGAGGATCTGGAGCATGCTGCGACCGATCTGGCCCGTACCGGTGAAGGGCTGAGCTAGCGCGGGTGCACTCTGACGCGCCGGTGGGCCGGGCGGTAGGCTGATAGGTGGCGGCAACAGGCAATGAGGCGCCGGCCGCAACGGGAGTATGCAAGGGGATTGCCCTGCGTTTACCCGTGAGAGTTACGATCGCAGCCGGTCGCGGCTCGGACACACGTCCACCGCGATCAGCAGCTCAGCCCCATGCCGCCTCGGTGAGAAGGTAGACACCAGTTATGTTCCGACAGATCGGTCCCCTCGAGATCAGTCTCATTCTCCTCGTCGTCGTGCTGCTCTTCGGGGCCAAGAAGCTTCCCGAGATGGCCCGTTCGCTGGGCAAGTCGGCCCGGATCCTCAAGAGCGAGGCCAAGGCGATGAAGTCGGAGGGTCAGCCGGCTGCCACCCCTGCCGACCCGCCGCAGGACCCGGCCCAGGGTCAGGCCGCTCCTCGGACGATCCAGGCGTCGCCCGGCGATGTGACGAGCGCTCGCCCCGTGACCGAGCCGACCGACACCACCCCCCAGCGCTGACCCCAAGGCTGCCCGCAGCGGCCTGCCGCACGAGATGAGGACGTGGGTTGCTCAAGCCTGCCCGCTCTAATCAGAAGGAGAAGGACCCCGAGGGGCGGATGCCGCTCGCGGACCATCTGCGTGAGCTGCGCAACCGGCTTGCGAAGGCGATGCTGGCGGTCACGATCGCGTCCGTCGTGGCCGCGTTCTACAGCCAGGACCTGATGCGGATCCTGGCCTCGCCAGTCCACGCATGTGCACCGGGACAGCTCGAGACCGGCGGCAAGTGCGCCACGATCGTGTACACCGACCTGCTGTCCCCGTTCACCACCACGGTGAAGGTGGTCATGATGGCGGGCATCATCGCGGCCTGCCCGGTCTGGCTGTACCAGCTGTGGGCCTTTGTGGCCCCGGGCCTGCACAAGAACGAGAAGAAGTACACGTACTTCTTCGCCGCCGCAGCCGTTCCGCTCTTCGGCGCCGGTGCCTACCTCGCGTTCGTGATCATGCCGGTGAGCATGAAGGTGCTGCTGAGCATCACCCCGGACACCGCAGCGAACTTCCTCGAGGTCGACAAGATCCTGGACTTCGCCGTCCGGATGGTGCTGATCTTCGGCTTCTCCTTCGAGCTGCCGCTGCTGCTGGTCATGCTGAATACGGCCGGAGTGGTCACCGGAAGCCGGATGGCCGGCTGGTGGCGCGGTGTTGTCATGGGCATCTTCATCTTCGGTGCCGTGGCCACCCCGTCCACCGACCCCCTGGGCATGATCGCGCTGGCGGGACCGATCATCGTCCTGTACTTCATGGCGGTCGGCATCGCCCTGCTCAACGACAAGCGGCGGCGCCGCAACGACACCGATGCCGAGCTGGACGACGACGAGGCGTCCGACCTCGACCTCGCCCCCGAGGACATCGGGGCGATCGAGTCCGTACCGGCCAGCCGTGCCCTGCCCGAGCAGGCGGACGGCAGTCGGTCGGAGCGGCTCAACGGTTACGACGACATCACCTGACACGCGAACCAGGCGTGGACAGGAGCGAGGGGCCGGATGGAATCCATCCGGCCCCTTTGCGTGGGCAGTGCAGTACCCTCGCGCGGGTGACCAGCGAGATCACCCTCTTCGTCAATCCCACCGCGGGCCGCGGCCGTGGCGCACACGCCGCGCAGCCCGCCGCCCGTGCCCTGCGCGAGGCCGGATTCTCCGTACGCACGGTCCTCGGCGAGGATGCCGACGACGCCCTGCGGCGGGCGCGGGAAGCGGTCGCCGGCGGAACCGGGGCTCTCGTTTCCGTCGGTGGCGACGGGATGATGTCGCTCGCCCTGCAGGCCGTCGCCGGCACCCGGACGCCGCTCGGCGTGGTCGCCGTCGGGACCGGCAATGACTTCGCCCGCGCTCTCGGGCTGCCCGTACGCGACCCGTCGGCCGCCGGGCGCCTGGTCGCCGATGCGCTCAAGGGCGACCGGATACGGGAGGTGGATCTGGGGCGCGTGGGGGAGAAGTGGTTCGGGACCATCCTCGCCTCCGGCTTCGACTCGCGGGTCAACGACCGGGGCAACCGGATGCGGTGGCCCAGCGGACGCTTCAAGTACGACCTGGCGATGGTCGCCGAGCTGGCGGCCTTCAAACCCATCCCGTACCGGATCACCCTCGACGACGGAGAGGTCCGGGAGATCGAGGCCACCCTTGTCGCTGTGGGCAACGGCTCCTCGTACGGCGGCGGCATGCGGATCTGCTCCGGCGCCCGCATGGACGACGGACTCTTCGATGTGACGGTGGTCGGCGACTGTACGCGTACAACCCTGCTCAGGGTGTTTCCGCAGGTCTACAAGGGAACGCACCTCAACCACCCCAAGGTGAGCACCTACCGTGTCCGGACGATCACGCTCCAGGCCGACGGGGTCACGGGATACGCCGACGGTGAGCCGCTGGGTGCACTGCCGCTGACGGCCGAGTGCGTGCCCGGTGCGGTGCGGGTACTGGCCCCGATCGATTCCCCGGACAGGGCCTAGAGGGTGCTTGCCCCGGTCAATTAAAGATCGCCTCACTGTCAGAGGCGGCGGGTAGGCTCGTGAGCAAGATGACCGAGGACCTCTCTCCCGCCGAGCGCTACGCCGCCGCCCGCATCCGCGCTGTTGAGGAGGCCACTGCGCTGGCCCCCTTCCGCGCGATGTACGAATTCGACCTGGACCCCTTCCAGATCGAAGCCTGTCAGGCCCTGGAGGCCGGCAAGGGCGTGCTCGTCGCCGCGCCCACCGGCTCCGGCAAGACCATCGTCGGCGAATTCGCCGTCCATCTGGCCCTTGAGCAGGGCCGCAAATGCTTCTACACCACGCCGATCAAGGCTCTGTCCAACCAGAAGTACACCGACCTGGCCAAGCGGTACGGGTCGGAGAAGGTCGGCCTGCTCACCGGCGACAACAGCGTCAACTCCGAAGCGCCCGTGGTCGTGATGACCACCGAGGTGCTGCGCAACATGCTGTACGCGGGCTCGCAGTCGCTGCTCGGCCTCGGCTATGTGGTGATGGACGAGGTGCACTACCTGTCCGACCGCTTTCGCGGGGCCGTGTGGGAGGAAGTGATCATTCACCTCCCTCCGTCGGTGACGCTGGTGTCCCTGTCGGCGACCGTGTCCAATGCCGAGGAGTTCGGCGACTGGCTGGACACCGTCCGCGGCGACACCGAGGTCATCGTCGCCGAGGAACGGCCCGTGCCGCTGTGGCAGCACGTCATGGCCGGCCGCCGGATGTACGACCTCTTCGAGGAGGAGACCGACCACGGCGGCCGCGGCGCCGGACGGCGCGAGGTCAACCCCGATCTCGTCCGCCTCGCGCGGATGGAGAACCAGCGTACGTACAACCCCAAGGACCGCCGCCGCGGAAAGATGGTGCGCGAGGCGGACCGGGAGCGCGAGCGGCGTCAGCGCAGCCGGATCTGGACACCGGGACGGCCCGAGGTCATCGAACGGCTGGATGCGGAAGGGCTGTTGCCCGCCATCACCTTCATCTTCAGCCGCGCGGGCTGCGAGGCCGCCGTACAGCAGTGCCTGTACGCGGGACTGCGGCTGAACGACGACGCGGCGCGGGCGAGGGTGCGCGAGATCGTCGAGGCGCGGACCGCCTCCATCCCGTCCGAGGACCTCCATGTCCTCGGCTATTACGAGTGGTTGGAAGGACTTGAGCGGGGCATCGCCGCACACCACGCGGGCATGCTGCCGACCTTCAAGGAGGTCGTCGAAGAGCTCTTCGTCCGCGGTCTGGTGAAGGCCGTCTTCGCGACCGAGACCCTTGCGCTCGGCATCAACATGCCTGCTCGCTCTGTGGTGTTGGAGAAGCTCGTCAAATGGAACGGCGAGCAGCACGCCGACATCACCCCCGGTGAGTACACCCAGCTCACCGGACGGGCCGGGCGGCGCGGCATCGACGTCGAGGGCCATGCGGTGGTGCTGTGGCAGCGGGCCATGGATCCCGTCGGGCTCGCCGGACTCGCGGGCACCCGCACCTACCCTCTGCGCTCCAGCTTCAGGCCCTCGTACAACATGGCCGTCAATCTTGTGCAGCAGTTCGGGCGGCACCGCTCGCGCGAGCTGCTCGAGACGTCGTTCGCGCAGTTCCAGGCGGACAAGTCCGTCGTCGGCATCTCCCGCCAGGTCCAGCGGAACGAAGAGGGGCTCGAGGGCTACCGCGAGGGCATGACCTGCCACTTGGGGGACTTCGAGGAGTACGCGCGGCTGCGCCGCGACCTCAAGGACCGCGAGACGGAACTGGCCAAGCAGGGAGCGGCCCAGCGCCGGGCGGCCGCCGCCTCCTCGCTGGAGAAGCTGAAGCCGGGCGATGTCATCCATGTCCCGACCGGCAAGTTCGCGGGGCTCGCGCTCGTCCTCGACCCGGGGATTCCGGCGGGACGGAGCAACGGACACCGCGGATTCGAGCATCACGACGGTCCGCGGCCGCTGGTGCTGACCGCCGAACGGCAGGTCAAGCGGCTGGCGTCGATGGACTTCCCGGTTCCGGTCGAGGCGCTGGAACGGATGCGGATTCCCAAGTCCTTCAATCCGCGCTCCCCGCAGTCCCGCCGCGATCTGGCCTCCGCACTGCGGACGAAGGCCGGGCACATCGCGCCCGAGCGGCACCGCAAGGGGCGGGCGGCCGCCGCCGACGACCGCGAGATCGCGCGACTGCGCACGGAGCTGCGGGCGCATCCCTGCCACGGCTGCGACGAGCGCGAGGACCATGCGCGGTGGGCGGAGCGTTACCACCGGCTGCAGCGGGACACGTACCAGCTGGAGCGTCGTATCGAAGGCCGGACGAACACCATCGCGCGTACCTTCGACCGGATCGTGGCGCTGCTGACCGAGCTGGACTATCTGCGCGGCGACGAGGTCACCGAGCACGGAAAGCGGCTCGCCCGGTTGTACGGAGAGCTGGATCTGCTGGCGAGCGAATGCCTGCGCGACGGTGTGTGGGAGGGGCTCAGCCCGGCCGAACTGGCGGCATGTGTCTCGGCGTTGGTGTACGAGTCGCGCCAGTCGGACGATGCGGTCGCACCCAAGGTCCCGGCGGGGCAGGCGAAGGCCGCGCTCGGCGAGATGGTCCACATCTGGGGGCGTCTCGACGCGCTGGAGGAAGAGTTCAAGATCAACCAGGCGGAGGGTGTCGGACAGCGCGAGCCCGACCTCGGCTTTGCCTGGGCCGCGTATCAGTGGGCCTCGGACAGGTCCCTGGATGAGGTGCTGCGTGAGGCGGGAATGCCCGCGGGTGACTTCGTACGGTGGTCGAAGCAGGTCATCGATGTGCTCGGGCAGATCGCGGCGGCGGCGCCGCGGGAGGGCAGCACGGTCGCGAAGAACGCGCGCAGGGCGGTCGACGCGCTGCTGCGCGGTGTGGTGGCGTACAGCTCGGTCGGCTGACCGGCCGGAACGCGCGACGGCCCCGTTCACCGCTTTCGGCGGCGGACGGGGCCGAAGTGCCCGGTCAGCTCCAGAACTTGTCTTCCTCGTCTATGTCCTCGGTGCACTGGTCGATGTCGGTGATCTTGCCGCCGACGATCGTGAAGAAGAGACCCTCGCGGATCTCGATGCCGATGTCGCCCCGGTCGGCCCGGGCCGTGTGGAAGGACATGACATGCCCGCGCCCGTCGGCCATGACCGCTTCGAGTTCGACCTGCATGCTGCCGTTGGTCTCCTCGCCCAGGCGCCGGTAAAACCCGAGAACGGCATCGCGGCCCTTGTGGTGCCCGGATAGCGGGTTGTTTCCGGGCACGTGATGGACGACATCCGTCGTCATCAAGGAGCCGAGTGTCTCCATGTCACCTGTTCCGAACGCTGCGTAGCCCCGGCGTACCAGGGCGCTGTCCGGGTGTTCGGCCATAGCGGATCACACCTTCCGTCCCCATAATTCCCTCTTTGCTCCATCTTCCGCCGGGTGTGGAGGGCTGTCCACGCAGAGTCAGGCCGCGGCCTTCGCCGCGTCGCGCTTGGCGACCTCCTCGCGCACGATCGGGATCACATGGCGGCCGAAGTCGATCGCGTCGTCCAGCAGGTCGTAGCCGCGGGCGGAGAGGATCTCGACCCCGAGGTCGTAGTAGTCGAGCAGCGCCTGCGCGACTGTCTCGGGCGTGCCAACGAGCGCGGTGGAGTTGCCCGCGCCACCCGTCTCGGCGGCGGTCGGGGTCCACAGCGCCCGGTCGTGACGCTCGCCCCGGTCCGCGACGGCGAGCAGGCGCTGGGAGCCCGCGTTCTCCGGGTTCTTGAGCGGGTGGCGACGGCTGAGCTGAGCGCCCGCCTTGCGCGCCTTGATCCGGTCGAGGGTGCGGTGCGCCTTCTCCCAGGCGAGTTCCTCGGTCGGCGCGATGATCGGCCGGAACGCTACCTGGATCTTGGGTACGTCGCTGCGGCCCGCGGCCTTCGCGGCCGCCTTCACCGACTCGATCTGCTGCGCGGTCTCGGCGAGGGGCTCGCCCCACAGGCAGTAGATGTCCGCCTCGGCGCCGCCGGCCGCGTACGCCGCGGACGATGAACCGCCGAACGAGACGCGTGGATGCGGCTGTTGTACGGGGAAGGTGTCGCTGACGAAATCGCTGAAGCGGTAGTGCGTGCCCTCGTGATCGAAGGGCTCATGGCTCGTCCAGGCCTTCTTGATGATCTGGATGGCCTCGCGGGTACGGGCGTAGCGCTCGTGCTTCGTGAGGAAGTCGCCCTCGCGCTGCTGCTCGTGGTCGTTGCCGCCGGTGATGAAGTGGACGGCGAGACGGCCGTCGCTGATGCGGTCGAGGGTGGCGAAGGTCTTCGCCGCGAACGTCGGGTACGAGACGTTCGGGCGGTGCGCGACGAGGATCTGGAGCCTGTCGGTACGGGCGGCGATGTACGCGGCGGCGGGGGAGGGGTCGGGCGAGCCCGATCCGTACGCGAACAGGACGCGGTCCCAGCCGTGGTCCTCGTGGGCGCGGGCGAGCTTGAGCGTGTACTCCTTGTCGAAGGACGGGCCGGACCGGGGCGTGACTTCGGAGCCTTCATTGGTTGCTGCGATGCCGAGGAACTCGACGGGCATGGTGCGGCCTCATATCTCGTGCCGGGATGGTGGTCTCCTGTGCTGGTGCCGTCAGAGGCAACACGAGGCGGACCACACTCGACCGAAGTCGATGTGGTCGCGGGTGACCAGCCGCAGCCGAGGACGCATCTGCTCAGTGGAACAGGTGTGTTGGGGCCGAGTCAACTGTTTCTGTACGCACGCCAGCCGCCGTACTCGGTGATGTCCTCGGCGTCGTAGAGCGCGCTCGGTTCGCACAGGAAACCGGGCGTGGTGGTGCCGTCGGCAAGCTCCACCCGGCCGATCGCCATGGGGCGGGGGAGGGCTGCGGTGAGCGCGCCGAGGCCCTCCGGGGGCAGTTCCCAGATCTCGGCCTCGATCTTCCGGCCGCCGCTTTCGCCGGTGCCCACGTGGACGAGGCCCGGCTTGGGCGGGTCGGTGCGCAGGGCGAAGAGGCGGTAGGCGGGGGCGGTCGTGGTGGTGGCGGTCAACCTGGCGCCGAGGGCTAGGAGTTGGTGGTTGAGGGGCTGGCCGCTGAGGTGGGCGCCGACGACGGTGAGACGGGCGGGCGGGGTGAGACGGGCCGCGATCCGCGCGAGGCGGTCGTCGGAACCGGCGGGGCCGACCAGCATCACGCCGAACGGGCGGCCGTCCACCTCGCCCGCGGGAACGGCGACGGCGGCGAGGTCGAAGAGGTTGGTGGAGTTGGTGAACCGGCCGAGCCGGGTGTTTGCCCCGACCGGATCGGCGGCGACCTCGGCGAGGGTGGGGTGACCGGCGGCGGTCGGCAGCAGAAGCGCGTCCGCATCCGTCCTTGCCAGGGCCGCCATGGCGCGGGCGCGGAGGTCGGCGAGGCGGGCCTGATCGGCGAACAGCCGGTGGGCGGGGATGTCGCGGGCGCCGCGGATGATGGCGGCAACGGTGGGATCGAGATCGGGTGTCGCCTTGTCGACGAATTCCCCTACAGCGGTGTAGCGCTCGGCGACGAACGCGCCCTCGTAGAGCATCGCGGCGGCCTCGGTGAAGGGGCTGAGGTCGATGGGCGCGAGCTGGGCCCCGGCCTCGGCGAGGCGCTGAGCTGCCGCTTCGTACGCCTCGGCCCAGCCCTCGTCCATCGGCCCGAGCTGCTCGGCCTGCGGCACGGCGACCCGCCAGGGGCCGGGAATGCGGTCCGGGGCCGCGCGGCCCGGCGGCGTTGCGACGAGGGCGAGGGCGAGCTCCGCCTCGGGGAGCGTACGGGCGAAGACGCTCACGCAGTCGAGACTGGCGCAGGCCGGGACCACGCCGTCGGTGGGTACGAGGCCGCGGGTCGGCTTCAGACCGACGATCCCGTTGAAGGCGGCGGGGACACGGCCGGAGCCCGCGGTGTCCGTGCCGAGCGCGATGTCGGCGATGCCGAGGGCGACAGCGACGGCGGATCCGGAGCTTGATCCGCCGGATACATGGGTGGGGTGGGCGGCGCTGCTGACCGCCCCGTACGGCGAACGCGTGCCGACGAGGCCGGTGGCGAACTGGTCCATGTTCGTGCTCCCCAGCACGACGGCACCGGCGGACCTGAGCCGGGCGACGGCGGGGGAGTCGGCGGGCGGGTCGTACGCGTAGGAGGGGCAGCCGGCGGTGGTGGGGATGCCGTGGACGTCGATGTTCCCCTTGACGGCGAGGGTGCGCCCGGCGAGGGGGAGGTGTGCACCGGCGGCCAGGCGCCTGTCGATGTCACGGGCGTCCGCCTCCACGTCGGCGCGGGACCGGAGGCCGATCCAGATGTCGGGGCGGGAGGCGCGCTCGATGAGGTCGTAGGCACCGCGGACGCGGGTGAGGGCGGGGGTGGGCATGGGGCGGCTCCTTGGGGGTGCGAGACGGGGCGGCGGCGCGGGCGTCCGGGGCACGACCCCCGACGCGGCGTGAGCGGGTTCGTGGCTGGCGTGGGCCAGGGGGCGTTGGTGGTTGCTGCCGGTGGTGGGTTTCGCGGGCAAACCGCACAGGCGGCTCAGACAAGCCGGAACGGCGCACCCGGGGTCGTTCAGCGAGGCGGCGGACGCGCAGGGGTCGTGTTCTGGACGTAAAGCGGCGCAGCTCGCGCGAAGCGCGGTGAGGAAAGCAGTCCAGGACACGAGCCCCGAAGCGGCCCCAGACGGCAACCAACGCGGCCCCGGGCAAGCCCGAAACCCGCACCCCGAACCACCGCGCCCCGCGGAGCGGGCATGCCCGAAACCCGCACCCCGGCCGACGGCGCCCGGCGGAGCGGGCAAGCCCGAAACCCGCACCCTGAACCACCGCGCCCCGCGGAGCGGGCATGCCCGAAACCCGCACCCCGGCCGACGGCGCCCGGCGGAGCGGGCGAGCCCGGAACCCGCGCCCCGGACCGCTGCCCGCAGGGTGTTGGGGGCCGGTCAACTCTCCACCGGGGTGAGGATCAGCAGTGGCGTGCCCGCTTCCACCTGGGTGCCGGAGGTGACCAGGAACTGGGTGATCACGCCCGGCGACGGCGCGCAGACGCGGGATTCCATCTTCATGGCCTCCAGGGTCAGCAGCGCGTCCCCCGTGGCGACCTCCGTGCCCTCCGTCACGTTCAGCTGCCAGACGGAAGCCGCGAATTCGGCCTCCACCACCCGGCCGCCCGGCGGGATGTCCAGTTCCGCGCGAGGAGCCGGGAGCTCGGCAGCCCCCTCCGTGCGGGCGAATTCGCCCGACGCCTCCCACGCGGCGCGTTCCTCGGCGAAGGCGCGGGCCTGGCGGGCGCGGAACGACGCGATCGCCGCCGCGTTCTCGGCGAGGAAGTCCTGGTAGTCCGCGAGGGAGAAGACGCCCTTCTCGATGCGGGGCGTGAAGCGGCCGGCCGCCATGTCCGCGCGGAGCTCGAGGAGTTCGTCCGCGCCGACCGGATACCACGTGATCCGGTCGAAGAAGCGCAGCAGCCACGGGCGTTCCTGCCAGCGGGACCACACCTGGGTCGTACGGCCCACGAACTGGTAGCCGCCCGGGCCCTCCATCCCGTACACGCACAGATACGCGCCCCCGATGCCGACCGAGTTCTCCGCGGTCCAGGTTCTCGCCGGGTTGTACTTCGTGGTCACCAGGCGATGGCGTGGGTCGAGCGGCGTGGCGACCGGCGCGCCCAAGTAGACGTCGCCCAGGCCCAGTACGAGATATTCGGCGTCGAACACCGTCCTGTAGACGTCGTCCACCGAGTCGAGACCGTTGACGCGGCGGATGAACTCGATGTTCCACGGGCACCAGGGCGCATCGTCCCGTACGCCCGCCATATAGCGGGCGATCGCCTCGCGCGTCGCCGGATCGTCCCAGGAGAGCGGGAGATGCACGGTTCGGGATGGCACCACCAGGGCGTCTGTGGGAGGGAGTTCGGACTCGATGCGGGTCAGGACCCCCAGCAGGGTCTGCTGGGGCAGCACCGAGGGGTCCGTGTGGATCTGGAGCGAGCGGATGCCGGGCGTCAGATCCACCACGCCCGCAAGCCCCTCCGCCTCGACAGCCTCCGCGAGTGCGTGGACCCGCATCCGCAGGGCGAGGTCCAACTGCATCTCGCCGTACTCGACCAGGACGTTGTCGTCTCCGCTGCGGCGGTACGTCACCGAATCGCCCCGCCCCAGAATCCCGCCGTCGACGATGACCGGACGCTCGTCGCCCTCGACGGTCACGGGCAGGAACCTGACCGTGTCGCCGGGGCGCAGCTGGCCGAGCTTCCAGCGTTCGGACGTCAGGATCGTCGCCGGGCAGACGAAGCCCCCGAGCGAGGGGCCGTCCGGCCCGAGCAGGACCGGCATGTCACCGGTGTAGTCGACCGCCCCGACCGAGTACGGAGTGTCGTGGATGTTGGAGGGGTGCAGGCCCGCCTCGCCGCCGTCCGCACGTGCCCAGCGCGGCTTCGGCCCGATCAGCCGTACGCCCGTCCGCGCGGAGTTGAAGTGGACCTTCCATTCGGCGGCGTAGAAGTCATGGATGTCCTCCTCCGTGAAGAACTCCGGTGCGGCGTGCGGGCCTTCGGCGACCGCGATGTGCCACTCCTCGCCGAACGCGGGACGGTCGCCGGGCGGGACCGCCCCACCCCGTGCTGTGGCGGAGCAGCCGTGCAGGACATCCCCGGTGCGCAGCTCCCGGCCCCCGTGGCCGCCGAAGCGGCCCAGGGTGAACGTCGCCGTGCTGCCGAGGAAGCCGGGGACATCCAGACCGCCTGCGAACAGGACATAGGTGCGCAGGCCCCGGTCCGCGGGGGCGCCGACTGCCAGCGACGAGCCGGCCGGGACGGTGAACGGCTCCCACTGCGGCGCCGGCTGGCCGTCCACCGTGACCGGCGCGGGCGTGCCCGTGACGCAGACGGTCGTCGCCTGCGTGAAGCGCAGCGTCGGCCCCTGAAGCGTGCACTCCAGGCCCGGCGCGCCCTCGTCGTTGCCCAGCGCCCGGTTGCCGAGGCGGAAGGAGAGGTCGTCCATCGGCCCGGACGGCGGGACGCCGACCTGCCAGTAGCCCGTGCGGCCCGGCCAGTCCTGCACGGTGGTGAGCGTCCCGGCGGCCATGACTTCGATACGAGGCGTGGGGTCGGCGATCGTCGCCAGCGTCGCGGTCGTGTGCCCGGCGGCCCGCACGGACGCGTCCGCGAGCGCGGCCCGCACCAGGCCCAGGTTCGTCTCGATGCCGTCGACGCGCGTCGCGGCCAGCGCGGCGTCGAGGCGGGCGAAGGCGTCGGCGCGATCGGTTCCGTACGCCACCACTTTGGCCAGCATCGGGTCGTACGACGTCGTCACCTCCGTCCCCGTCTCGATCCACGCGTCGACGCGTACGTCCCCGGGGAAGGACACCCGGGTCAGCAGCCCGGCGCTCGGGCGGTGGTCGCGGCTCGGGTCCTCGGCGTAGACGCGTGCCTCGACGGCGTGGCCGCTCGGTGTGCCCGGCTCCCGTACGACGGACGTGTCGCCCTGGGCGAGACGCAGCATCCACTCGACGAGATCGACCCCGTAGATCTCCTCGGTGACGGGATGCTCCACCTGGAGACGGGTGTTGACCTCCAGGAAGTACGCCTCCTCGCGAGCCGCGTCGTACACGAACTCGACGGTGCCGGCCGAGCGGTAGCCGACCGATGCGCACAACTGCTCGGCGGATACCGCCAGTTGGCTGCGTACGGAAGCGGGCAGGCCCGGCGCCGGTGCTTCTTCGAGCACCTTCTGGTTGCGGCGCTGGAGCGAGCAGTCCCGGTCGCCGAAGGTGACCACACGGCCCTGTCCGTCGCCGAAGACCTGCACTTCGACATGGCGGGCGTGCTCGACGAGGCGTTCCAGGAAGACCCCGGCCGATGAGAAGGAGGCCGCGGCGACCCGCTGCACCCGCTCCCACGCGTCCGCGAGACCGTCGGCGTCGTACACGGCCTGCATGCCGATGCCTCCGCCTCCGCCGGTCGCCTTGAGCATGACCGGGTAGCCGATGCCGTCGGCGGCCGCCAGCGCGGCGGCGACATCGGGCAGCAGGCCGGTGCCGGGGGCCAGGGGAACGCCAGCGGCCTCGGCAGCGGCCCGTGCGGTGTGCTTCGCGCCGAAGAGCTCCAGCTGCTCGGCGGTCGGTCCGACGAAGACGATCCCCGCGTCCTCGCAGCGGCGCGCGAAGGCGGCGTCCTCGGACAGGAAGCCGTAGCCGGGGTGGATGGCTCCCGCGCCGGTGTCCTTCGCGGCCTTGAGTACGAGATCGGCGTCGAGGTACGACTCCTTGGCGGGCGCGGGGCCCAGCCGCACCGCTTCGTCGGCGAGGCGCACATGGGGCGCGGAGCGGTCGGGATCGGAGAAGACGGCGACGGTACGCAGGCCGAGGCGGCGGGCCGTGCGGATGATGCGTACGGCGATCTCGCCCCGGTTGGCGACGAGCAGCGTGTCGAATGCGGGCGCCGCGTCGGTCATTGCGGCCGTCATGCGGTGGCCTCGCTGATCGTCATCTCGACAGCGGTCGGCTCGAAGCCGTTGCAAGGGTTGTTGATCTGCGGGCAGTTGGAGACGAGCACGAGGACGTCGGTCTCGGCGCGCAGGGCGACGCGCAGGCCGGGCGCGGATATGCCGTCCACAATGCCGAGGGTGCCGTCCTTCTCGACGGGGACGTTCATGTACCAGTTGATGTTGGAGACCAGATCCCCCTTTCCGAGTCCGTAACGCGCCCCCTCCGCCAGGAAGTTGTCGACGCAGGCGTGCTGGGACCAGGTGTGGTGCCCGTAGCGCAGGGTGTTGGACTCCTTGGAGCAGGCGCCGCCCAGCGTGTCGTGGCGGCCGCAGGTGTCCTCGGTGACCGTCATCAGCGGCGTGTGCTCGTTCGACATCAGCACGCTGCCGGTGGTGAGGAAGATGTTCCCCTGGGCGTGGACGGTGTCCGGGGCGCTGTAGCGGACGGTGGTGTCGTGGGCGTCGTAGACGAGGAAGTCCACGGCCTGGTTGCCGTGCAGATCGGTGATCGTGAGCCGCGCTCCCTTGTGGATGACGGCGGACCAGGCGGCGCGTGCGGGTACGACGGTCATGACTGCCCCCTCGCGGCAAGGAACTCGGTGGTGTTGAGGAAGGCGCGGCGGCCTTCGGGGCAGGCGTCCCACATGGGATCGCCGGGGCGGGTGGGTGCGGCCCGCCAGGCGAGGACCTCCAGCGGGGTGCTGGTGTAGCCGGGACGCGGGTCGAGGGGATGCGGGACGTTCGCGATCAGCACGATCAGGTCCTGCTCGGCGCGGAGGGTGACGGATGCGGCGGGGCCGGCGGAGCCGGTGAAGTCGAGGGCGCCGTCGTCGCGTACCTCCACGCCCTGGAAGAAGGAGACCGAGGGCGGGAGATCGCGCGGCTCCAGGCCGTTCTTGAGCGCGGCGAGCTTGAGCAGCTCGCGGCCTGCCGGGGAGTCGGACTGGGGTGTGCCGTCCCCGTATCGCTCGGTGTTGCGTACGAGGGTGGAGGTACCGCAGAGGGCGTCGTGGCGGCCGCCGGTGTCGCCGATCAGGGTCGCCAGTACGCGGCCCTGGTCGGAGAGGAGCAGCCGGCCGGCGCGGAGGTAGGCGTTCCACTGGACCTTGACCGTGTCCGCGGCGTTGAGGCGCTCCCAGGGGCGGCCGTCGGCATGGAGGGTCAGATGGGCGCAGGCGTCGCCGTACGGATCGGTCATGCGCAGCTCTGTGCCGCGGGCGAGGACGCGGTGCGTGTAGTTGCCGCCCGCCACGGTCTCGGCCCACACCAGATGTCCGGCCTCGCACGGCGGCTCCGGCCAGTCGGTGGCCGGCACCACCGGCATGGCCTCGGCGCGGGCGCCGTCCTGGGCGCGGGCGTGGTCGCGGGCTCCGTATGTCGTCGCGGTGGCCATGGCGGTGTGCCTCCTCCGGCTCTCGGCTGGTATGTCTGGCTATTTCTGTCGCCTGACAGAAATTAGAGGGAGGGGGAGTCCTGGCGATTGCCCGGCCATTGCCGGACCGTTACGGAACGCTCACCGTGATCTTGGGGGAATCGCAGCGCCGGGCGTGTGCGACGATCGGCTTTATGGGCACCACCACGGGACGACGGGTCGGCAGGCCGCGCGCGACGCAGCGGCCGGACAGCGGGATGTCCGCACGGGACGAACTCCTTCTGGCCGCCGCGGAGTTGTTCACGACACGCGGGTACGCGGCGACGACGACGCGGGCGGTCGCCGAGAGTGCGGGAATGCGGCAGGCGACGATGTACCACTACTTCACCGGCAAGGAGGACCTGCTGGCGGAGCTCCTCGAGTCGACGGTCACGCCTTCCCTGACCCTCGCGCGCCGCCTCCTGGCCGAGGAAGGGCGCCCGGCGGAGGACCGCCTGTGGGAACTGTGCCGCTCGGACGTGGAACTGCTGTGCCAGGGTCCGCACAACCTGGGCGCGCTGTACCTGCTGCCGGAGGTACAGGGCGAACGCTTCGCACGCTTCCACGGGGTGCGGGCGGACCTGAAGGCGGCGTACGGGAAACTCCTGGCGGCGACGGCGGCAGGGTCGGAACTGTCGCGCGTCGAGCGTGCGCTGCGCACGGACCTGGTGTTCGGCCTGATCGAAGGCGTGATCCTGATCCACAGGGGCACCCCGGGCCGCGCGGTGGCGGGTCTGGCGGGCGCGATGGCGGACGCGGCACTGCGAATCGCGGGAGCCATGCGGGACGCCTGACGGCGGGGGGCCTTGGCAGGGTGACCGGGTCCGGGGCGCGGGTCGCTGCGGGGCGCGGTGGTTCGGGGTGCGGGTTTCGGGCTTGCCCGGGGCCGCGTTGGTTGCCGTCTGGGGCCGCTTCGGGGCTCGTGTCCTGGACTGCCTGCGCGTCCCCCTGCTCGCTGAACGAGCCCCGTGCACCCGGCACGCCGCACTGCAGGGCGGATGGCGCGATTTCCCTGCGGCGCGAAGCTGCCCCCGGGGGTGTGGGGGCGTCAGTCCCCACCGGTCCCGTCAGGGTTTCGGGAAGGGGCGGGGTGGGGGACAAAACCACCCCGCACCGCCCCGTCACCCCGCCGGTTCCCCCGTCCCGGCGCCAGACGGGCCCGTGCCGGGGCCGGTGGCTCAGCCCGGGAGCGCCGGAGCTGGTCACTGCTCCGGCGTCGAGTGCACCCGTCGGGCCCTCCGTACCCGGTACACGGCTCCGAGGCCCACCGTCGCTCCCAGGAACAGCACCGTGAACCACTGGAAGTACCAGTGACCGCCCGACGGGTCGTACACCGATGCCCGGGGCCAGGCCAGGTTCACCGTCATCAGGAGGCCGTACGTCAGCGCAAGCACGTTGATCGGCAGGCCCCAGCGGCCCAGGGAGAAGAGCGGGCGGCCCGTCTCGTCCGGTTCGGCGGTGGTGCGGGGCCATTCGCCGCGCAGGCGGCGTAGCAGCATCGGGCCCGTGACCATCGCGTATGCGAGGTAGAGCATCGCGATGCAGGTCGTGCCGATGGCCAGGAACGCCTCGGGCGACGCCAGGTTGAGCAGGCCGAGCGCCGCCGCCGCGATGCCGACCGTGAGGGCCGTGGCGGCGGGCATGCCCGTGCGGGGGGAGACCTTCGACAGGCCGCGGGAGAAGGGCAGTTCGCCGTCGCGGGCCATCGAGAAGAGCATCCGCGAACCCGCCGTCTGGATCGCGAGCGTGGCCACGGCGATCGCGACGACCACGTCCGCGAGCAGCGCCTTGCCGACCCCGTCGCCGAGGCTGCTGGTGAGGACGTAGGAGAGGCCCTCGGTGGCCAGGCGGCCGTCGGTCAGGCTCGGTGCGGCCAGGATGCCGCCGAGCAGGAGCAGGCCGCCGAGCGCGCCGGCCGCGGCCAGGGCCAGCAGGATCGTGCGGGGCGCGGTGCGGCGCGGGGCGTGGGTCTCCTCGCTGAGTTCGCCCGCGCTGTCGAAGCCGATCAGTACGTACGCCGCCGTGAACGAGCCGACCAGCAGCGCGCCGATGGCTCCGCCCTGGCCGCCGGTGTGGAGGGTGACGCCCGCGCCGCGTTCGGAGTGGGTGAAGAGCAGGACCACGATCAGTACGGCGCCGATGATCTCCGCGGTGACGCCGATGCGGTTGACCGCCGACATGACCCGGTTGTCGAGCAGATTGACGGCCGTGGTGAGGACCAGCAGGATCACGGCGAGCAGCGCCGCGTTGGCCGCACCCGTCGATGTGGTCGGTGCGGGGTCGCCGCCGACCAGCTGGAAGCCGGACCAGGTCGCGGGCAGGACGACCTGAAGCGCGAGCGCCGCCGCCGCGACCACGACGATCTGGCCGATGACCATGATCCAGCCGGCGAACCAGCCGAAGGCGGGCGTGCTCAGCCGGGTCGACCACTGGTAGATCGCGCCCGACAGCGGGTAGCGGGCGGCGAGTTCGGCGAAGCACGCTGCGACCAGGAGCTGTCCGGCCAGTACCGCGGGCCAGGTCCAGAAGAAGGCCGCGCCGCCGAAGGAGAAGCCGAAGGCGAAGAACTGGAAGACGGTCGTGAGGACGGAGATGAAGGAGAAGCCCGCGGCGAAGGACGCGTACCGCCCCATGCTGCGGTGCAGTTCCTGCCGGTAGCCGAACCCGGCAAGCGCGGCCGAGTCCTGGCCGGACCCGGGAGGTTCGGGCCGTACGTCCGAGGGTGCGGTGGCGGTCATGGCAGCCCCTGTCGCTGTTTCCTGTCGGGTGACAGAAATTAGGGACGGGCTGTTTCGCCTGCGTCACACGTCCATGTCCGTAAGGGGCACAAGTCCTCACCGCTCCCGTCCGCACCGCTCAAGTCCTCATGGCACAAGTCCTCGCGCCGCCAATCCTCTTGGCGCTGCGCACCCCGGAGCCGTTCGCCGAAAGATCCCGCCGGGGACACCAATCCGGCGCCGCCCCCGCGCCGAATGCCCATTGAGGGCGGCGCCACCGTCGCCATGGCCACTGGAATCCGGCCCCAGGAGGGTGTGAATTGAGCGTGTCCATGTCCCCGGCGTCCTGGCGAACCGCATCGGTCGACGCACACAGGTGGCCCGATGTGGCTCGCCTGCCCAAGTACTCCCGGCTGCGCACCGCCGTCGCCGAACGGCTCGTGCGGCATGCGCTCGGCAGGCTGCCGCTCCGCGCGCGCATCGGCGGCGGCGACCCCATCGGCAAGGGCGGCCCCCTGATGGACGTGTACGAACCGGACGCCGTGTTCCAGCGCATCGGCGCCGACGGCCTCGTCGGCTTCGGCGAGTCCTATTTGGCAGGCGAGTGGGAGGCCCGCGATCTCGTCGGTGTGCTGACCGTGCTCGCCGAGCACGCGGCCACCTTCGTTCCCAGGCCGTTCCAGCGGCTGGGCGGAGCCCCGGCGCCCCGGCAGCCCGCCGGGCACCAGGGGCCGCGGCGACCGCACCTGTCCAGCGAGCTGTTGGCGCTCTTCCTCGACGAGACGATGACGTACTCCTCCGCCCTCTTCCGCGGATTCCCCGCCGAGCAGCATCTGTTGGCCGCCGCACAGCACCGCAAGATCGACCGGCTGCTCGACCTCGCCCAGGTCGGCGGCGGCACGCAGCTCCTCGAACTCGGCACCGGCTCGGGTGAGTTGGCCATCAGGGCCGCACAGCGCGGCGCGCGCGTACTGACCGTTGCGCTCTCGCGGGAACAGCAGGAGCTGGCGCGGGTGCGCATCCGCGACGCGGGCCTTCAGGATCGCGTGACCGTCCTGCTGCGCGACTACCGAAGGGTCCTCGGCCGTTTCGACGCGATCGTCAGCGTGGAGATGATCGAGGCGGTCGGCGAGGAGTTCTGGGTGGACTACTTCATGACGCTCGACCGGCTGCTCGCCCCCGGCGGACGCGTTGCCCTCCAGGCGATCACCATGCCGCACGATCGGCTGCCGGACTCATGCGGCACCCGCACCTGGGTCCAGAAGTACATCGTCCCCGGCGGGCCGCTGCCGTCGACCGAGGCGATCGAGCAGATCGTCACCCGTCGCACCGGGCTCACTCTGGCCGAACGGGACGGCTTCGGCCCTCACTACGCCGAGACGCTGCGGCTGTGGCGCCAGCGCTTCGACCAGCATGCCGCCCATGTCGACGCCCTCGGCTTCGACGACACCTTCCGGCGGATGTGGACCTTCTATCTCGCCCACTCCGAGGCGCGCTTCCGCTCGGGCACTCTGGATGTGGAGCAACTGCTGCTCACGAAGGCAGAGTTGGCCGAGTAGGCCGACGGATCGCTCAGGGCTGATGGTCAGTCCACGCCGCGGGCCCGCTCGAACCGGGCCCGCCCCTCCGCGTGGTCCACCAGCGGATCCGGGTAGTCCAGCCGGGCCCGTACGAGCCCGTCCAGAGCCCACGGCTCGTGGACGGCGGGTCCGGCCAGCTCCGCGAGCTCCGGAACCCAGCGGCGTACATAGTCGCCGTCCGGGTCGCACCGCTTGGCCTGTGCGAGCGGATTGAGGACGCGGTTGGGGCGGGTGTCGGTCCCGGTGCCCGCCGCCCACTGCCAGTTGAGCTGGTTGTTGGCGATGTCTCCGTCCACCAGCAGCTCCAGGAAGTGGCGGGCACCGACGCGCCAGTCGACGTACAGCGTCTTGGTGAGATAGCTCGCCGCCAGCAACCGGCCCCGGTTGGGCATCCAGCCCTCGTGCAGCAGTTGGCGCATCGCGGCGTCCACGATCGGGCAGCCGGTGCGGCCCTCCTTCCAGGCGGCGATCTCCTTCTCGTCGCTGCGCCAGTGGTCGTCCCGTCCGCGGTAGTCGGTGTGGGAGGAGTCGGGCCGGGCGGCGAGCACCTGGTGGTGGAAGTCCCGCCAGGCAAGCTGCCGTACGAACGCGTCTGCACCCGGACCGCCCTTGGCGCGGGCCCGTTGGACGACCTCGGTGGCCGAGAGCGTGCCGAAGTGCAGGTGCGGGGAGAGCCGGGAAGTTGCGTCGCCCGGCAGGTCGTTCTGCCGCCTGTCGTACGCGGCGATGCCGTGGCTCTCGTCGGCGAGCCAGGTACGCAGGCGCCGCCTGGCCTCCGCCTCCCCGCCCATGGCCAGCCCCGGCGACACCCCGCTGACCGCGGTGCGCCGGGGCATCGGATGGCCCGCGAGTTCGGGGACGGGCACCGCGCGCGGCGCGGGCAGGGTCTCGCGCAAGCCGGCGGCCTCCCACGCGCGGAAGTACGGCGTGAACACCGCGAAGTGGTCGCGGCCGGTCGGCGTCACCTGCCCCGGCGGCAGCGCGGTGACCACACCGTCATGGACGTGCAGCGCGCACCGGAGCGCCTTCAGGCCCTCGCGCAGCCGCTCCTCCCTGCGCAGCGCGTACGCGCTGACGCCGCCCGCGACATGCACCGAGCGGGCGCCGCTCTCGGTGACCACCCGGCAGACCTGCTCGGTGACATCGCCGGTACGGACCACCAGCCGGCCGCCGCGCTCGCGCAGCCCGGCGTCCAGCGCATGGAGGCAGTCGGCCAGAAACGCCCGCCGGTTGGGCGCGTCGAAGCCCGCCTTCCGTATGCCCCTGTCCAGCACGAACAACGGCACGATCTCGTCTGCCTCGCGCAGTGCGGCACTCAGCGCCGGCTGGTCGTGGAGTCGCAGATCGGAGGTGAAGAGCATGACCGCAACGCTCATGCGGCGTCCTTCCTCGGACGGGGCGTCGGACAGGCAGCGGACAGGGCGTCAGGCAGGCAGCGGACAGGGCACTACGTGGGGAACTGCACCAGGGCCAGCGGGTCGGTGGTCGGCTGGGGCGAGCCGCCCGCCGGTTCGACCGTGATGCCCATGGCCGATGCGGCGTCCACCGGCCCCTCCATCAGTACGGCGTTGTTGGTGACGGCCGGGTCCATCAGTCCGGCCGAGCGCATCTTCCCCCCGTCGGCGAACCAGAGTTGGTAGACCTTGCCCTGCGGCGGCTTGGGCAGCCCCGAGGTCAGGAAGGCCGCCTTGTTCTCGCTGTGCGAGACGACGACCGTGCCGCGCGCACCGCCCGCCAGCTTCGCGCTGCTCACCCGGGCGTCGGGCGCGGCAAGCACGGATGCCAGCTCGTCGGCTTGCTGCTGTGCGCGCTGCGCCGCCTGGCGTGCGTCCTGTGCCTCCTGGTGCTGCCAGACGGAGACCCCGCCAAAGGCGGCGGCAGCGGCGAGGCAGGCCGCGAGTGCGAAGCGCGACATCGTCCGGCTGCGGTGGGCACCGCCGGAGCGGCCCTGACGCGCGATGCGCGGCGGATCCTGGCGCTCGGCGGCGATCCGCCGCAGCACGTGCTGCTTCAGCGCGGGCGGCGGCGTCATGGCCACCGCGAGGCCCAGCTTGCCGACGGTGGCGGCCAGTTCACGCACTTCCTGGGCGCAGGCCGGACACACCTCCAGATGCCGCTCGAACTCGGCACGCTCGTCGGGCGCCAGCGCATGCAGCACATAGGCACCGGTCAGCGTGTGCAGATCAGCGGTGGTCATGCGCTCACCCCCAGGCAGTCGCGCAGTCGGATGAGCCCGTCGCGCAGTCGTGTCTTGACCGTGCCGAGCGGCACGGCGAGCAGTTCGGCCACTTCGCGGTAGGCCAGCCCGCGGTAGTACGCGAGCGTCACCGACTGCCGTTGCAGCTCGGTGAGGGTGCGCAGGCAACGGCGTACCTGCTCGCGCTCGAGACGGGCCTCCACCTGTTCGGTGACCTCGTCGTAGGCGGGCGTCTGCTCCAGCAGCGCCGCCCTGCGTTCGCGGTCGGTGGCCGCCTGCGCCGACCGGACCCGGTCGACGGCGCGGCGGTGCGCGAGCGTGAGGATCCAGGTCATCGCCGATCCGCGGGACGGCTGGAAGCGCGCCGAGCTGCGCCATACCTCGATCAGCACTTCCTGGGTCACCTCCTCGGACTGGGCCGGGTCGCGCAGCACTGCGCGCACCAGCCCCAGGACCGGACCGCAAACAGCGTCGTACAGGCGGGAGAAGGCCTCCTGGTCCCCACGGGCGACCAGTCCGAGCAGCTGTTGCAGATCGGGTCCCGCCGAAGCGGGGCCGCCGATGTGTACGGCTTCTTTCACGCGGCTTTCCTCCACTGTGCGGGCATGTAAGTCCGGACAGGATTTCACCAGGCATTCGGAGCCCGTGGGGCGGTGGATTGGTCGGGATCCGCAGATGGTCGCACGCACGGTTCCCGACACCTCGCAGATTCGCGATATGTCGTGGTTGACGAGGGGTGTGTCTCGCGATATATTCGGTCACGAGTATTCGGGAGCGAGGTGATCGGAATGGCGGCCAAACGGCGCAGGCTCAGCAACCCGCTGGCGCTCGTGGTCATGGTGCTGCTCTCCGAGCGGGCCATGCATCCGTACGAGATCGCGCAGACGATCCGCCAGCGCGGCAAGGAGAACAGCGTCAAGGTCAACTTCGGCTCCCTCTACACGGTCGTGCAGAACCTCGAAAAGCACGGCCTGGTCGAGGTCACCGATGTGCAGCGGCAGGGCAACCGGCCCGAGCGCACGCTCTACGGCATCACCGAGGCCGGACGAGCGGAGATGGCTGAGTGGCTGTCCGATCTGCTCGCTGTGCCCGCCCGCGAGTACCCGCTCTTCGAAACCGCGCTCTCGCTCATGGCCATCCTGCCGCCCGACGACGTCATGTCGCTGCTCACGGACCGGCTCGCGACTCTGGACGTCCAGATCGCCTCCGCCCGTGGCGGGCTTCAGATGCTGTACGGCACGCTGCCCCGGATCTTCGTCGTCGAGAACGAGTACCAGCTCCACATGCTCGAGGCGGAGGCGGAGTGGATCCGCGGCTTCCTCAAGGAGGTCGAGCACGGCACCTACCAGGGTGTCGCGGAGTGGCGGACCTTCCACGAGACCGGTGAACTGCCCCCGGAATTCATGGAACCTCAAGCGAGAGCCGAGGGCCGCGCCACGGATACGTAAACAGAAAAGACCCCGGCGGTCGCTGTTGGAGCAGCTCCCGCCAGGGTCTCGAACCCCGGACCGGACCCGCCGAGAAGGCAGACCGGGCGATCGAGGTGCGGCACACCCAGGATAGCCCGACGCTCTTCCCGCGGTTCGGCTCGGCATACCCGAGAACCGACAACCCCGAGGAGAGCTCCGTCATGAGCACCCCTGTGCCCGCTGTCGAGGCGCGGCAACTGATCAAGACCTACCCCGGCGATGTCACCGCGCTGCGCGGCATGGACCTCACCGTCGAGATCGGCACGGTCTTCGGACTGCTCGGCCCCAACGGGGCGGGCAAGTCCACCACTGTCAAGATCCTCACCACACTGGCCAGGCCCGACAGTGGCAGCGCCGCCGTCGCGGGCCACGACGTGCTGCGCCACCCCGACCGGGTGCGCCGCTCCATCGGCGTCGTCGCGCAGAAGTCCGGCGCCGACCCCGTTGCCACCGGCCGGGAGAACCTTCTGCTCCAGGGCAGGCTGTACGGGCTCGGCGGCGCCGCGCTCAACCGCCGCGTCGATGAGCTGCTGGCCCGCTTCGACCTCATCGGCGCCGCGAAGCGCCAGGTCAGGGGATACTCCGGCGGGATGCAGCGCCGCCTGGACGTGGCGCTGGGTCTGGTCCACCGGCCCGAGGTGCTGTTTCTGGACGAGCCGACGACCGGCCTCGACCCCGAATCCCGTACGGCCATGTGGGACGAGATCTCCCGCCTCGCCGGCGACGACGGTCTGACCATCGTCCTCACCACGCACTATCTGGAGGAGGCCGACCGGCTGGCAGAGCGGATCGCGATCGTCGACCGCGGTCGGGTCGTCGTCGAGGGCACGCCCGACGGTCTCAAGGGCGAACTGCGCGGTGACGCCGTGCATCTGGAGCTGCGGGCCGAGGGGGACCGGACGGTTCTCACCGGCGCACTCACGCCGCTGCCGGGCATCCATGAGGTGCTCGTCGACGGCCGCCGGGTCAGCGTCCGCGCCGACGACGGCGCCGCCGCCGTGCCCGTACTGCTCGGCGCACTGGAGCGGGCGGGCGCCGCCGTCGCCGCGGCGACCGTCGCCAGGCCCTCGCTCGACGACGTCTATCTCCGGTACGCGGGACGGCGTTTCGCGGAGGCCGAGTCGGCACCGGAGCAGATCGACACCCAGGACGAGCCCACCCTCGCCGCCGCAGGAGGCACCCGATGAGCACCAACGCAGTGGCCCAGACCTGGTACATGACGCAGCGCCAGCTGGTGGCCGTCGCCCGCCAGCCCGCCTATCTGCTGATGATGCTGATCCAGCCGGCGATCTGGCTGTTCCTCTTCGGCAATCTTTTCAAGCGGATCGTGGAGCTGGGCGGCTTCGGCACCACGACCTATCTCGACTACCTGGTCCCCGGAATCGTGGTGATGAGCGCGCTCAACTCCAGCATGTGGGCCGGGATGGGGACCCTGGAGGAGATCGAGCGCGGCACGCTCAACCGCTTCCTGACCACGCCCGTGAGGCGCAGCGCGCTGATGAACGCCAATGTCGTGCAGAACGGCATCTCCACCGCTCTGCAGTCCGTGATCATCGTGCTGCTCGGCCTGGCCGGCGGAGCGGAGTATCCGGGCGGCGTGGCCGGGATCGCGGTCCTCGTTCTCGCCTCGGTACTGCTGGGCGCGGTCTTCGGCGCGTTCTCCAACGCGGTGGGCATGCTGGTCCGCCAGCGTGAGTCGATCATCGGCATCAACACCTTCCTGCTGCTGCCGCTGACCTTCCTCTCCTCGGCCTTCATGGCTCCGAGCCAGATGCCGTCCTGGATGGCCCGAATCGCCGACTTCAACCCGGTCAACTGGGCCATGGTGGCGGGCCGTTCGGCGCTGGCCGCCGATCCGGACTGGAGTGATGTGCTCACTCGCGGGGGAGCACTCCTGGTGCTCACCGTCGTGGCGGTCTGGCTGTCGACCCGCGCCCTTCGCTCGTACCAGAAGTCGGTCTGACCACCCTTAGGACGACAGCGGTTGTACGGAACGGCCGCCGGCCCCGGCCCGGTCCCCGATGCCCTTCGCGGACCGGGCATTCGCCGCGCGCAGCGCCAGGAAGACCAGCAGCCCGATCGGTGAGAGCAGGATCGTCAGCACCAGCAGCGGGCCCATCACAAGCGGGTGGATCCCCAGCCGGCGCGCCTGCAGGAACATCCACTGGCCCAGCAGCAGATCCCATGCGATGACCTGCGCCCAGACGGCTCCCGCGCCGTTCGCGAGGGCTGCCAGATCCTGGAATCCGTCGAGGGACGGGCTGCTCACGGCCGCCCAGAGTTCGGGAAAGACGGGAATCGCCATGGTCAGGTAGACGACCAGGATCGGTATGACGGTCAGTGGCGAGGCCGCGATCCTGGCTGTGGGGCGCCAGTTGGGCGCGAAGATCATCAGCAGCCAGACGGGGGCGGCCAGATAGAAGGACAGGTCGAAGAGAAATTCAGTCATGTCACGAGCTCCTTCTCGGTGTCGTCTGCCGTGCGGGGCACGGACGTTGTACGCAGCGCGACGAGCGATCCGGCTGCCGCGGCGAGGAGGATCGCTGCCGCGGAGGTGAGAGTCGCGCCGTCCGGGCGGATCAGGGCCTGGCCGCGCAGCGCCTGCCAGGTGACGAGGGCGACCACGGCCGCGTACACGCCGGAGGCCACGAGCACGAGCCGCAGGCGTACGCGCTCTTCGCGCAGCCGGGCGAAGCGCGGTGCCAGGGCGATCAGGGCGAGCAGGAAAAGCGGGATCAGCTGAAGGGCATGCATCCCGACGAAGTGCGGGATGCGCAGATCGCCGCCGGTCGTCGACCAGCCCGTGACCGGCATGGAGGGGCCGCCCTCCGGTACGCCGACATTGTGGGAACCGATGACCTTGGCGAGGTTGCCCTCTGCTCGCTGCTCGGGAGTGCGGCGCGTCATCAGATTGCCGAGCCCGGCTCCCACCAGGGCGATGGCCACGCCGAGCCGCATCGCCCAGGCGGCAGGGCGGTCGGCGAGCCGTGAGCGGAACAGCAGGAACGCGATCACCATCGAGCTCACCCAGAGGGCGATGATCGTGATGCCCATGATGTTGAACAGCAAGGTGTCGAAGGCGGTTGCGTAGTTGAAGTGGCTGCGTTTTCCGCGGATCACCTGACCGGTGATGATCACCATCTCGATCGTGCCGGTCAGGGCGACGGCCGTGCCGGCCCACCAGCCCACCCTGTGGCCGCGCGTGGCGATCGAGAGCATCCAGGCCAGCGCCGGCGCGTAGATCATCAGCGAGATCGAGAACTTGAAGGGCTTGAACCAGATCGGCGAGCCGACCAGAACCCGGTCGTCGACGATCATTCCGACGCCCGACACCACCGTCAGTACGGCCATCGACGCGGCGAAGATCATGAGCGGCCGGTGCCAGGAACGCCATGAAGGCATGCGGATCTCCTCCCTCGAGCAGAATGGATAGTGACACCATCTGCTATTCGGGAGTGAAACTATCTATGATGGTTTGTGGCGTTGGCAAGGGCGGAAGGATGAACGGGCAGTGCGCATTGGCGAGTTGAGTCGCAGAACCGGTGTTCCGGTACCGACGATCAAGTACTACATACGGGAAGGTCTGCTCCCTGCCGGGCGGCTGACCAGCCCCAATCAGGCGAGCTACGACGAGACGCACGAGCGCAGGCTCCGGCTGATCCGCGCGCTCCTCGACGTAGGAGGGCTGAAAGTAGCGGCCATCGCGGAGGTCCTCACGGCCGTGGACAACCCCGGTACGTCGGTCCACAAGGTGCTGGGCGTGGCGACGGACCTCATCGTCCCCAGATACGCGGGCGGCGAGCCCGACGCCGAACTGGACGCGGCACGCAAGGAGGTGCGGGAACTGATCGCCCGGCGCGGCTGGCTGACGGACGACGACTCTCCCGCCGGCGAGGCGCTGGCCATGGCGCTCGCCGCGCTGAAGCGGGCGGGGCACGGGGACTTCGCGGAGGTCCTGGACGCCTACGCGGACGCCGCCGAGCAGATCGCGGGAGCCGACCTCGCCTATGTCGCCCGCCGTGCGGGACTGGACGACCTGGTGGAGAGCGCGGTCGTCGGCACGGTGCTCGGGGACAGCCTGATCGCCTCCCTGCGCAGGCTCGCACACGCGGACGGCTCGGCCCGGGTGTACGAGAACGACGACGCCCTGGCGGACAGCACGCCCCGGGCGGAGGACAAGACCCGCGGCGACGGCAAGGCTCGGGACGGTCTCAAGACCCGTGCGGGCCGCGGGAGTTCCGGGGACGAGAAGACCCCCGGCTGAAGCAGCCGGGGGTCCGTGGGGCATCGGGCGTCAGGCCACCCGCTCCTGCTCGCGCTCCACCTGCTCGTTCCACTCGCGCTTGACCGCGCGCCACGCCTCGTCGCTCTGGCCGAGCCGCCAGTAGCCGGAGATCGACAGCTGCTCGCGCGGGATCTGCCGGTCCAGGCGCAGATGCCGGCGCAGTTCCTTCACGAACGCCGCCTCGCCGTGGACGAACGCGCAGACGTCGCCCTCGGGGAAGTCCAGCGTCTTCACCGCCGCGATCAGCGGTTCGCCCGCCGGGAGGTTGCCGCGGTGCAGCCAGGTGATCTCGACGCCGTCCGGAGCGACGATCTTCTGCTCCTCCTCCGGGCCCGCGACCTCGACAAAGGCACGGACGACCGCGCCCGACGGCATCGCCTCCAAGGCTGCGGCGACGGCGGGCAGCGCACTCTCGTCGCCGACGAGCAGATGCCAGTCGGCCTCCGGGTCCGGTGCGTAACCGCCGCCCGGGCCGGTGATGCGGATCGTGTCGCCCACCTGCGCCCGCGCCGCCCAGGGACCGGCCAGACCCTCGTCGCCGTGCACCACGAAGTCGACCGTGAGTTCGCCGAGGACCCGGTCCCAGCTTCGTACCGTGTAAGTGCGGTTGGCGGGCCACTGCTCGCGCGGGAACTCCGCACGGATCCGCTCGATGTCGAACGGCTCCGGATAGCTCACGCCCTCGGGCGCGAACAGCAGCTTGATGTAGTGGTCGGTGTAGGCGTCGACGTCGAAACCGGCCAGCCCCTCACCGCCCAGGACGAGGCGCACCATGTGGGGGGTGATCCGCTCGGTACGCACCACCTGCGCCTCGTACGGCTTCGGCGCCTTGCGGGCCGGTCGTTCTGCCACGGTGGTCTCCCTGGGCTCGTGCGTGCTTAGGCTTGCCTAAGTTAACACCTCAGCCCTGAAGTGTGGACAGCAGACGCCGCAGCGCTCCGCCGAGCCCCCAGCGGGCCGCGAGCTCGTCGAGAGTGGCCGGATCGCGCGGCTCGGACGGAAGCGCGGGGTCGAAGTCGGGCAGCAGCACGTCGGAAGCGACCCGCACCACCTTGGGCGCGACCGCGACATAGTCCCTGGCCTCGTCCAGCCGCTTGCGCTGCGAGGGCGTCAGCTTGGCGCGCGGATCGTCGACCGCGGCCATGATCCCGGCCAGATCGCCGAAGGTGTCCAGGAGCTTCGCCGCGGTTTTCTCGCCGATGCCGGGCACACCGGGCAGCCCGTCGCTCGGGTCGCCGCGCAGCAGCGCCAGATCGACATAGCCCGGGCCATCCACGCCGTACTTCTCGCGCAGCCACGCCTCGTCCGTCACCTGGAGCGTCCCGACGCCCTTCAGCGGATACAGCACCCGCCGGCCACGCGCGTCGTCCACCAGCTGGAACAGGTCGCGGTCGCCCGTGACGATGTCGACAGGACCGGTGGCCCGCCCGGTGAGAGTGCCGATGATGTCGTCCGCCTCATAGCCGTCGGCTCCGACGCGAGCGATGCCCAGCGCGTCGAGGACATCGATGATCACCGGGACCTGGGGGGAGAGGGTGTCCGGGATCTCCTCGGCGTCGGGGCCCGTCTCGGTCTCGACCGCGACGCGATGCGCCTTGTACGAGGGGATCAGCTCGACCCGCCAGTGCGGCCGCCAGTCGTTGTCCCAGCAGGCCACCAGGTCGTCGGGGCGGTGGTCGATGACCAGCCGCGTGATGAAGTCGAGCAGTCCGCGCACGGCGTTGACCGGACTGCCGTCGGGGGCCCGGACCGAGTCGGGGACGCCGAAATAGGCGCGGAAGTACAGGGAAGCGGTGTCGAGGAGCATCAGGCGTCGCGTCACAACCCTGATGATGCCGCACCCCACTGACAGTCACCGTGAGTGAACTGGATCACCTTTCTGTTTGGTCCCGATACGTCAGGGCAAGCGCGGGACTGGCTCGCCTGCAGGCATGGCGGGCCGTTTTCGGTTCAACGCGTGAGGTGTATGTGTCCAGGCTGCAGGCCGAGCACTTGTACAAGGTGTTCGGCAGACGACCCGATGAAGCGGTACGCGCGCTCGAAAGCGGCGGCGACCGCGACGAGCTGCGCGCCGACGGAACGACCGCAGCGGTGATCGACGCCTCGTTCGCCGTCGAGCCGGGTCAGATCTTCGTCGTCATGGGTCTGTCCGGATCCGGCAAGTCCACGCTCCTGCGCATGCTGAACGGACTGCTCGAACCCACCGCCGGACGCGTGCTCTTCGACGGCCAGGACCTCACCGCCCTGAGCCCTCGCGAGCTGCGCACCGTACGCTCCACCAAGATCAGCATGGTGTTCCAGCACTTCGCCCTCTTCCCGCACCGCAGCGTGCTGGAGAACGCCGGATACGGCCTCGAAGTGCAGGGCGTCCCGCGCCGCGAGCGCGACCGGCGTGCCGCCGAAGCCCTGGAGCTCGTCGGCCTCGCGGGCTGGGAGAACTCCTGGCCCGACGAGCTGTCCGGCGGTATGCAGCAGCGCGTCGGCCTGGCCCGCGCGCTCGCCACCGACGCCGACCTGCTGCTGATGGACGAGTCCTTCAGCGCGCTCGACCCGCTGATCCGCCGCGATATGCAGGACCAGCTCCTTCAGCTCCAGAAGCGGCTCAAGAAGACCATCGTCTTCATCACCCACGACCTGAACGAGGCCATGCGCCTCGGCGACCGGATCGCGGTGATGCGGGACGGCAGGATCGTCCAGCTCGGCAGCGCCGAGGACATCCTCGTCACCCCGGCCAACGACTACGTCGCGTCCTTCACCCAGGACGTCGACCGCTCCCGGGTGCTCACCGCGGGCGCGATCATGGCCGATCCGCAGACTGCGTACGGCGCCAGGACGGACAGCGGCAAGGAGCTGCGCGGCGCCAAGGACGTGCTCGCCGCAGCCCCCGCCACCGTTGCCGCCGACACTCCGATCATCGAACTGTTCACCCCCTGCTCCACCAGCGGCGTCGCCGTCGCCGTCATCGACGACGAGGGGGAGCTGATCGGCGTCGTACCGCCCGCCAGACTGCTGGCGGTCCTCGGCGAGCCGATGACCCCGGCAGCGATTCCGCCGCAGGACGCGGGACAGCCGCAGGCTGCGGTCCCGATGCAGGGCGTGACCAAGGAGGTGGCCAGTGCCTAGGCTCCACCTCGGCGACTGGGTCGACGCCGGTGTCAACTGGCTCCAGTCCCATCTCTCCTGGCTGTTCGACGCCATCACCTCGGTCGTCACCGGTATGTACGACGGCATCGACACGGCGCTCTCGGCGCCCCAGCCGCTGCTCTTCGCGGGCATCCTCGCCGTCGTCGCCTGGTGGCTGCGCGGTCTGCTCGGCGGCGTACTGGCCTTCGCGGGCTTCGCTCTCATCGACTCCATCGAGCTGTGGGACGACGCGATGTCGACCCTCTCGCTGGTGCTCGTCGCCACGATCGTCACGCTGCTGATCGCCGTCCCGCTCGGCATCTGGGCCTCGCGCTCCAAGACCGTCAGCGCGGTCACCCGGCCGGTCCTGGACTTCATGCAGACCATGCCGGCGATGGTCTATCTGATCCCCGGCATCATCTTCTTCGGCGTGGGCGTGGTCCCGGGCATCATCGCCACCATCGTCTTCGCCCTGCCGCCGGGTGTACGGATGACCGAGCTCGGCATCCGCCAGGTCGACGGTGAACTCGTCGAGGCCGCCGAGGCCTTCGGTACGACCCCGCGCAACACGTTGCTGCGGGTTCAGCTCCCGCTCGCCCTGCCCACGATCATGGCCGGTATCAACCAGGTCATCATGCTGGGCCTGTCCATGGTCGTCATCGCAGGCATGGTCGGCGGCGGCGGTCTCGGCGGTGCGGTCTACCGCGCCATCGGCAATGTCGACATCGGCCTCGGCTTCGAGGCGGGCATCTCCATCGTCATCCTGGCGATGTACCTGGACCGGATGACCGGCGCGCTCGGCCGTCAGGTCTCCCCGCTCGGGCGGCGTGCGCTCGTCAAGGCCAAGTCGCTCACCGGCGGGCGCAAGCTCTGGACCTACCGTCCCCAGCCGGCTGTCGCGGTCGTGGGTGTCGTCGTGCTCGCGCTCGCGGCAGGCGGCATGGGCATCTTCGGCGGAGCCAAGTCCGCCGATGCCTCCGGCGCGGCCGATGTCGGCCAGGGCAAGAAGGTCTCCATCGGCTACATCCCGTGGGACGAGGGCATCGCCACCACCTTCCTCTGGAAGGAGATGCTCGAGCGCCGCGGCTTCGAGGTCGAGACCAAGCAGCTGGAGGCCGGAGCGCTCTACACCGGTCTGGCCGGCGGCCAGGTCGACTTCCAGACCGATGCCTGGCTGCCCGTCACGCACGCCCAGTACTGGAAGAAGTACCAGAACAAGCTGGAGGACATGGGTTCCTGGTACGGCCCCACCTCGCTGGAGCTCTCCGTGCCCGCCTACATGAAGGGCGTCGACTCGCTCGACGACCTCAAGGGCAGGTCCGGCCAGTTCAAGGGCCGGATCATCGGCATCGAGCCGAGCGCCGGAATGATGGGCATCCTCAAGGAAAAGGTCTTGAAGGACTACGGCCTGGAGGGCGAGTACAAGGTCGTCGACGGCTCGACGCCCGGCATGCTCGCCGAGCTCAAGCGTGCGTACGACAAGAAGGAACCCGTCGTCACCACGCTGTGGTCGCCGCACTGGGCGTACAGCACCTACGACCTGAAGAAGCTCAAGGACCCCAAGGGCTCCTGGGGCAAGGGCGACGGTGTGCACACCCTGGCCCGCAAGGGCTTCGCCGCCGACAATCCGCAGGTCGGCACCTGGCTGAAGAACTTCAAGATGACCGAGAAGCAGCTCACGGACCTGGAAGCGAAGATCCAGTCGACTGGCAAGGGCAAGGAGCAGGACGCCGTACGCGCCTGGCTCAAGGAGAACCCGGGCCTCGCCGGAAAGTGGGCCCCGGTCGCCGCGGCCGGGAAGTCCCAGGGCTGACAGTCCAAGGCAGGGCAGTCCCAGGACCGGCTCAAGGTTCCCCAGAGCCCTGGTGGAGCGTTCACGTGCGGACGGGATCTCTCCGCAGTAGCCTGCCCTACGCACAAGGGGTGGTTTTCGCCGGTGGCGGGGGCCACCCCTTCGGGCTGTCCGGCCGGATGCCGGTCCCGCGCGCGCACCGGGTGAGGGGCCTGCGCGGGAAACCGGGGCCGGAAGCTGCGTAAGGTGAGACAGGACCAGGGAAGGGGGAGCCCGGCAGATGGATGCGAAGGACGCGAAGGGCGCGAAGGACCCGAAGGAGACCGAACCCCTTCGGGTGGGCGCCGCTGTGCGCAGACGCCGCCGCGCCCTGGATCTCACGCTCGCCGCCGTCGCGGAGCGCAGTGGCCTGTCCGTGCCCTTCCTCAGCCAGATCGAGAACGAACGGGCCCGCCCCAGCATGCGCTCGCTCCAGCGGGTCGCGGACGCCCTGGAGACCACGACCGGCCGGCTCCTCGCCGCCTCCGACGCCGCCCGCACCATCAAGGTCGTACGAGCCCCGCACGGCGGCGAGCTGCCGCCCACCGCCATGACCCGCAGGCTCGTGCGGGGGCAGCATCAGCTGCAGGCCCTCGAATTCACCGGTGAGCAGGACGCGGGCCGCGAGTTCGAGCACCGTAACGACGAGCTGATGTACGTCGCCGACGGTGCGGCCGAGGTCGAGGCGGAAGGACGCGCCTACCGGCTGGCACGCGGCGACACCCTCTTCCTCTCCGGTGGCGTACGGCACCGGTGGCGCGCGACCGCGCCCGACACCCGGATCATCGTCGTCACGGTCTCCGACCACATCGAGACGCCGGAGCCGTAAGGACCGTCATGCGCGTCGTGTCCCTGGTGCCCTCGCTGACCGAGGCCGTGGCCGTGAGCGCGCCCGGACTGCTGGTCGGGGCCACGGACTGGTGCAGCCACCCCCCCGGGCTCGATGTCGTACGGATCGGGGGCACGAAGAACCCTGATGTGGCGGCCGTGATCCGGCTGCGGCCCGATCTGGTGATCGCGAACGAGGAGGAGAACCGGGCGCCCGATCTGGCCGCGCTGCGGGCCGCGGGCCTTGAGGTTCTGGAGACGGAGATACGCGACCTGGACCAGGCCTTCCGCGAGCTGGAGCGAGTCCTGGCGGCCGGGTGCGGCCTGCCCCGGCCGCGCTGGTTGGACGAGGCGCAGACGGCGTGGTCGGGGCCGGCGCCGCTGGGGGAGTGGCGGGCGGTCGTGCCGATCTGGCGGCGGCCGTGGATGGTGCTCGGCCGGGACACCTTCGCCGGTGACCTGCTGGCCAGGCTCGGCGTCAGGAATGTGTACGCGGAGCACGCCGAGCGCTATCCCCGTGTCCCGCTGGAGGAACTACGGGACTGCGGCGCCCAGTTGGCGGTCCTGCCCGACGAGCCGTACCGCTTCACGGCGGACGACGGTCCCGAGGCCTTTCCCTCGCTGCCCGCCGCGCTGGTCAGCGGCCGCCATCTGACCTGGTACGGGCCGTCGCTGGCCCAGGCGCCGGGGGTTCTCGGCGCTTCGCTGCGAGAAGCGCTCGGCCGGATGTAGCTGCCTCTTCACGGCGCCGCGTCGACTCGCTGTTGCCCACACGTGGACATAGCGTGACAGGCGAGTTGTTTTCGGACATGAATCGAGGAGCTGAGATGGCAGTTCTGGTGCAGAATTACGGCGCGGACTGGAACCAGGAGCTCTACCAGACGACATTCGACCGGGCGATCCCGGACCGTACGAAGCCACCTGCCGGGCTCATCGCCCACCTCGCGGCGCCCGGCGAGAACGGCGGCTGGCAGGTCGTCGACGTATGGGAGTCGGAAGCCGCGTTCCGGCAGTTCGTGGAAGAGGTGCTCATGCCCGTCGCACAGGAGGCCGGTGCGCCGCCCTTCGACTCGTCGGTGGTCGAGCTGCACAACTCTCTGATCCCGTAGCTATGTCTGACCGGGCGCTGCCAGCAGCGCTCCGCTGAACAGGCCCCGCAGCGTACGGAATCCGGTCACCGCCCAGGCGGTGACCAGGAGTGCGTAAAGGCCGACGGCGAGCCATTCGAGGGCCGCCAGGCCCGTGTGGTGGGCGAGGCCCTCCGCGCCGGTCACGCACGTGCCGACCGGAAAGGTGAAGGCCCACCAGCTCATCGTGAACGGCATGCCCTCCCGGGCCGCCCGCACCACCATCGCGGTCGCCAGCACCAGCCACATCAGGGCGAAGCCCATCACCGGGACGCCATAGATCACCGCGAACGCGCCGAAGCCCTGTGCGTACTGCGCCTGGATCGCGCCCGGGGCCACGTCCGCGAGCTTGTTGACCGCGGTCGTCGACTGGCCCAGCGGCCCGAGCACCAGGAACAGGGTCGGGGTGAGCGCGAGCGGCAGCGGGCCGTGGTGGATCAGCCGCGAGAAGACCACCGGCAGGATGATGAGCGTCGCGAGCAGGCTCACGCCGAACATGGCGTAACTGGCGAGCAGCATCGCCTCACGCCACTGCCCGGCAGGCAGATGCGGCACCAGCAAGGGGCCGAGCGATGCGGAGACCATCGGCGAGACGACCGGCAGCAGCCATACGGGTGATGCGGTGCCGGGCGCGACCCGCTGGCGTACGACCATCAGATACGGGACGACGACGGTGGCGGCGAGGCCGATGAGCGTGCCGGCGCCGAAGAGCGTCGCGGCCGTCGCCACCGCGGCGGTCTCGCCGATCACGTCCTGGCCCACGGTCAGGGTGCCGATCCCGACGGCCAGCAGCGCCATCGACAGACAGCCGTAGAACGGCGCGATTGCCGGGTCGACGAGATGGGCACGGGCCTGGTCGCGGTGGCCGGCCCAGTGGGCGGCGCGTGCGGTCAGAACGACGGCCAGCATTGCGGCCGACAACGCCCAGACCGCGGCGCACGCGGTCCGAAGGCCGGGCGCAACGGCTGCATCGACGGGGAGGCCGGCGCCTGCGGTCGCGACGATGGCGGTGCCCATGACGCTCGCGTACCAATTGGGGCCGAAATGGCGGAGCGACGGCAGCCGTACGGTGGTGAGAGTGGACGCGGTTGTGTGGGTGGTGCGGGGGTGCACGGCTATGACCATCTCTCCACTGTCACGCGGGGTGCGGCTCCCCACCACGGATCTCTCTCCTATGGCCCCATAACCTGGGTTTATGAGCGATGGGGATGAAGAGCGGGTTCCGCTCGCACACCGGGTGCCGGATCTGGGCGCGCTCGAGCTGCTGCTTGCCGTCGCCAGGCACGGCAGCCTGGGGCGCGCGGCGCGTGAGCTCGGCATCACGCAGCCGGCCGCGAGCAGCCGCATCCGCTCGATGGAGCGCCAGTTGGGCGTGGCGCTGGTCGACCGGTCCCCGCGCGGCTCCCGGCTGACGGACGCGGGGGCGCTGGTCACGGACTGGGCGCGGCGGGTCGTGGAGGCGGCGGAGGCGTTCGACGCCGGGGCGCAGGCGCTGCGGGGGCGGCGCGATTCACGGCTGCGGGTGGCGGCGTCAATGACGATCGCGGAGTACCTGCTGCCCGGGTGGCTGATCGCGCTCCGCGCGCAGCGGCCCGGCACGGCGGTCTCGCTGTCGGCGGGGAACTCGGCGGCGGTCGCTCAGCGGCTGCTCGCGGGTGAGGCGGACCTCGGCTTCGTGGAGGGCCTGTCCGTGCCGGAGGGGCTGGACGGGACGGTGATCGGCCACGACCGGCTGGTGGTGGTGGCGGCGCCGAGCCATGCGTGGGCGCGGCGGCGTACGCCCCTGTCTGCGGCCGAGCTGGCGGCGACGCCGCTGATCCTGCGGGAGCGGGGGTCGGGGACGCGGCAGGTCCTCGACTCGGCGCTGAGCGGGTGCGGTGGGCTGGCCGAGCCGCTGCTGGAACTCGCCTCGACGACGGCGGTCAAGGCGGCGGCGGTGAGCGGGGCGGGGCCGGCGGTGATGAGCGAACTGGCGGTCACGGAGGAACTGGCGTCGCGGCGCCTGGTGGGGATCCCGCTCGAGGCCGTCGACCTGCGCCGCGCCCTGCGCGCGGTCTGGCCGACGTCCCACCGGCCTACGGGCCCGGCGCGCGATCTGCTGTCGCTGACGCGGTCGGGGTGACGGGTCTCGGGTGCCGTCAGGCGGTGCGGGGCGCGGGTTGCCCGGTGCCGTGGGGTGGCCGTTTGGGGTCCGCTCCGGGGTTGCGCCGATTTACGGCGCGTCTCCGCTGGACCGCTGAGTACGGGCGTCCCCACGCCACAAATCACGCTTTACGCCCCGGCTCCACCCGCTGCGCGGCCCCCTGCCCCGCAAAGCCGACGCCCGGGCCCGTGGGATGCAGTTGCCGTCCTCGCTCCGTAAGCTCGAGCGCGGGAGTCATTCATGACCACACCGCGGGACCTGTTGATCATTGCCATAGACATGGCGTCCAATCGCCCTCTGGAACGAGGCGATCTGTCGCTTGCGCTCGCGGGAGCCGAGGCGATCGACCTTCTGAGTGCGGAAGCCGTCAGGCTGGACGGCGATGACATGGTGCCGAGCCTCCCGCCCGCAATGGCTGATCGCCTCTTGGATGAGGCCGCGTCGTCGCTTGTCCGGGACGCGCCGTACGAGTCGGTCGGCGACTGGCTGTGGCGCCGAGGCCGCGGCCTGGCCGCGGCCTACGTGGCCGACCTCGAGTCGGAAGGGCAGCTCACGCGGCAGCGCGGCCGTCGCTGGATGCCCTCCCGGACCAGTCGGACGGTGCTGGTCGATTCGCCCGCTCGCCGCCGGGCCGTGGACCGCTGGACATCGGATGAGCCCGTCCTCGCCGCCCTTGCGGCGGCCGTCGGGATCCGCGACGAGCAGGGTGCGGACTCCCCGAGCGTGGCCGACGACGCGGTGGCGACTGTGCTCGCCGCCGTCAATGACGCCGTGAGTGAATTGGAGTTCGAACGGCAACGGCGAGCCCTCGACGAGGCGGCCTTCGACAACATTTGGCGCGGCGGATGACGACCGCGGCGGGTCGGCCACCCGCCGCCGAGCCGGGCGCCGCAGGCGAAGTCAGCCCGCCGCGCCCACCAGCGCCGACATCACCCGCACGTCGTCCCCCGCCTCCGGATGCCACTGCACCCCCAGCACCCACCCCGCTCCCTCCAGTTCCGCCGCCTCCACCGTGCCGTCCTCCGCGTAGGCGCTTGCCGTGAGCGCCGGCGCGAGGCGGTCCAGCGACTGGTGGTGGTACGTCGGGACCGACGTTTCCTCCGGCACGATCGACGCGTACCGCGTCCCCGGTACCGGCTTGACCGTGTGGCGGCCGAAGACGCCCACACCCCCGACGTGCCCGTCCAGGTGCTGGACGAGCGTTCCGCCGAGCGCCACGTTCAGCAGCTGCAGGCCGCGGCAGATCCCGAGCAGCGGTGTTCCGGCCGCCAACGCCGCCCGGATCAGAGCGAGTTCCCAGGCGTCCCGCTCCCGCGCCGGCGGGCCCGTGCGCGGGTCGGGCTCGGCTCCGTACCGTACGGGCTCGACATCCGCGCCGCCCGCGATGACCAGGCCGTCGAGCCGGGCCACGGCCGCTTCGGCCGAGGCCGGATCGTCCGGCGGGAGGAGCGCGGCGAGGCCGCCCGCCGCCTGGACGAGGCGGGGATATCCGGCGGGTACCAGAGCCGCGGGCATGTCCCATACGCCCCAGGCGGCGGGTTCCAGGTAGGTGGTGACGCCGATGAGCGGCTTGGACACGGTGACTCCGTTCCGATCCTGATCAGTTGCGTTCGAGCTCGGCCTCGGCCGCCGCCAGCGCCGCGAACTCCTCCTCCGGCGCCCGGGCGACCAGATGATGCCGACTGTAGATCGCGAAGTAGGCGAGGGCGACGGCGTAGACGCCCAGCGCGATGAACGCCGCGTCCTTGTCCACGAGGAACGTCGCCACCAGCGCGGACAGCGCGAGGACGAACGCCACCGAGGAGGTCACCACGCCACCCGGGGTACGGTACGGGCGCTCCAGACCCGGCTCGCGGCGACGCAGGACGATGTGCGAGAGGGCCATCAGCGCGTACGAGATCGTCGCGCCGAAGACCGCGATGTTGAGCATCCGCGCGCCGTTCCCCGTCGCGGCTGCCAGCGCGAAGCCGATCGCCCCCGGGATCAGCAGCCCGAGATACGGCGACTTGCGGCGGCTGGTGAGGGAGAGGAACCGGGGCAGATAGCCCGCGCGGGAGAGCGCGAAGAGCTGGCGCGAGCCCGCGTAGATGAGCGAGAAGAAGGACGCGACCAGGCCCGCCAGGCCCGCGTAGTTGACGAAGCGGCTGAGCGGGGTCGGGTCGCCCTTGCCCTGGAGGGCTACCACCAGCGGGTTTCCGGCCTCCTGGATCGCGGCGGAGCCCTGCGCGCCCGTCGAGGCGAAGAAGGTGAGCACGGCGAGCAGGACGAGGATGCCCATCGAGATGGCGAGCGCCCGCGGCATCGAGCGCACCGGGTCCTTCGCCTCCTCCGCCGCCAGGGGCACGCCCTCGACGCCCAGGAAGAACCACATGCCGAAGGGGAACGCCGCCCAGATGCCCAGCAGCCCGAACGGCAGCCAGGAACCCGAGCCGAGCGCGGCCTTGTCGACGGGGATGTCATCCAGATGGCCCGCGCTGAAGTCCGTGAAGGCGCCGACCGCGAAGATGAGCAGTGCCGCGACCGCGATCGCCGTGACCACGAGGCTGAAGCGCAGCGCCTCGCCGACGCCCCACAGATGGATCCCGATGAAGACCGCGAAGCAGGCGAGATAGACCGGCCAGCCCGATTCCAGGCCGAAGAGGCCGAGCGATTCGACGTAGTCGCCGATGAAGATGGAGATCGCGGCGGGGGCGAGTATGTACTCGATGAGGATCGCGGTGCCGGTCAGGAAGCCGCCCCAGGTGCCGAGCGCGCGTCGGGCGAAGCCGTAGCCGCCGCCTGCCGTCGGGAGGATCGCCGACAGTTCGGCGAGCGCGAAGACGAGACAGGCGTACATCACGCCCATGAGGAGGGTCGCGATCGCGAGCCCGCCGAAGCCGCCCTTGGAGAGGCCGATGTTCCAGCCGGAGAAGTCTCCGGAGACGACATAAGCGACGCCGAGGCCGGTGAGCAGCAGCCAGCCGGCGCTGCCCCGGCGCAGGGTGCGCCGTTTCAGATAGGCGTCGTCGGCTGGGGTGGAAACGCGCGTGGTGGTGCCTTCGGCCATGGGTCGCTCCTGGCAGAGGTCAAAGGTTTGTGGGCACACCATTGCGTTAGCCGTCGGGGATGCGCAAGCCCCTCGCGTAAACCTGTGGTTACGGATGGGCCGACGGCGGGCGTCAGGACAGGAAGCCGCGCAGCAGCGCCGCGGTGCCCTCGCAGTGCTCCCGCATCACCTCGCGCGCCGCGTCCGCGTCCCCGTCCAGAACCGCCTCGACCAGTGCGGTGTGCTGATGCTGCGAGTGCTCCAGATTGCGTACGAGCAGCGGAATGCAGTCCAGCAGATCATTCAGCGTCGCCCGCACGGCGGCGTACTGCGCGGTGAGGGTGGGCGAGCCGGAGAGCTCGGCGAGGGTGAGATGCAGCAGAGTGTCCTGGCGCCGGTACTCGGTGAGCGGTGCGTCGTGCGTCTCGGAGAGCGCCGTACGCAACCGGTCCGCGCCCTCGTCGGTCAGGCCGTGCGCGGCGCACAGTCCGGCGGCCCCCACCTCCAGGACCTCGCGAAACCGCAGCGTGTCCTCGACGTCCACCGCCGCCACGCGCCGGCGCAGCTCGTCCTCGCCGTGGGCTTCGGGGCGGCGCAGCACGAACGTTCCGCCGTACCGGCCGCGCCTGCTCTCGACGAGTCCCTGGTCGGTCAGGACCTTGAGCACCTCGCGCAGCGTGACCCGGCTGATCCCCATCCGTTCCGCGAGTTCACGCTCCGCGGGCAGCCGCTCGCCGCCCGGGACAAGACCGAGGCGGAGCAGCTGAAGAATCTGCTCCAGCGCCTCTTCGAAGCCGTTGCCCGCGCGTACGGTGCGCAGTACGGGTGTCAGCGGGTCGCCCGCATTGTTCTTCTCCGCCACGTTGCCGTTTCCTCTTCCCAGGCAATGGTCTCAAGTAATACCTTATGGCTTCCGGCTGACCCAAGGAGGCGTAATCCCGTGGCAGACCGCAAACCCCCGCTCGGGGTCGAGGAACTTCGTGCCCTCGTCGCGAGCGGTGAGATCGACACAGTCGTCCTGGCCTTCCCCGACATGCAGGGACGGCTCCAGGGCAAGCGGTTCGCCGCACCCTTCTTCCTGGACGAGGTCCTGGAACACGGCACCGAGGGCTGCAACTACCTCCTCGCCGTCGACACCGAGATGAACACCGTCGACGGCTACGAGATGTCCTCCTGGGACCGCGGGTACGGCGACTTCGCCATGCACCCCGACCTCACCACACTGCGCCGGGTCCCCTGGAACCAGGGCACCGCTCTGCTCGTCGCCGATCTCGCCTGGAACGACGGCTCACCCGTCGTCGCCGCACCCCGCCAGGTCCTGCGCCGCCAGCTGGAGCGCCTCGCCGAACACGGCTTCACCGCGCACGTGGGCACCGAGCTGGAGTTCATCGTCTTCCGTGACACGTACGAGGAGGCCTGGGACCGTAACTACCGCGATCTCATCCCGGCCAACCAGTACAACATCGACTACTCCGTCCTCGGCACCGGCCGCATCGAGCCGCTGCTGCGCCGGATCCGTAACGAGATGGCCGCGGCCGGCCTGACCGTCGAGTCCGCCAAGGGCGAGTGCAACCCCGGCCAGCACGAGATCGCGTTCAAGTACGACGAGGCCCTGGTCACCTGCGACCAGCACGCCGTCTACAAGACCGGCTCGAAGGAGATCGCCTCCCAGGAGGGCGTCTCGCTCACCTTCATGGCCAAGTACAACGAGCGCGAGGGCAACTCCTGTCATATCCACCTCTCGCTCCAGGACGCCGACGGCCGCAACGTGATGGCGGGCGACGGACCCGGCGGCATGTCGCCGGTCATGCGGCACTTCCTGGCCGGGCAGCTGGCCGCGCTGCGTGACTTCTCGCTGCTGTACGCGCCCAACATCAACTCCTACAAGCGCTTCCAGCCCGGCTCTTTCGCGCCGACCGCCGTCGCCTGGGGCTACGACAACCGCACCTGCGCGCTCCGAGTCGTCGGCCACGGTCGCTCGATGCGCTTCGAGAACCGGCTGCCGGGCGGCGACGTCAACCCGCACCTGGCCGTCGCGGGCCTCGTCGCCGCCGGTCTGTACGGCATCGAGCAGCAGCTGGAACTGCCGGACGAGTGCACCGGGAACGCGTACACCGCCGGATACGAACAGGTCCCCACCACGCTGCGCGAGGCCGCCGAACTCTGGGAGAACAGCCCCATCGCCAAGGCCGCGTTCGGCGACGAAGTCGTCGCGCACTACCGCAACATGGCGCGGGTCGAGCTCCAGGCATTCGACGCCGCGGTGACCGACTGGGAGCTCCGCCGCTCCTTCGAACGTCTGTGAGGCACGTCGTGTCGTACGCCCACCACGAGGTACTCAACCCGGCGACGGGGGAGGTCGTCGAGACCGTCCGCGCCACGACGGCCGCCGAGGTCGGCGCCGCCGTCGCCCGCGCCGCGACAGCACAACAGGGCTGGGCGGCGGCCGCACCCGCCGACCGGGCCCGACTGCTGCGCCGCTTCGCCACGGTCGTCGACGAACACCTTGAAGAACTTGCCCAGTTGGAGGTACGGGAGGCCGGGCACACCATCGGCAACGCCCGCTGGGAAGCGGGCAACGTCCGCGACCTCCTCAACTTCGCCGCCGGGGGAGTGGAGCGCCTCAGCGGCCGTCAGATCCCCGTCGCGGGCGGTCTCGACATCACCATCCTCGAACCGCTCGGCGTGATCGGCGTGATCGCGCCCTGGAACTTCCCCATGCCGATCGCAGCCTGGGGCACGGCCCCCGCGCTGGCGGCGGGCAACGCCGTCCTGCTCAAGCCCGCCGAGACCACGCCGCTCACCGCGCTGCGGCTGGCCGAACTAGCCCTGGAGGCAGGTCTTCCCGAGCATCTCTTCCAGGTGCTGCCGGGTGCAGGCGACGAGGCGGGCAACGCGCTCGTCGAGCACCCCGGCGTCGCGAAGATCGTCTTCACCGGCTCCACCCGCGTCGGCAAGAGCATCATGGCCACCTGCGCCGAGCGCGTTAAGCGCGTGACGCTCGAACTCGGCGGCAAGAGCCCCAACATCGTCTTCGCCGACTCCGACCTCGAAGCCGCCGTCGCCGCGACCCCCATGTCCTTCCTGGACAACAGCGGCCAGGACTGCTGCGCACGAACCCGCATCCTGGTGCAGCGCTCGGTGTACGACCGCTTCCTGGAGCTCCTCGCGCCCGCGATCGAGTCCGTCGTGGTCGGCGACCCGGCCGACGAGAAGACCCAGATGGGTCCGCTGATCTCCCAGGTTCAGCTGGACCGGGTGCGTTCGTACGTCACCGACGAGCTGAAGGGGATCCGCGGCACCGCCCCCGAAGGCCCCGGCTTCTGGTTCCCGCCGACCGTCCTCACCGGCCTTGCGCCGGACGCCCCCGCGGCGTGCGACGAGGTCTTCGGCCCGGTCGCCGTCGTCCTCTCCTTCGAGGACGAGGCCGAAGCGATCCGGCTCGCCAACGCCACTGAGTACGGCCTGTCGGGATCGATCTGGACCCGCGACCTCGGCCGCGCGATCCGCGTCTCGCGTGCCGTCGCCGCAGGCAATCTCTCCGTCAACTCCCACTCCAGTGTCCGCTACTCGACGCCGTTCGGCGGCTACAAGCAGTCCGGCCTCGGCCGGGAGCTCGGCCCCGACGCCCTCACCGCTTTCACCGAAACCAAGAACGTCTTCATCAGCACGGAGGCCTGAGCAACCATGACCGTTGAGACCCCCATCTGCCGCCGCCTTGTGGGCCGTACCGCAGTCATCACCGGCGCCGGCAGCGGCATCGGCCTTGCCACCGCGCGCCGCCTCGCCTCCGAAGGCGCGAACGTCGTCTGCGGAGACATCGACGAGACGGCGGGCAAGGCCGCGGCCGACGAGGTCGGCGGCACGTTCGTACGCGTCGACGTCACCGACCCCGGGCAGGTCGAGGCGCTGTACAAGACGGCGTACGACACCTACGGCAGCGTCGACATCGCCTTCAACAACGCGGGCATCTCGCCGCCCGACGACGACTCCATCCTCACCACGGGCCTGGAGGCATGGAAGCGCGTCCAGGACGTCAACCTCACCTCCGTCTATCTGTGCTGCAAGGCCGCCATCCCCTATATGCAGCGCCAGGGCCGCGGCTCCATCATCAACACCGCCTCGTTCGTGGCCATCATGGGCGCGGCCACCTCCCAGATCTCGTACACCGCCTCCAAGGGCGGCGTGCTCGCCATGTCCCGCGAGCTCGGGGTGCAGTTCGCCCGCGAGGGAATCCGGGTCAATGCCCTGTGCCCGGGGCCGGTCAACACCCCGCTGCTGCAGGAGCTGTTCGCCAAGGACCCGGAGCGCGCCGCGCGCCGACTGGTCCACATCCCTGCGGGACGGTTCGCGGAGGCGGACGAGATCGCTGCCGCCGTGGCCTTCCTCGCCAGCGACGACTCCTCGTTCATCAACGCGACGGACTTCCTCGTCGACGGCGGTATCGCGGGCGCGTACGTCACTCCCGTGTAAGCCCCTGTGGAAGGCGCCCGCATCCGGCCCCCTAGGGTGGCCGGATGAGCATGACGACCCCGGCCGGCTGGTTTCCGGACCCGAACATGCCCGGCACCGAACGCTGGTGGGACGGGACCGCCTGGACCGCGCACACACGCCCGGTCCAGGCACAGGCCCCGGCTCCCGCGCAGCCCGCCGGGTTCGGTCCGCCGACCGTGCCGACGCGGCAGGCGGCATCCGGAAGCGGCGGCAGGGGGCGGCTGTTGGCGCTCGGCGCCGCCGGTGTCGTACTGGTCGGCGCGATCGCCACCGGTGCGGTCCTGCTCGGCAACGACGACGACGGTACGAATCCCGAGTCCGCGCCGAGCGTCACCGCGCCCGCCACATCCGCCGACCCCAAGAACAGCCCGGCCACCACGCCGCCCCCGACCGACGACTCCGCTCTGCTGACCGACCAGCTGAACGGAATCTCCATGCCCATTCCCGAGGGCTGGGAGAAGTCCGACAGCTCTCTCGACGAGGGCGCCACGATGGTCACGGACGAGACCTACGACTGCCCGGCCGGCGGCTCCCCGCTGTGCCGGCACGGTCGCGTCTCGTCCATCACGGCCACCCGCACCGATGAGACCTCGCCCGCGAAACTCGCCCTCGCCGACATCGTGACGGCGGCGGACAAGGCGTACGAGGAAGACGCCATCGGCAACCGCGTCTACGGCGGCATCAGGTCCCACACCCTGCTCAAGTCCCAGTCCGTCGCGGTCGCCGGGCGGGCAGGCCATCTGGTGCGCTGGCGGGTCATCACCGGCTCCGGCCCCGGCGGTTACGTCCAGTCGCTGGTCTTCCCCTCGTCGGTGGGGAGCGAGTCGATGGTCATCGTGCGCTTCGCCTTCGACGCGGGCCCGGAGGCGCCCAAACTCGCGGAGATGGACAAGATCACCGCGGGCATCCGCCCCATCGGGGACGCGACGAGCGGCGGGGTGGGCAGCAGCATCGGCCCGGGCTAGCGCCTGCTGGAGGCACCCGAGCCGGCGTCGGTTCAGGCCCTGTCCGGCCGATCTTGCCGGGCTCGCGTGCCCTGGCACGGCACCTCGCTGCGTTGTCGTCAGTCGCCGACGCTCCGCGTCGGCTCCTTCCTCCGCCTTGCGATG
>NZ_JBEXEX010000042.1:0-64590 GCF_040606445.1 Streptomyces sp. NPDC005408 | reverse complement strand
CCGTGGGGGAGGGGGTGGGGGGCTGACGCCCCACACCCCTGGAGCGCCGGCTTCGCGGCGCGAGCCCGGTAACCCCGCACGCCGGGCTTCGCGGCGGCGAGTCAGGTGCGCCCTGACGCCGTGACGCCGGTCTTCGCGGCGCGGTGAACACGCACCGTCGTGGACAAGCTTCGCGGCGGCGGGTCCGGTACGGCCTGACGCCGGGCTCCGCGGCGCGGTGAACGCGCACCCTCGGTGGACAAGCTTCGCGACGCGGCGGACGCACAACCGAGGTCGATCGGACGCGTGGCTCACCGGTGCACCGCCGTTGGCACGGGGAGCGCATCCCCCGGTCCCCTCCGCGCCACCGGGCACCGTTCGGCGGACGGAGTCCGTCGCAGCGCTCCGAAGCCCGTGAGCCCTCCAGGCCGAGCGGTGCGAGGTCGTACGCAGAAGGGCAGACAGCGCGATGGCCGGTCAGCTCCCCAGCTGACCGGCCAAACGCTGCCGTCCGCCGCACCCCCGTCCCCACGGGGTTGTTGGCCGGATGTCCCCGACCCGGACCGCTCTTCCGGGCCCGGGGCGCCGCTCAGCGCCCCAGCATCACGCCCACGGACGACGCTTGTGTGACCACTGCGTCCCAGCCGCCGAAGGCGACCACGAGCAGGGCTGCGAGAGGGAGCACCATCGCCGTCGCCACCAGCGGGTGGCGTCGGCCCGACGGGCGGCCGCCGAACGCGGCGAATGCCTTACGTCCCTGCGTGCGGATCATCGTCCGCGATGCCGTGTCCGCCATGATCCCTCTCCTGTCGTATTTAGCAGCGGCGGGTGTCTGACCTCGGGGGACGAGTGCTGCACCCGCCGCTTGACTTCAACATTAGGGATCCGCCGGGTCCCGGGCGTCATGCCCTCGTACCGATTGCCGGGCCTCCCGGAGGATGAGCCACGCCCCAGTGACGTACTCCCCTGGGTGGAGACGAGGTCCTAGGCCTTGGGGTCTTCCCGGAGGGGACGCTCCGAGGCGTCCTCCCGCGGCACCGGCTGCTCGACCAGCGCCAGTACGCGCGTGGCCATGAAGCGCGCCGTCCGCACCACCGATCCGCTGCGGGTGACTTCGCTCACTTCCACCACCCCTCTGCGCACCGCCGTCTCGACCCTGCGACCCGCTCTGCTGGCCACCACTTCGTACGTACGAGTCGTGTCTCCCGCATCCACGACTATCTCCACGCGGTCACCCTTCACTGATCCAATCCCCCTTCTACGACGGACCGTTGAGATCTCGCACGGGCCGAAGGAGCCTGATCCGCAGCCCCCTGACCACTCTTCAAGTTTCCCACCCGGCACTGACAATCGTTCGGCCCGCGAGGGCGCGGCCTATGAGCACACCGGGGCGGGGGTACGTAAGCTGTGCCACGTCAAACGGACGACCGTGGCAGCGGGGGTGGGGTCTCCCCACCGTAGGTAGGGGACGGACATGGCGATGATGCGGCTCCGGCGCGAGGACCCGCGTGTCGTCGGCTCGTTCAGGCTTCACCGGCGGCTCGGCGCGGGTGGCATGGGGGTTGTGTACCTCGGGTCCGACCGGCGCGGGCAGCGCGTGGCGCTGAAGGTGATCCGGCCGGATCTGGCGGAGGACCAGGAGTTCAGGTCGCGCTTCGCGCGCGAGGTCTCGGCCGCACGGCGGATCCGCGGCGGCTGTACGGCACGGCTGGTGGCCGCCGATCTGGAGGCGGAGCGCCCGTGGTTCGCCACCCAGTACGTCCCCGGTCCTTCGCTGCACGACAAGGTGGCCGAGGACGGCACGCTGCGGGCCGCCGAGGTGGCCGCGATCGGTGCCGCCCTGTCGGAGGGCCTGGTCGCGGTGCACGAGGCCGGAGTCGTCCACCGGGATCTGAAGCCGTCGAACATCCTGCTGTCGCCGAAGGGCCCGCGGATCATCGATTTCGGCATCGCCTGGGCGACGGGCGCGAGCACGCTCACTCATGTCGGTACGGCGGTCGGCTCCCCCGGTTTTCTCGCGCCCGAGCAGGTGCGCGGCGCTGCGGTCACCCCGGCGACGGACGTCTTCGCGCTGGGCGCCACGCTGGCATACGCGGCGACGGCCGACTCGCCCTTCGGACACGGCAGTTCGGAGGTCATGCTGTACCGGGTCGTGCATGAGGAGCCGCAGCTGTACGGGGTTCCGGATGCGCTTGCTCCGCTCGTACGGGCGTGTCTGGCGAAGGACCCCGATGAGCGGCCCAGCACGTTGCAGCTGTCGATGCGGCTCAAGGAGATCGCGGCCAGGGAGGCCCAGGGGCTGCCGGATGCGCGTCCGCCGGCCCAGCGCGAGCGTATCGAGCAGGACCGGCCGACCTCGCGCTATCCGGAGCGTATGCAGCGCACGGAGCGTTCCGACCGGACAGAGCGTTCCGAGCGTACGGAGCGCGTGGACCGGGTGGAGCGCGTGGAGCGGCGTACGGGCTCGTCCATGCCCCGCCCGCAGCAGCCGCCGCGCACCGGCGGCACGCGCCCTCAGCAGCCCCGCAACACCGCCCGTACGAACGGGCGTCAGGGCACCAGGCCCGGCGGGCGCCCGACGTCGGCCGGGCGGCGGCCCGCCAACCCGCGGCTGCTGCGCCAGCGCATCATCGTCTTCGTCGTGGTGACGCTGATCGTGGCGCTCGGGATCGCCGCCGCCCAGCAGCTGTAGCTCAGGCCCCCGGGCGGCCCGTCACGACCGCGTAGAACGCCACCGCCGCGGCCGCGCCCACATTGAGCGAGTCCACCCCGTGCGCCATCGGGATCCGCACCCATTCGTCCGCGGCGACCAGCGCCTGCGTCGAGAGCCCGTCGCCCTCCGCACCGAGCATCAGCGCAACCCGCTCCAGCCGGTGCGGGGCCGCCTCGTCGATCGCGGCGGCCTTCTCGTCAGGTGTCAGCGCGAGAAGCTTGAAGCCCGCTTCCCTGACGGACTCCAGTCCCCTCGGCCACGACTCGAGGCGTGCGTACGGGACGGAGAAGACCGCGCCCATCGACACCTTCACGGAGCGGCGGTAAAGCGGATCCGCGCAGTCCGGCGAGAGCAGCACCGCGTCCATGCCGAGTGCTGCGGCGCTGCGGAAGATCGCGCCGATGTTGGTGTGGTCGTTGACCGCCTCCATGACGACCACCCGGCGGGCGGTCACCAGCAGTTCGTCGGCCGTGGGCAGCGGCTTGCGCTGCATGGACGCGAGCGCGCCGCGGTGCACGTGGTAGCCGGTGACCCGTTCGGCGAGCTCAGGGCTCACTGCGTAGACAGGGGCCGGGAGCTCGTCGATGACGTCCCGCATGACATCGACCCACTTGGCGGAGAGCAGCATCGACCGCATCTCGTAACCGGCGTCCTTGGCGCGCCGGATGACCTTCTCGCCCTCGGCGATGAACAGGCCCTCCGCGGGTTCGCGCTTGCGCCGCAGCTCGACGTCGGTCAGACCGGTGTAGTCGCGCAGGCGCGGGTCGTCGGGATCCTCGACAGTGATGAGATCAGCCACAGGGTGATACTGCCTTCTCCTGGGTGTGGTGCCAACGGCTGGGCGCAGGTCGGTTACTGGCGGTTACGCGCTGCCATGGGTTACGGGATGCGGCCCCGGGTTATGGAATGCGGCCTAGGTTACGACTGCGGGGTACGCCTACGGCTTGCGCGGGCCGACGGCGACGACGTCGCCGATGACGATGACCGCCGGCGGGCGCACGTCCTCGGCCCGCACCGTCTCGGCGACCGTCGCCAGGGTCGCGTCGACCCGGCGCTGGGACGCGGTGGTGCCCTCCTGGACCAGGGCCACGGGGGTCTCCGGGCTCTTGCCGTACGCCACGAGGGCCTGCGCGATCGCACCGATCTTGTCGACGCCCATCAGCACGACGAGCGTGCCGCGCAGCTTGGCGAGCGACTCCCAGTCGACGAGGGAACGCTCGTCGTCGGGCGCGACATGGCCGCTGACCACCGTGAACTCATGGGCCACACCGCGGTGGGTGACCGGGATGCCGACGGCGCCCGGAACGCTGATGGAGCTGGAGATGCCGGGGACGACCGTGCATGGGATGCCCGCCTCGGCGAGGGCCTCGGCCTCCTCCATGCCGCGGCCGAAGACGAACGGGTCGCCGCCCTTGAGGCGCACGACCGCCTTGCCCGCCTTCGCGTGCTCGATCAGCGCGTTGTTGATGGCCTCCTGGGCCATGAAACGGCCGTACGGGATCTTCGCGGCGTCGATCACCTCGACGTGGGGCGGGAGTTCGTCGAGGAGGTCGCGCGGGCCGAGGCGGTCGGCGATGACGACGTCCGCCTCGGCGAGGAGGCGGCGGCCGCGGACGGTGATCAGGTCCGGGTCGCCGGGGCCGCCGCCGACGAGGGCGACGCCGGGGGTCCGGGTGCGGTGGTGGGGTGCGGCGAGCGAGCCGTCGCGCAGTCCCTCGACGATGGCGTCGCGCACGGCGGCGGAACGGCGGGGGTCACGCCCGGTGAGCACCGCGACCGTCACGCCCTCCGACCGGCCGGTCGCGGGCGTCCAGGCGGTGGCCGCGTTTGCGTCGTCAGAGCGTACGCACCAGGTGCGGGTGCGCTCGGCTTCGGCGGATGCGAGCTCGTTCGCCTCGGCGTCGGAGGTGGCGATGAGGGCGTACCAGGCATCGGCGAGGTCGCCCTCGACGTACGGGCGCCGCTCCCAGCCGATCTCGCCGGCCGCGGCCATCGCCTCCACGGAGGGCGTCGCCTCCGGGGACACGAGGACGATGTCGGCACCGGCCGCGATGAGCGCGGGAAGCCTGCGCTGGGCGACCTGACCGCCGCCGAGGACGACGACGCGGCGCCCGGCGAGGCGGAGTCCGACGGGGTAGGCGGGGTGCTCGGCGTGCTCTGCGTGCTCTGCGTGCTCGGCCATGGCGGTCGTGGCTCCTCGTGCGGGGCAGTGCGTGTACGGGACCGCTGCGGCGGTGAAGCGGCTGGTGGGGCGGGGTGTGAACGCTGGCGAACAGCTTACGGGGGTGGGGGGTTTCTCCCCTGCCCCGCCCCTTCCCGAAACTGGGGCGGTGCCCCAGACCGCCGGGGGTTGTTGTGGGGGCTGACGCCCCACGCCCCCGGCGGCAGCTTCACGCCGCAGCCACCAGGCCGCCGAAGGCGGGCACACCGCCCACCGGGCCGCAGCCGCCGACGGCGCCCAGCAACCACCAGAGGCGTCCACCGAACGGACGGCCCGAAAGGGCGGACGGGTGGGACACACTGCCCGCCGAAGGCGGGCGTACCGCCCACGGGGCACAGCCGCCGACGGCGCCCAGCAACCACCAGAGGCGTCCATCTGACCGGACGGCTGAACGGGCGGGCGCACCGGCCACCGGCCCGCAGGCGACCACCCGTAGGGCCCGAACGGGCAGCGCGGGTTACTTCTCCGTGACGCCCGCCGAGTCGAACGTCGCCACCTCATGCATCGCCCGCGCAGCACTCTGCACCACCGGCAGCGCCAGCAGCGCCCCTGTCCCCTCGCCGAGGCGCAGGTCCAGGTCGATCAGCGGGCGCAGGCCCAGCTTGTTGAGGGCCGCCACGTGACCAGGCTCCGCGCTGCGGTGGCCCGCGATGCACGCCGCCAGGGCTTCGGGCGCGATCGCCCGGGCAACCAGCGCGGCCGCGCCCGCCGAGACGCCGTCCAGCACCACCGGCGTACGCAGCGACGCGCCGCCCAGGATGAAGCCGACCAGCGCCGCATGCTCCAGGCCGCCGACCGCCGACAGGACACCGATCGGGTCGGCCGGGTCCGGCGCGTGGAGTTCCAGCGCGCGGCGCACCACGTCGACCTTGCGCGCGTGCATCTCGTCGTTGATGCCCGTACCGCGCCCGGTGATCTCGCCCGGGTCGATACCCGTGTACACGGCGATCAGCGCCGCCGAGACCGTCGTGTTGGCGATGCCCATCTCACCGGTGAGCAGCGCCTTGTTGCCCGCCGCCACCAGGTCCCGCGCCGTCTCGATGCCGACCCCGACAGCGGAGAGGACCTCCTCGCGGGTCAGCGCGACCCCGGTCGTGAAGTCGGCCGTGCCCGGCCGGACCTTGCGCGGCAGCAGACCCGGCGTGGCGGGCAGGTCACCGGCCACGCCGACGTCGATGACGCAGACCTCCGCGCCCACCTGATTGGCAAAAGCGTTGCAGACCGCGCCGCCGCCGAGGAAGTTGGCCACCATCTGGGCCGTGACCTCCTGCGGCCAGGTGGTGACCCCCTGCGCGTGCACCCCGTGGTCGCCCGCGAAGATCGCGACCGCCGCGGGCTCCGGGATCGGCGGCGGGCACATCCGGGACAGTCCGCTCAGCTGCGCGGAGATGATCTCCAGCATGCCGAGCGCGCCCGCGGGCTTGGTCATCCGCTTCTGCCGCTCCCACGCCTCGCCGAGCGCCTTCGCGTCCAGCGGGCGGATGTTGGAGACGGTCTCCTGGAGCAGATCGTGCGGCTCCTCGCCGGGCAGGGCGCGGCGTCCGTACGTTTCCTCGTGGACGACCCATGACAGCGGACGGCGCTTGGACCAGCCCGCCTGCATCAGCTCGGGCTCCTCGGGGAACTCGTCGACGTAGCCGACACACAGGTACGCCACGACCTCAAGGTGCTCCGGCAGCCCCAGCGCACGCACCATCTCGCGCTCGTCGAAGAAGCTGACCCAGCCGACGCCGAGGCCCTCCGCGCGGGCGGCGAGCCACAGGTTCTCGACGGCGAGTGCGGAGGAGTACGGGGCCATCTGCGGCTGGGTGTGACGGCCGAGAGTGTGGCGGCCGCCGCGCGTCGGGTCGGCGGTGACCACGATGTTCACGGGGGTGTCGAGGATCGCCTCGATCTTCAGTTCCTTGAACTGCTTGGCTCTGCCCTTCGGCAGCGACTTCGCGTACGCCTCGCGCTGCCGCTGGGCGAGTTCGTGCATCGTCCGCCGGGTCTCGGCGGAGCGGATGACGACGAAGTCCCAGGGCTGGGAGTGGCCGACGCTGGGTGCCGTGTGGGCGGCCTCCAGGACGCGCAGCAGTACTTCGTGCGGGATGGGGTCGCTGCGGAAGCCGTTACGGATGTCCCGGCGCTCGCGCATGACACGGAGTACGGCTTCGCGCTCTGCGTCGTCGTAACCGGGCGCGGCCGCGCCGACGACGGCCTCCGGCTCGGGCACCAGGACGGCCACGGGCTCCGGGTCCGGCTCCGTTTCGGGCTCGGGCGCGGGCGCGGGCGCGGGTTCTTCGGCCACGACGGCCACGATGACCTCCTCGGCAACCTCGGCGACAGCGACCACTTCGGGAGCCGCGACCGGCTCGGCCTCGGCAACCGGTACGGGCTCGGGAACCGCCTCCACGAGCGGTTCCGGGGAACCCTCGCGCGGCGCGGGCAGGACGATCGCCTGTACATCCGGCTCTGGCTGCGGCTCGGGCTCAGGAACCGCTGCCACGACCTCGGCTTCCGCCACCGGCTCCGGTTCGGGCTCGGCCTGCATCACCACGGCGACCGGCGTCGGCGCCAGGTGGGGCGTGGTGGGCAGTGATCCGTCGACCGGGACGAACTGCCCGGCAGGCGCCGACTGCTCGGGCTCCGCTTCCGGCTCCGGCTCAGGGGCGGGCTCAGGGGCCGCGGCCGGAGCCTCGGCGACAACGGGAGCAGCCTGAGCAGCCGGAGTGACAGGAGCGGACTCCGGGACGACCGTTTCTGCTGGTACGGGAGGAGGCGTGTGTGACTGGGGAGGCTGAGGGTCCCAAGGAGCCCCGCCCTGGGGCGGAATCTCACCCAGCTGCGGTCCCGGCAGCACGGCAGCCGCCTCGTCGCGCGGGATGTCGAGATACTCCAGACCTGCCGTGGGCGGCCCGGGGTTGGCCACGGGCACGGCCTGCGGCGGGGTGCCCGCCGGCCCGCGGTCGGCGAGCGAGCGCACCACGCCGCCCGAGGTGTCGGGCATCGGCGGGCCCATGTGCAGCGGGCGTCGCGCGGGCGGAGGCGTCGGCGTGGCCGATGTGGGCGGAATACGTACGCCGTTGAGGTCGACGGAGCCGGAGTCCCGGCCCCCGGCCTCGTGCGCCCCGGACTCTTGCGCGTCGAACACAGGCGCTGCGACCGCAACCGGCTCGGCAACGGGCGCGGGCTGCTCGGCCTGGGCGAACTGCTCATCCGTGAACACGGGAGCGACGGGCTCCGCCACCGGAGCGGGAGCCGCGAACCCCGGTGCCACGAACTCCGGTCCCGCGGGCGGCTGCACCGCCACGGAGGCCTCGACGTGAGCCTCGGACACAAACGACTCCGGCCCGTGGTGCTCGGACACGAGGTGCTCCGGACCGGACGTCTGAGCCATCGGCGCAGGCGGCGGCACTGCCACCGGAGCCTGCCCGACCGCCTGTGCCACAGGGCCCTGGTGCACGCCGTGCATCGCCTGCACGGGCTGCACGGGCTGCGGATCGCTCCACGCGCCCTGCGCACCGGGCATCAGCAGCAGATCGTCCTCTTCGGAGCCGTTCTCGGAGTGGTCGAGGAAGGTGTACGCGCCAGGAGCGGGGATGCCCGGCTGCTCCACCATGCCTGCGTTCTCCGGCAGCCCCTCGCCCGGGATCTGGCCGGTGTCAGTCATGCGTACCCCTCGCCCATCGCTTGTGTTCCTTCGCCCGTCGCCCGGGACGCCACATCGCGGCACACCTGACGCCCGTCAACAAGAACGAGCGTGTGCGCCGCGCGGCACGATGCCCCCACGGTCTCCATGCATTCTCGCGGCCGTTCGGCGCCGCGGCAGTGAGAACTGCCACGGCCCGCTGTGGGCTGCGCCACGTTGCGCTTCCCCCGGTTCTGACGTACCACAAAACGGAACCAAAGCGGCCCCATTTTCCGGACATTGACGAACGAAGCGACGAACATCCGGCTGCGGTACAACGATCGGCCAGCCTACCTCGCGCCGTCCGGCAGCAAGGTCACGGGGCGCTCTCGACCCTTCGGCCGGAGAGCAGGAAGACGACGGAACGCTCACGTTCCGCCCATGCCGTCGTGTCCATTTCGACGGACTGCAGCAGCGCGCACTCCACCTCGTAGCCGCCCGCCGCGAGGGCCGCGCCGATCGCCTCGGCCTCGTCCCGCGTCGAGGCGTGCGTGACGATGCGCTGGGGCCGCCGGTCGGCGCACGCGGTCACCACCGGGACTCCCCCGCCACCGATCCGTACGACATCGGGCTCGGGCAGCCGCTCCAGCACATGCGGCGCGCGCCCTTGGACGACCTGGAGCTGGGCGCCCGCGTGCCGGGCCGTGGCCTCCGTGCGGGCGCAGGCGTCCGCGTCCGCGTCGACGGCGATGACCGCGGCGCCGAAGCGGGCCGCCTCCACCGCGAGTGCCCCGCTGCCGGAACCGATGTCCCAGACCAGGTCACCGATACGCGGCCCGAGGCGGGCCAGTTGGGCGGCGCGCAGCTGCACCGACTCGCCTTCGCCGAGACCTTCTCCGTACAACTCTCCGTACGAGTCCGAAGGCAGCGCCCAGCCCCGTACCGCCGGCGGATAGCCGGGCTCGCGGCCCGCGATCCAGCCGCCGCCCTGGACGGCCGCGGTCGCGGCGCCGCCGATGACGATGACGACGTTGGGGTCGCGCCAGGCGTGGTCGGCGGCCTTGTCGGAGGTGAGGACGGTGACCTGCTCACGGTCCGTGCCCAGTTCCTCGCAGATGACGAAGGTGCGGTGGACTCCTTCGAGCAGCAGGGCGAGCTCGGCGGGCCCGGCGCCCGGGGAGGTGAGGACGGCGACCTTGGGGTGCGCCCGGCACACGTTGACGGCACGGCGCAGCGTACGGCGGTGGGCGACGACGATCTGGGCGTCGTCCCAGGGCATTCCGGCCCGGGCGAAGGCGGTGGCGACGGACGAGACGGCGGGGACGACCTCGACCTCCAGGCCGTGCTCCGGCGCACGCAGCGTGCGTACGACGCCGAAGAAGCCCGGGTCGCCGTCGGCGAGGACGACGGCGCTGCCTCGGTGGCCCGCGATCCGCCGGGCGGCGAGGTCGACGCTGCCGAGCCGGATGCGCTCGGCGCCCTTCGGCACCTCGGGGAGGGCAAGGTGGTGGGCCGCTCCGGCCACCAGGGTGGCAGCGGAGAGTGCGGACCTGGCCGCCGCGGTGAGGGGCGAACCGTCCCAGCCGATCACCGTGACCCGGTCGGCCATCGTCGTCAGTCTCCTGGTGTTGTCGCAGGTCGGGGCAGCCCGCGGGCGCGGGCATGGCGAGAGTACCTGGAGCGGGCGGCGGACGGTCGTGGGTGCCGGTCAGTTCCAGTCGGTGAAGGAGGCGTAGCCCGCGTCCGCCATGTGGTCCGAGACGCCTTCGAGGTCCTCGGGCAGCAGGCTCCAGACGATCAGATCGGTACGGATGTCGGCCCAGCCGCCGTCCTCCGTCTGCGTACGCGCTATCCAGGCGTTGCGGAGCACGCCCTCGCTGATGGAGCCGATTTTCTGCGCGACCTGCTGGGATGCGGTGTTGTCCGCGGCGGTGCGCAGTTCCAGGCGCTCGAACCGCTGGTCGCGGAACAGCCACTGGGCGACGGCCAGCACCGATTCGGTGGCGTAGCCCTCACCGCGCGCCCAGGGGGCGGTGACGTACGCGGCCTCGGTGGCGAGGGTTCGCCAGTCGGTGTTCTTCAGTTGGACGATGCCGACGAGCCGCTGGGTGAGGAATTCGGTGACGGCCAGAACGATTCCGCGGCCTTCGGTGCGCTCTGCAGGAGCGATCCTGCGGATCCATGCCTCGGAGTCGGCAGCGGTGTACGGGTGCGGCACCGAGGTCCAGGCGGTGACCATCTCGTCGTTCATCATCTCGGTGTGCGCCTGGATGTCGGCCTCCTCGAAGGGGCGCAGCACCAACCGCTCCGTGCTGATGGACACGTCCGGGAAGGTGGTAGTCATGCGCAGCTCCATGCCGAAGACCGTCGAAAGGGTCGTAGCCGTAAAGGCACAGCATGCAGCATCCGGTGACGGATGCGCATGGCCGGGTGGTGAGTTGCACAAGGCCCCGCGCACCTGTCGTGGTGCGCGGGGCCTCGTTCAAACGGCGTGCGGCAAGCGTTACTTGGCGGCGCCGAAGGCCGGGACGACGGAGCCGGCGTACGTGTCCTCGATGAACTTCTTCACCTCGGGGGAGTTGAGGAGCTTCGCGAGCTTCTGCACGCGGGCGTCCTTCTCGTTGCCCTCCTTGACGGCGAGGAAGTTGGCGTACGGGTTGCCCTCGGCCTTCTCGAGCGCCAGGGAGTCCTTGGCGGGCTTGAGGTCGGCCTCGATGGCGTAGTTGCCGTTGATGACCGCGGCGTCGACGTCGTTCAGGGCGCGGGGAAGCGTGGCGGCCTCGATCTCCTTGAACTTCAGGCCCTTGCTGTCCTTGATGTCGGAGAGCTTGGCGCCGCTGCCCGCGCCGTCCTTGAGGGTGATGAGGCCGTTGTCGGCGAGCAGCTTGAGCGCGCGGCCCTCGTTGGTGGTGTCGTTCGGCACGGCCAGCGTCTGGCCGGACTTGATCTCCTTGAGGTCCTTGACCTTCTTGGAGTACAGGCCGAGCGGCTCCAGGTGGACGGTGACGACCGGGACGATGTGGGTGTTGTTCTTCTTGTTGAAGTCGTCGAGGTACGGCTTGTGCTGGAAGAAGTTGGCGTCGACCTGGCCGCTCTCGGTGGCGGTGTTCGGCAGGACGTAGTCCGTGAACTCCTTGACCTCGAGGTTCAGTCCGGCCTTCTTCGCCAGGTTGTCCTTGACGTAATTGAGGATGTCCGCGTGCGGCGTCGGGGACGCGGCGACGACCAGCGCCTTCGACTCGTCGGCCTTGGCGCCGGAGTCGGACTTGGCGGCCGGGTCGGACGCGGTGCCGCAGGCGGTGAGGCCGAGGGCGAGGGCCGCGAGAGCGGCGGCGGACGCAGTGAGCTTGATGTTCTTACGCACGAAAAGTGCCTCTTTCTGGTGGAGCGGAACGGCGCCCGGACAAGGAGTGCGGGCTGTGCGGGATGTGGTCCGTGGCGTCAGGAAGCGGTACGGCCGCGGCGTGCCAGGAGTCGTACGACTCCGTCGCCCACGAGCTGTACGACCGTGACGATGGCGATCAGGACGACGACCGTGATCAGCATGAACTGGGTCTCGAAGCGCTGGAATCCGTAGGTGACGGCCTTGGATCCGAGCCCCTCGCCGCCGACCGCGCCGGCCATCGCCGAGTAGCCGACGAGCACGATCACGGTGGTGGTGACGGCGGAGACGAGTGAGGGCAGGGCCTGCGGCAGCAGCACCTTGCGGACGATCGTCGGGATCGAGCCGCCCATCGCCTGGACGGCCTCGACCAGGCCGTGGTCGACCTCGCGGATCGCCGTCTCGACGAGCCGCGCGAAGAACGGAATGGCGCCGACGGCGAGCGGCACGATCATCGCGGTAGGGCCGATGAAGGTTCCGACGACCAGCGTGGTGAAGGGGATCAGCGCGATCAACAGGATGATGAACGGCAGCGAGCGGCCGATGTTCACGATCACGCCGACGACCTTGTTCACCGGGGTGTTCTGCAGCAATCCGCCCTTGTCGGTGAGGACAAGGAGCACACCGAGCGGCAGTCCGCCCGCGACGGTGACGAGGGTGGACCACAGCACCATGTAGAGAGTGTCGATGGTGCCCTGGCTCAGCAGGGGCTGCATCTCCGACCAGGTCACTTGGCGACCTCCGCGACCAGCGCGGCGATGCTCTGGGCGGGGAGCGCGACCGGCTCGGCGGGGGCGTCGGGGTCGACGACGTCGACCTGGAGGCCCTGCTCGCGCAGGAAGCCGACCGGGACGACGTTCTCCTCGTACCGTCCGGGCAGTTCGATGCGCATCCGGCCGATCTGCTTGCCGCCGACGGTGTCCATCGCCGCGCCGAGGATCGAGATGTCGATGTTGTACGTGCGCGAGAGCTGGGAGATGACCGGCTGCGTCGCGGCCTCACCGTGGAAGGTGACGTCGATGACGGTGCGGTCGGGGCCCGAGGCCTCGCCGCTCACCGGGAACAGCTCCTGAGCCAGCTCGGAGCCGGGGGTCGCGAGCAGTTCGCTCACGGTGCCGGATTCGATGATCTTCCCCTTCTTCATCAGGGCCGCCGAGTCGCAGATGGTCTTGACGACGTCCATCTCGTGCGTGATGAGCAGGACGGTCAGTCCGAGCTGCTGGTTGAGGTCGCGCAGCAGCTGCAGGATCGAGCGGGTGGTCTCGGGGTCGAGGGCGCTGGTCGCCTCGTCGGACAGCAGCACTTTGGGGTCGCCGGCGAGCGCCCGGGCGATGCCGACGCGCTGCTTCTGGCCGCCGGAGAGCTGTCCGGGGTACGCCTTGGCCTTGTCGGCGAGGCCCACCAGGTCGAGCAGTTCGAGGGCCTTGCGGGAGCGCTCGGCGCCGGAGACGCCGAGGATCTCCAGCGGCAGCTCGATGTTGTCCTTGACGGTGCGCGAGGACAGCAGGTTGAAGTGCTGGAAGACCATGCCGATACGGCTGCGTGCTTCGCGCAGTTCCTTGGATGCGCGGCGGCCGCGGCCGGCGAGCGCGGTGAGGTCCTGGCCCGCGACGGTCACGGTGCCGGAGGTGGGGCGCTCCAGCAGGTTGACGCAGCGGATGAGCGAGGACTTTCCGGCGCCGCTCTGGCCGATGACTCCGAAGACTTCGCCCTCACGGACGTGCAGATCGACGCCGTCCAGGGCGGTGACCTTGCGGCCTCGTGACTCGTAGACCTTTGTAAGGCCCGTAGTGGTGATCACAGGGGGTTTTCCGTCGCTGTCGAGTGCGCGGCGCGGTGTTCCGCCGGGCACGGGGCATTCGGGTGTGGACAGTCGGGCGCGACACGGCTGATTCGGCTCGTGGCCCGGGGTAACGCGTGCGCGGGGCAGGCTCGGTCCGATGCGTCCTGGCGGAGCACCGGAGTCGGCTCGGCTGTCGGTCTCGCTTCGGGGCGCGAGGCTCAGGCAGGGGCCCTCAGTTGGCGCACATTCGACACATACAACGAGCACCGGGCGTCGTGATCGCCTCGGTCGCAAGGGTGCGGCTGCTCGTCGTGGTCATGTCGGCAAGTAAAGCAGACAGGGGTACGAGGCAATCAGCGCTGTCCGAATAGCGGACAGTGCTGATACAGCATGCGGACAGGGTCGGCCTGGGCTCAGTCGGCGGCCGTGATCTCCACTCCCCCGTGCGTGGCCTGCGCGGACACGGCCGAGAGGTCCCTGACGACGACATCGGCGAACAGCTCGGAACGCTGGTGCGTTGTGGCCAAGGCCACGGTCCGCATGCCGGCCGCGCGGCCCGCGGTCAGACCCGCCGGGGCGTCCTCGAAGACGACACAGCGCGCCGGATCCACACCGACGCGGACGGCCCCGAGCAGATAGGGCTCCGGGTCGGGCTTGCCGCGCGTGATGTCGTCGGCGGCGATGAGGACCTTGGGCCGGATACCGACCTCTTCGAGCCGGGCCTCGGCCAGCCGGCGCGTTGCTGACGTGACCACCGCCCAGCGGTCGGCGGGCAGCCGGTCCAGCAGCTCGGCGGTGCCGGGCAGCAGCACGACTCCCCCGGCCACGTCCTCGACCTCGAGCTGTTCGATACGGGCCACCGCCTCCGGCACCACACCCGCGGGCAGCAGATCGGCGGCTATCTCGGCGGCGGTACGGCCGTGCAGCTCGATGCGGGCGAAGTCCTCCGCGGTGATTCCGTACTCCCCCGCCCATCGGGTCCAGCAGCGCTGGACGGACTCCATCGAGGAGACAAGGGTTCCGTCGTTGTCGAACAGCAGGGCTGCGGCGTCGATCCTCATGGTCGTCGACCCTACGGGGCAGTCGGGGCCGCGCGCATCGGGCCTTTTGGCCCGTAATACGCTCAGGGCCATGCTTGACGCCCTGACGGTCGCGGTCGCCGTGACCGCGCTCGCCCTCGCCGCCTGGTGCGGCTATGCCGCCCTTCGCGACCAGCCCACCAAGGACTGGCACTTCATCGGCATGGCCGTGGTGTCTGTGCTGGCGCTGGCGCAACTGCTGATCGGGATCGTGCAGCTGGCACGCGGCGAGAAGGCCGACGAAGGCTCGGTCATCTTCGTCGCGTATCTGATCGGGGCGTTCGCGGCCGTACCGGCGGCGGGCTTTCTCTCCCTCTCGGAGCGGACCCGCTGGGGCTCCGTGACGGTCGCCGCGGGCGCGATCGTCCTGGCCGTGCTCGAAGTGCGCCTCTACGACATCTGGAACGGCTGACCATGACCGAGACCGCAGAAGGCAAGAAGACCCGGCTGGTCCAGGGCCCTGGGCTGCTGCTGGTCTGGGTGTACGGAGTGATGTCGGTGGGCGCGGTCTCGCGCTCCGTCTACCAGATCCTCACCGACTACGGCTCGGCGCCGCTGGCCCACACACTCTCCGCCGTCGCGGCGGTGGTGTACGCGTTCATCACCTACACGCTGGTGCGCGGCGGGGAGAGGGCGCGCAGGGCGGCGCTGGTGTGCTGCGCCGCCGAGCTCGCGGGCGTACTGATCGTGGGGACCTGGACGGTTCTCGAGCCGTCCGCCTTCCCGGACTCGACGGTCTGGTCCACGTACGGCATGGGCTACATCTTCATTCCGGTGCTGCTGCCGATCACCGGAATGCTCTGGCTGCGCCGCTCCCGCAGAAGCTGAACCCGCAGGGAGCCGAACCCGCAGGGAGCCGAACCCGCGGCAGCTCAACCCGGCTACGCGCTCGCGGCGTAGGCGCTCGCCGTGACCTCCTTCTCCAGCGTGACCAGCGTCAGCCGCGGGCCGACCTGCTCGCTGGAGACCTGCACATAGCCGCGGCTGCGGTACAGCCGCAGATTGCTCTCGCTGCGATGGCCGGTGAACAGCTGGAACCGCTTGGCCGCCGACTCACCCGAGAAGCGCCGCTCGATCGCGTCGAGCAGCCGGCCGCCGAGGCCGTGGCGCTGCATCCGGGGGTGCACGATCAGCTTGGCGAGCCGGGCCGTTCCGCCTGCGTCGACGCTGCCGCGCACGGATGCGACCACCTCGTCGCCGAGCCGGGCCACCAGGGCGTGCCCCTGGGCTATTTCGGCCCGCAGATCGTCGAGGGACTGGGTGAGGGGCTCGATTCCGTAGTCGCCGTAGAGCTCGGCCTCACTCTGGTAGCACAGGTACTGCAACTTGAGGATCTGCTCCGCGTCCTGAGCTCTTGCCGCTGAGATGGTCACGCTCATGCCCATGTGCGCATGCCTCCCGCTCACCTGTCCGCCGGTTGTCTATCGCTCCTTTCCCCCGAGTTCAGGAGCCGCAACCTCTGCCGTCAGCATTCTGCGCAGGCATCCCAGGCAGCGGGAACGCATCGGCCCCAGACTGCCCTGTGAGATTCCCAACTCCCCTGCGATTTCGCGGTAGGTCGGGTCGTCGGGCGACAGCATCGCAGTCAGCAGCCGCGGGCAGTTGCCGGGTGTGCGGGCGACCGCGGCGCGCAGGGTCCGGCGGCGCTCGGACCTCAGCGCGGCACGTTCCGGGCTGCCTGCCGGGTCCGCCAACGGCTCCGGGCCGTACGGCCGCTCCCTGGCCGCGGTGCGCCGGGCGCGGCGCGCTTCCGCTCGCACGGCCGACTTGACCCAGCGGGCGGCGTCCGGCGGCGGGCCGTCGCCGCCGAGCCGTTCGAGCAGCCGCACCCAGACGGCCTGTTCCAGATCGCGCGGCTCCATCGCGGCGGCAGGGGCCTCGGCGGTCGCCTCGGCGCTCACGAGCGGACGGAGTTCTTCGAGAAGCGTCATGCCCGGCGGGACGTGCCGTCGCACGGCGGTGGTTGCCGTGCGACGGCACAGTCACCCGTACGGGCGGCCGGGCCTCGCGTGCTGTCAGCCGTTGAAGTCGGCGGCCGCCAGCAGCCCGGTGTCGGCGTTGTCGGTGAAGATGCCGTCGATGCCGGTCTCGAAGTAGACCTTGAAGGCGCCGAAGGCGTCGCCGTAGGCGTTCGGGTCGGTGCCGCGCCGGAAGTCGGCGGGCAGGAAGGTGTTCTCGTTGCGCATCGTGTACGGGTGCAGGATCAGGCCCTCGGCGTGCGCGTCCGCGACCAGGGTCGTCGGCGTGCCCAGCTTGCCGCTCGCGTCCTTCGGGATGATCAGGTCGAGGGTCGGCCCGATGCCCTGCGCGTAGGACGCGATCCACGCAAGGCCCTCGGGCTTGACGAGGTCGGCCACGGTACGCGCGTCGCCCGCCTGGACGAAGTCCCACGGGCGGCTGCTCGCGCCGGACAGCAGCACGACGCCCGGCGAGGACACCAGCTTCGACAGCCGCTGGATGCTGCTCGGCTCGAACGACTGCAGGAAGACGGGCGAGTTGCGGCGGTCGCGGCCGTATCGGCGCAGCAGCTTGGCCAGCGGCTCCTCAAGTCCCAGCCCGAGCCCCCGGAAGTAGGTGGGGTGCTTGGTCTCGACATGGAGCCAGACGGGACGGCCGCGTCGGCGGCCCTCCTTCTCCGCCCAGCGCAGCACCTCTTCGAAGGTGGGGATCGCCCAGCGGCCGTCGTAGAGGGTGTTCTCCTGGCGGTTGGCCGGGATCCGCTCCTTTGCGCGCAGCGTCTTCAGCTCGGCGAGCGTGAAGTCCTCGGTGAACCAGCCGGTCAGGCTCACGCCGTCGACGGACTTGGTGGTCTTGCGGGAGGCGAACTCCGGGTGAGCCGCGACATCCGTGGTACCCGTGATGTCGTTCTCGTGACGGCATACGAGATGGCCGTCCTTGGTGGGCACCAGGTCCTGCTCGATGACATGCGCACCCATGTCCAGGGCGAGCTGGTAGGAGCCGAGGGTGTGCTCGGGCCGGTAGCCGCTGGCGCCGCGGTGGCCGATGATCGTGGGGGAGGGCAGATCCCTGTACGACGATCCGTGTCCGTCATGGCTGTCGTGGAGCTCGCCGGCCTCGGCACGCCCCGCGGTGACACCGCCGACGCCGAGAGCTGCCGTGCCGAGTACCGCCGCCCCGAGGACGGTCCGGCGTCCGGGACTTCTGTCCGCACCCTGTGTCATCGACATTCCTCCGTGTGATGTCCCGCACCTGTCAGGCGACGCCCGATGGTAGGCAGCCACGCCCTACATACGGCAGACCAGGGACGAACGCAGCGAAAACACACGTCAACACTGCGTATCCGCTCCGTGAACCCGATGTGCGATCAACTCTGACCCGCGAGTATGGTCCTCACCTGCACAGACTTCGCCGCCGTTACCGTCCGCCCCCACGCCACCGTGTCTGACACCGGAGGACCCGTTGTCCCGCTTGTCGCTCATCAAGGCCGTGCTAGGACCGATCCTGCGCCTGATGTTCCACCCACGCGTGGAAGGCGCCGAGAACATTCCCGGGACCGGTCCGGTGATCCTCGCCGGAAACCACCTGACGTTCATCGACTCGATGATCCTCCCGCTGGTGTGCGCCCGTCCGGTCCACTTCATCGGCAAGGACGAGTACGTCACCGGCAAGGGCATCAAGGGCCGGGCGATGGCGTGGTTCTTCACCGGCAGCGGCATGATCCCGGTGGACCGCGACGGCGCGAACGGCGGTGTGGCCGCGCTGATGACGGGCCGTCGGGTGCTGGAGGAGGGCAAGATCTTCGGCATCTACCCGGAGGGCACCCGCTCCCCCGACGGCCGCCTGTACCGGGGCCGTACGGGTATCGCCCGGCTCACCCTGATGACGGGCGCGCCGGTGGTCCCGTTCGCGGTGATCGGCACCGACAAGCTCCAGCCGGGCGGCGCGGGACTGCCGCGGCCGGGCCGGGTGACGATCCGCTTCGGCGAGCCGATGGAGTTCTCGCGGTACGACGGGATGGACCGTGACCGCTATGTGCTGCGGGCGGTGACTGACTCGGTGATGACGGAGGTCATGGAGCTGTCGGGCCAGGAGTACGTGGACATGTACGCAACGAAGGCGAAGGCAGCCTGAGGCAGCGCGTGAGGAGGGCCGGACCCCGGGGGTGGGGTCCGGCCCTCCGTCCTGTTCATGGGTGTTGGGGCCTGTCTACGAGTGCTCGAGGCCGTCCTCGAGCTTCTGGCCGCGCAGCAGGAACCACGCCGCCACCGCCGTCGCCAGCAGCACCGCCGCTCCGACACCGGAAGCGAGCCGCAGTCCGTCGGTGAACGCCTCCTGCGCCGCGGCCACCATCTCCGCGCCCTGCCGCTGCGGCAGCGTCGCCGCCGCCTCGACCGCACCGCCGAGCGATTCATGCGCAGCGGACGCCGGACCGGCGGGGACGCCCGCCGGGGTGGTGAACCCGCGGTAGACGCCGGTGACGATGGAGCCGAGCAGGGCGATGCCGAGGGCCGCGCCCAGTTCGTACGCAGTCTCCGAGACCGCGGACGCGGCGCCCGCCTGCTCCTTGGGGACGCTCGACAGGATGACGTCGGCGGTGACGGTGAACGAGAATCCGGCGCCGACACCGACCATCAGCAGGGCCGCGCCGAGCAGCGGATAGCCGGTGGACTGGCCGAGCAGCGTCAGTGCGGCGAGGGCGACGCCCACGGCGGCGAGGCCACCGGCGACGACCGACCGTACGGAGAACCGGCGGGCCACCGTGCCCGCGATCAGACCAGTCGCCACCGCACCGATCGCGGCGGGCAGTTCGGCGAGTCCGGCCTCGAACGGCTCCCGGCCCTGCACCAGTTGCAGGAACTGGGAGAGGAAGAAGACCAGGCCGGACAGGCCGAGGATGGTCAGCAGATCGGCCAGTACCGCGCCCGAGAAACCCCGGTGCCGGAACAGCCGCATGTCGAGCAGTGGCGCCGGCAGCGTCAACTGCCTGCGGACGAAGCCGTACAGCGCGCCGAGGCCGAGCACCGCGGCGGCGGCGGCCTCCGGGCTCGCGCCGTGCGTCGCCGCCTCCTTGACGGCGTAGACGACACCGACCATGCCGACGAGGGACAGTACGACACTGATCAGGTCCCAGGGCCCTGCCACCGGATTCTTCGACTCGGGCAGCAGCTTGACACCGACCAGCACCAGGACGGCCATCACCGGCAGGTTGATCAGGAAGACCGAACCCCACCAGAAGTGTTCCAGCAGGAAGCCGCCGACGACCGGCCCGACCGCCGCGCCGGCGGAGGCCATCGCGCCCCAGATGCCGATGGCGAGGCTGCGCTCCTTGGGGTCGTGGAAGATGTTCCGGATCAACGCGAGGGTGGAGGGCATGAGCGTCGCGCCTGCGACGCCGAGGAGTGCCCTGGCGAGAATCATCATCTCGGGGGTGGTGGCGTACGCGTTGAGGACGGACACCGCTCCGAACGCGACAGCGCCGAGCAGCAGGAGCTTCTTGCGGCCGATACGGTCGCCGAGGCTGCCCATGGAGACGAGCAGGCCCGCGATGACGAACGAGTAGACATCGCCGATCCACAGCAGCTGGGTGCCGGTGGGCTTGAGGTCCTCGCTGAGGAACGGGGTGGCGAGGCCGAGGACTGTGGCGTCGACGGCCACCAGCAGAACGGCCAGGACGAGGACCGACAGCGCGAGCCAGCGCCCGGGGCGGTACAGGGTTTCGTCCGTCCCGCTCGTGCGCTGGATGGTGCTGCTCATTGCTCCACACTCCGTCTCGCTCCGCCGAGCAGCAGCTCGGCGATCATGTACTGGAAGTCGTTCTTGGCGACGCGGCCGTCCATGACGGCCCAGGCGCAGGTGCCGATGAGCCCGTAGAGGGCTTCGGTCAGCCATGCGGGTGTGAGGTCGATCCGGAACACGCCCTGTTCCTGACCGCGCCGGAAGAGGGCGGACACACGGGCATCGAGCCTGGACCAGCCCTCGTTGATCTGGTCGCCCTCGAAGAGCTGGTTCTCGGTGACGAGGAAGGCGAGGAGCTCGGCGACGGGCTCCATCTCGGCGACGAGCCGCCGAAGCCCGTCGTCGGCGGTCCCCTCGTCCAGCCGGGCGCGGTCGATGGAGACCTCGAACTCCTGGATTCCGAGCTGCTCCAGCGCCTTGACGAGCGCGTCCCGCCCGGCGAAGTGCCGATGCAGGGTGGCCCGTCCGATACCGGCGGCCCGCGCGACCTCGTCCATGGTGGCGGTCGATTTACGGGAGAGGAGGGCGGCGGCGGTACGGAGGACCTGCTCGCGATCGACTGTCATGAGACGACTGTACCCCAGATGAGACATTCTTGTCTCACTCGGGTTATGGATGTCTCATCAGCAGTGCGGGAAGGCAGCACGAAGCCGCCTGACCGGCCATGAGGCTCCTCCGGTCAGGCGGCTGAAGGTCGGCGAAAGATCAGCCGACGGGCAGGCAGTCGGGCCGGAAGCCCGGGTCGGCGGGGCCGGACCGCCCCAGGGCGTTCAGCACCCACTGGGCGACGACAAGATCCTTGGGGGCCTGGTCGTGCTCCGAAGTGTTGAGCGGACAGGCGTCCTGGAGCGGCACATTGGTGACGTGGCGGGCAGAACCCTTGAGATAGGAGCTCGTGTACGGGACCACGACCTCGTCGTATCGCGTGGCGATCTGCGTGTAGTCGGGGCCGACCGGCGCCTCGGGGTCGGCGTTGAGCTTTGTCAGCAGCTCGGAGCCGGCCGTCTGGTCCACGCAGGCAGGACAGACAGTGGCACCGGCGGCGAGCGCCAGGGGGTTGCTGGTGCCGTGGTTGGACGGCACGATGCCGACCAGGTCGTCCACCTTGGTCGCCCCGCCGAGGAACTTCACGTAGTAGCGCGGCATCATGCCGCCCTGACTGTGGCCTACGAGGTCGACCTTCTTGGCACCCGTTCTGCTGCGCACGGTGTCGACGAAGTCGCGCAACTGCGCCGCCGAGTCGGGGATCGGGGCGGTGGCCGCCTCGCCATAGTCGAACGCGAAGACGCAGTAGCCCTCGGCCGCCAGCTTCGGTGAGAGCGTGGCCCAGTTCTCCGCCATCGTCTTGAAGGTGCCGTTGACCAGGACCACGGGCTGCGGGTGCGCCACGTCCGGCTTGCAGGACCAGTCGTTCGCGCCGGGTGGGGCGACGGCGGGCTCCGCGGCCGAGGCCGAGGCGGTTCCGGATACGGCGAGCCCCGCCGCTCCGAGTGCCGCCACCGCGGCGGCCGAGATCAGCGGGCGGATGAGGTTGCGTAGACGCATGACGTGGGGGCCTTTCCGTGCTCCGGTCGTGACAGCGGCTGTTCGGCAATGCCAACCGGGATACGGAATATTTGCTTCCGTGTTACTGACGCGTCAAGACATGCGTCGTCGGTAAATGTCACACCGGCCGGGGCGCATGCCCGGGCCGGTGTGGTTGCGACGTGCGCTCGAGTGTCAGCGCTTGGCGTCCGCCCACGCCCGCTGCACGGCCAGGTCTGCCTTCAGCTCGGCCAGTTGCACCGCCACTGCCGACGGTGCCGTGCCTCCCCGGCCGTTGCGGGACGCCAGCGCGCCCTGGACGTTCAGGACCGTGCGGACCTCGGGGGTCAGTTGGGGGGAGATCTTCGCGAACTGCGCGTCCGTGAGTTCGTCCAGCTCGATGCCCTGCTGCTCGCACTCCTTCACGCACCCGCCCGCCACGTCGTGCGCCACCCGGAACGGCACGCCCTGCTTGACCAGCCACTCCGCAATGTCCGTCGCGAGCGAGAAACCGGCGGGGGCCAGCTCCTCCATCCGCTCGCGGTTGACCGTCAGCGTCGCCATCATCCCGGTGAAGGCCGGGAGCAGGACCTCCAGCTGGTCACAGGAGTCGAAGACCGGCTCCTTGTCCTCCTGGAGGTCACGGTTGTACGCGAGCGGAAGGGCCTTCAGCGTGGCCATCAGGCCCGTCAGATTGCCGATCAGACGGCCCGACTTGCCGCGCGCCAGCTCCGCGATGTCCGGGTTCTTCTTCTGCGGCATGATCGACGACCCGGTCGAGAAGGCGTCGTGCAGGGTCACGAAGGAGAACTCCTTCGTGTTCCAGATGATGATCTCCTCCGCGATCCGCGACAGATTCACGCCGATCATCGCGGTGATGAAGGCGAACTCCGCGACGAAGTCCCGCGAGGCCGTGCCGTCGATGGAGTTGCCCGCCGAGCCGTGTTCGAAGCCCAGGTCCGCGGCGACGGCCTCCGGGTCGAGGCCGAGGGACGAACCCGCCAGCGCGCCCGAGCCGTAGGGAGAGACCGCCGTGCGCTCGTCCCACTGCCGCAGCCGCTCCGCGTCCCGGGACAACGGCTGGACGTGTGCCAGGACGTGGTGGGCGAAGAGCACCGGCTGGGCGTGCTGAAGGTGCGTACGGCCCGGCATCGCGACGTCGGGGTGCGCCTCGGCCAGGCCCACCAGCGCGTCCTGGAGCTCGGCGATCAGGCCGCCGATGATGCGGGCGTGGTCCCGCAGGTACATCCGGAAGAGCGTGGCGACCTGGTCGTTCCGCGAACGGCCGGCCCTCAGCTTGCCGCCGAGGTCGGGGCCGAGGCGCTCCAGCAGACCCCGCTCAAGAGCCGTGTGCACGTCCTCGTCGGCGATCGTGCCCACGAAGGACCCGTCGGCGACATCCGCTTCGAGCTGGTCGAGCCCGGCCAGCATGCGCTGCAGCTCGTCGTCCGTGAGCAGGCCCGCCTTGTGGAGCACGCGCGCGTGCGCTCGCGAACCGGCGATGTCGTACGGCGCGAGACGCCAGTCGAAGTGGACCGACGCCGACAGCTTGGCCAGCGCCTCGGCGGGACCGTCGGCGAAACGGCCGCCCCAGAGCCGTACGTCACCGTTGTTGCTGCTCACAGCTGAAGCTCCTCAAGAGGGTGGATGTGCCACCGCCTCCCCGCCGCGGAGGTCGGGGAGGCGGCTGTCGTACGCGTATCGAATCAGGCGAGGTCGCGCTTCGCGGCGATCTTCGACGACAGGCCGAAGATCTCGATGAAGCCCTGCGCCTTCGACTGGTCGAACGTGTCGCCCGAGTCGTACGTGGCGAGGTTGAAGTCGTACAGCGACTCGTCCGACTTCCGGCCGGTGACGACGGCGCGGCCGCCCTGCAGGGTCATCCGGATGTCACCGGTGACATGCTGGTTGGCCTCGTTGATGAAGCCGTCCAGGGCCCGCTTGAGCGGGGAGAACCACAGGCCGTCGTAGACCATCTCGCCCCAGCGCTGCTCGACCTGCCGCTTGTACCGCGCCAGCTCACGCTCGACCGTGACGTTCTCCAGCTCCTGGTGCGCGGTGATCAGCGCGATCGCGCCGGGCGCCTCGTACACCTCACGGGACTTGATGCCGACGAGCCGGTCCTCGACCATGTCGATCCGGCCGATGCCGTGCGCGCCCGCCCGCTCGTTGAGCTGCTGGATCGCCTGCAGGACGGAGACGGGCTTGCCGTCGATGGCGACCGGGACGCCCTCCTTGAAGGAGATGACGACCTCGTCGGCCTCGCGCTGCACGGCCGGGTTCGAGGTGTACTCGTAGATGTCCTCGATCGGCCCGTTCCAGATGTCCTCCAGGAAGCCGGTCTCGACGGCCCGCCCGAAGACGTTCTGGTCGATGGAGTACGGCGACTTCTTGGTGGTCGCGATCGGGAGCTGCTTCTCCTCGCAGAAGGCGATGGCCTTGTCCCGGGTCATGGCGTAGTCACGGACCGGGGCGATGCACTTCAGATCGGGACCGAGAGCGGAGATACCCGCCTCGAACCGCACCTGGTCGTTGCCCTTGCCGGTGCAGCCGTGGGCGACGATGCCGGCGTTGTGCTTCCTGGCCGCGGCGACGAGGTGCTTGACGATCGTCGGCCGGGAGAGCGCGGAGACCAGCGGGTAGCGGTCCATGTAGAGGGCGTTGGCCTTGATCGCCGGGAGGCAGTACTCATCGGCGAACTCGTCCTTGGCGTCGGCGACCTCGGCCTCCACGGCACCGCAGGCGAGCGCGCGCTTGCGGATGACGTCCAGGTCCTCGCCGCCCTGGCCGACGTCCACGGCAACGGCGATGACCTCGGCGCCCGTCTCCTCGGCGATCCAGCCGATGGCGACGGAGGTGTCCAGGCCTCCCGAGTAGGCGAGTACGACGCGCTCGGTCACGGGTTTCTCCTTACGATGCATTCAGCGACAGGCATAACTATGCACTACTCCGTATGTTTCGTCAACGCGGCTTCCGTGCGTGCTCAAATTCGGCGGCGCCCGGCCGTGCGCCCCGCCTACGATCGGCGCTTCGCAGGTACGACCGGGGGGAGCGGCAGTGACAAGGGACGATCGGACCGGGTGGGCGATGGCGGGCAGGCTCCTGGACGGCGAGCCGGTCCGTACCGTCGTCGACACGGCCGACGCCGCCGCCTGGACGGCCCTCGACGTGGGCATACGCGAGCGGGCGCAGTTCCGGCCGGCGGTCCTTCCCTCCCGCGCCCGCATCGAGGGCCGCCGGATCGCGTGGGACCAGAACGAGGGGCTTCAGCTGCACCGCCGGGGCCGTGCTCCGCTCAGCGAGAGCGAGCTCGCTCTCGCGATGTGCCACGTCGACGGCCGGATCCGTGAGGCCGTGATCGACCGGGTCGCGGACTTCCCCGGGCTGCTGCCGCTGATCGTGATCCGCTGTGCGGACTGGGCCGAGCCGGTGCGCGAGCGAGCCCGGCCGCTGCTGGCGGGCGCGCTGCCCAAGGTCGGCGGGCAGGAACTCGTCGCGCTTGCCGCCCTGGTGCTCCGGGTCGCCGGACGCGGCCACGGCACGTTCGGCCAAGACCTGTTGGACCGGACCCTGCGCGAGGCCCCGCGGCAGCACGTCGAAGCACTGCTCGCGAGCGGGGATCGCACCACGCGCCGGTTCGCCCTTCGTCTCGCCGTCCAAGAGGGGCTGCTCTCCCCGGCGAGCCTCGCCCGTGCCGCCGCAGGTGACGACGACGTCGTCATCCAGGACCTCTGCGCCGAGGCGGCCCTCGCCGCCGTACGCGAGGGCGCCTACGACGAGGTGCTGAGCCCGCTGCTGGGCTCCCGGCAGCCGCGGGTGCGCTCAGCGGGGGTCACCGCGCTGCGCCGGGCGGGGCGTCCGGCACAGGCCGAACCCTTTCTCGTCGACCGCTCCGGACTTGTGCGCGCCTGTGCGCGCTGGGTGCTGCGGCAGCACGGCATCGATCCACTGCCGCTCTACCGCGAGCTGTGCGCCGACCCCTCGAACCTGGATCTGCCGCCCGCGGCCCCACTGGGGCTGGCCGAGTCCGGAACGCGTACGGACGCCGTACTGCTGGTGCCCTTGCTCTCCCACCCGTCCGGGCCGGTCCGAGCCGGTGCAGTCGCCGGTCTGCGGCTGCTCGACCGGGCCGACACCGAACTGCTGCTGCCGCTCCTGGACGACCCCTCGCCGTCCGTGGCCCGCGAGGCGGCCACCGCGTTCCTCCCGTTCGCGGACCTGCTGCCCGAGGCGTGGCTGGCGCAGCGGATCGCCGCGAAACGCCCCGTACACACCAGGAAGGCCGCCTTCCGGCTGCTGCGCGCGCAGGGCGGCATCGCCCAACTCCGGGCGGCGGTGCATCTGCTGGCGGACGAGAGCCCCAGGCTCCGGGCGCTGGCCGGACAGACGATCCAGCTGTGGACGGTGCCGCCGGCCGGTGTCCCGCTCGGCGACGCCGAGGTGGATGCGCTGCTTGACCGCTGCACCCATCTGTTCAGCGACCATGTCCTGCGCCGACTGCGGCGCCAGTTGGGTATCACCAGGTGAAATCGGACCCGGCGGCCGGAGCTGATCGTCGATAATCCGTGGCATGGGAAAGCTCTACGAACGGATAGACGGCCGACTGCGCACCTTCATCGAGGCACAGCCCCTCTTCTTCACGGCGACCGCGCCGCTGGCCGGCGACGGGACCGTCAACCTCTCCCCCAAGGGTCTGACCGGCTCCTTCGCCGTCGTCGACGACCAAACCGTGGCCTATCTCGACTTCGCCGGAAGCCACAACGAGACCATCGCCCACCTCCGTGAGAACGGCCGCATCACCCTCATGTGGTGCGCCTTCCAGGGACCGCCGACCATCGTCCGGGTGCACGGCCGCGGGGAGCCCGTCTTCCGTGACGACCCCCGCTGGAAAGAACTGCTCACGCACTTCCCGGACATCGACACCACTCCGCACGGGCTGCGCGCCATCATCGTCGTACAGGCCGAAGTCATCCGGGACAGCTGCGGGTTCGCGGTGCCGTACATGACGTACGACAGTGACCGCGCGACGCACGGCCAGCGGTTCTCGCGTGAGGACGACGCGTCGCTCAGCGCGTACTTCGAGAAGAAGCCGGAGATCGCCACCAGCATGGACGGGCTTCCGGGCCTTCCGCTGCCGCTGCCGCCGACGCCCTGAGCCGTATGGAGCAACGGCGCTGCCGGGCGGGCGGGGAGCGCATACGGTCGCCCCTATGCGTAAGGGTGTCGTCCTCGGTCCTGTTCTGTTCGTGGTCGCCTTCGTGGTCGCTTTCGTGCTCTCCGCCTCGGCGGGCGCCGCGCCGGTCTACGCACCGATCCACGCGCCGCCGCTGCCCGTACGGATGGCCGACACCGGTGGCGGCTCCCAGCTGATCACCGCCGTGGCCGCGCGTCCCGGCTCCACCACCGGCACGGTGACCTGGTGGGACCGCCGCAGCGACGGGCAGTGGGTGGCGGCTGGATCGGCCGTGGCGCGGTTCGGGGCGAAGGGCCTGGTCGAGGGCGTCCGCCGCAAGCAGGGCACCAGCACCACGCCGACCGGGCTCTACCGGCTGCCGTACGCCTTCGGGATCGAAGCGGCGCCCGGCGGGACCGGCTATGCCTATCGCCGCGTGACGACGAGGTCCTGGTGGTGCCAGGACAACGCGTCCCGTGCGTACAACCGCTGGGTGGAGGGGCTGCCCGCGGGCTGCCGGGCCGCCGAGTCCGAGCACCTGTCCGCCTACAGCCCGCAGTACGCCCATGCCATGGTCATCGGCTTCAATTACGACCGTCCGGCGCGCGGCCGCGGCGCCGGGATCTTTCTGCACGTCAACGGGCGTGGCGCGACGGCCGGTTGTGTGTCGGTGCCGGACACGGCGATGCGCCGGATCCTGGCCTGGGCCGAACCGGCGCACCGTCCCCACATCGCGATCGGGACCGCAAACGGCCCGACCGCGATCACTCGCTACTAGCGGTCGTTACTAGCGGTCGTTCTGGGCGAGACGCAGCAGATGGTCGGCGAGCGCCTGACCGCCCGCCGGGTCCCGGCTGATGAGCATCAGCGTGTCGTCGCCCGCGATGGTGCCGAGGATGCCGTGCAGCTCGGCCTGGTCGATGGCCGAGGCCAGGAACTGGGCGGCGCCTGGCGGAGTACGCAGGACCACGAGGTTGGCCGAGGCCTCAGCGGAGATGAGCAGTTCCGCGGACAGCCGCCGCATCCGCTCCTCCTTCGCCGACTCGCCGAGCGGAGCCTGCGGGGTGCGGAAGCCGCCCTCGCTGGGCACCGCGTAGATCAGCTCGCCGCCGGTGTTGCGGATCTTCACCGCGCCCAGCTCGTCGAGGTCCCGGGAGAGCGTCGCCTGGGTGACGCTCAGCCCGTTGTCCGCGAGGAGCTTGGCCAGCTGGCTCTGCGAGCGCACCGGCTGCCGGTTGAGGATGTCCACGATCCGGCGGTGGCGGGCCGTGCGGGTCTGGGGTACGGCGGGCCCGCCGCGCTCGGTGTCCTGCGCGTCGCTCATCGTCGTCTCATTCTCCGGCTCGTCCATCCCCGCTGACTGCGTCGAGAACGCCGGGCAGGGCCCGGAGGAATCCGTCCACGTCAGCCTCTCCGATGATCAGCGGCGGCATCAGCCGTACGACATCGGGGGCGGGGGCGTTCACCAGGAAGCCGGCGCTCTGAGCCGCCTGCTGCACCTGGGGCGCGAGGGGCTCGTTGAGCACGATACCCAGCAACAGGCCCGCACCACGGACATGCGAGACCAGCGGATGTCCGAGCGATTCGATTCCGTCCCGGATCTTCTCGCCGAGCCGCTTGACCGCGTCGAGGATTCCGTCGGCCGCGAGCGTGTCGAGTACGGCGAGTCCGGCGGCGCACGCGACCGGGTTCCCGCCGAAGGTGGTGCCGTGCTGACCGGGCTTCAGCAGCTCGGCGGCCTCGCCGAACGCGATCGTCGCCCCGATCGGGAGCCCGCCGCCTAGCCCCTTGGCGAGCGTCACGAGATCGGGCTCGACGCCCTGGTGGGCCTGGTACTCGAACCAGTGGCCGGTGCGCCCGATGCCCGTCTGGACCTCGTCGAGCACAAGCAGCGTGCCGGTGGCCCGGGTGATCTCCCGGGCGGCTTCGAGATAGCCCTTGGGCGGGACGACGACGCCGTTCTCGCCCTGGATCGGCTCGATGATCACGAGCGCGGTCTCTTCGGTGACCACGGCCCGCAGCGCCTCGGCGTCTCCGTACGGGACATGCGTGACGTCTCCGGGAAGAGGCAGGAACGGCTCCTGCTTGCCCGGCTGGCCGGTGAGCGCGAGGGCCCCCATCGTGCGGCCGTGGAAGCCGCCGAGGGTGGCGACCATGTGCCGGCGGCCCGTCAGCCGGCCGATCTTGAAGGCGGCTTCGTTGGCCTCCGCGCCGGAGTTGCAGAAGAAGACGCGTCCGGGGTGGCCGAAGAGCTGGATGAGCCGCTCTGCGAGCGCGACGGGCGGCTCTGCGACATAGAGGTTGGACACATGGCCGAGCGAGGCGACCTGGCGGGAGACGGCCTCGACGACGGCGGGATGAGCATGGCCGAGCGCGTTGACGGCGATGCCGCCGACGAAGTCGGTGTACTTCATGCCGTCCGCGTCCCAGACCGTGGCTCCCTCACCGCGGACGAGGGACAGCTTCGGCGTGCCGTAGTTGTCGGTCATCACGCCCTGCCACCGCTGCGTGAGTTCCTGGTTACTCATGATTCCCCCTGTCCGTCGGGCAGGACCATCGTGCCGATGCCCTCGTCGGTGAAGATCTCCAGCAGGATCGAGTGCGGTACGCGGCCGTCGATCACGCGGGCGGTGTTGACCCCGTTGCGTACGGCGAACAGACAGCCCTCCATCTTGGGCACCATGCCGCTGGAGAGGTCGGGCAGCAGCTTCTCCAGCTCGGTCGCGGTGAGCCTGCTGATCACTTCGTCGCTCTCGGGCCAGTCCTCGTAGAGGCCCTCGACATCGGTGAGGACCATCAGGGTTTCGGCGCCCAGAGCGGCGGCGAGCGCGGCAGCCGCGGTGTCGGCGTTGACGTTGTAGACGTGGTGGTCGTCGGCGGAGCGCGCGATGGAGGAGATGACCGGGATACGTCCGTCGTCGAGGAGCGCCTGAATGGCGCCCGTGTCGATCTCGGTGATCTCGCCGACCCGGCCGATGTCGACCAGCTCTCCGTCGATCTGCGGCTGGTGCTTGGTCGCGGTGATCGTGTGGGCGTCCTCGCCGGTCATGCCGACGGCGAGCGGACCGTGCTGGTTGAGCAGCCCGACGAGCTCGCGCTGGACCTGCCCGGCGAGCACCATCCGTACGACGTCCATGGCCTCGGGAGTGGTGACCCGAAGGCCCGCCTTGAACTCGCTGACCAGTCCGTGCCTGTCCAGCTGTGCGCTGATCTGCGGCCCGCCGCCGTGCACGACGACCGGCTTGAGCCCGGCGTGGCGCAGGAAGACGACGTCCTGGGCGAAGGCCGCCTTGAGTTCCTCGTCGACCATGGCATTGCCACCGAACTTGATGACGACGGTCTTGCCGTTGTGCCGGGTGAGCCAGGGCAGTGCCTCGATGAGGATCTGCGCCTTCGGCAGTGCGGTGTGCTTCCGCGTCGTGTTCGTCATGAGCTGTACGCGCTGTTCTCGTGGACGTACTCGGCGGTGAGGTCGTTGGCCCAGATGACGGCCGATTCACTGCCCGCGGCGAGGTCGGCGGTGATCTTCACCTCGCGGTAGCGCATGTCGACCAGCTCGCGGTCCTCACCCACGCTGCCGTTCTTGCAGACCCAGACGTCGTTGATGGCGACATTGAGCCGGTCCGGCTCGAATGCGGCCTTCGTGGTGCCGATGGCGGACAGCACCCGGCCCCAGTTGGGGTCCTCGCCGTGGATGGCGCACTTGAGGAGGTTGTTACGGGCGATGGAGCGGCCCGCCTCCACGGCGTCCTCCTCGGTGGCGGCATTGATCACTTCGATACGGATGTCCTTGGACGCGCCCTCGGCGTCGCCGATGAGCTGGCGGGCGAGGTCGTCACAGACGCTCTTCACCGCCTCGGCGAAGTCCTCGTACCGGGGCGTGATCCCGCTCGCTCCGGACGCGAGCAGCAGCACGGTGTCATTGGTGGACATACAGCCGTCGGAGTCGATCCGGTCGAAGGTCCGGCGGGTCGCGTCGCGCAGCGCCTTGTCGAGGGTCGCGGCTTCCAGATCGGCGTCGGTGGTGAGGACGACGAGCATGGTGGCGAGACCGGGGGCGAGCATGCCCGCGCCCTTGGCCATTCCGCCGACGGTCCAGCCGTCCTTGCCGGCCACGGACGTCTTGTGGACGGTGTCGGTGGTCTTGATGGCGATGGCGGCCTTCTCGCCGCCGTGCTCGCTCAGCTCGGCCGCGGCCTTGTCGATGCCCGGCAGGAGCTTGTCCATGGGGAGCAGGATGCCGATGAGGCCGGTGGAGGCGACGGCGACCTCGCCGGCGCTGTGGCCCTCGAGAGCCTCGGCGACCTTCTCGGCGGTGGCATGGGTGTCCTGGAAGCCCTTCGGGCCCGTACAGGCGTTGGCGCCACCGGAGTTGAGGACGACGGCGCCGACCTCACCGCCGCGCAGGACCTGCTCGGACCACAGGACGGGGGCGGCCTTGACGCGGTTGGAGGTGAAGACGCCCGCGGCGGCGCGGCGCGGACCGTTGTTGACCACGAGGGCCAGGTCCGGATTGCCGTTCTCCTTGATCCCGGCGGCGATGCCTGCCGCCGTGAATCCCTTCGCTGCCGTGACGCTCACGGTGCCACTCCGATCGTGGAAAGTCCGGTGTCCTCGGGGAGCCCGAGGGCGATGTTCATGCTCTGCACCGCGCCGCCGGCGGTGCCCTTGGTGAGGTTGTCGATGGCGCTGATCGCGATGATGCGGGCGGCCGCCTCGTCGTACGCGACCTGGATCTGGACGGCGTTCGATCCGTACACGGACGCGGTCGCGGGCCACTGCCCCTCGGGGAGAAGGCGGACGAACGGTTCGTCCGCGTACGCCTTCTCGTAGGCGGCCCGGACGTCCTGCGCCGTCGTGCCCGGCTTGGCCTTTACGGAGCAGGTGGCGAGGATGCCGCGGGCCATCGGCGCGAGGGTCGGCGTGAACGAGACGATGACCCGCTCCCCCGCCGCCGCGCTGAGGTTCTGGATCATCTCGGGGGTGTGGCGGTGACCGCCGCCGACGCCGTACGGGGTCATGGACCCCATCACCTCGGAGCCGAGCAGATGCGGCTTGGGCGCCTTGCCCGCGCCGGAGGTCCCGGACGCCGCGGTGATCACGGCCTCGGGCTCGGCGAGGGAGGCCACGTACGCGGGGAAGAGTGCGAGCGAGACGGCGGTGGGATAGCAACCGGGCACCGCGATGCGCTTGGACCCCTCCAGCGCGGCGCGGGCACCCGGCAGTTCGGGCAGACCATAAGGCCAGGTCCCGGCGTGCGGGGATCCGTAGAACGTCTCCCAGTCGGCGGCGTCCTTGAGCCGGAAGTCGGCGCCCATGTCGACGACGAGCACCTGATCACCGAGCTGCTCGGCGACGGCGGCGGACTGCCCGTGCGGGAGCGCGAGGAATACGACATCGTGCCCGGCGAGCACCTCGGGGATGGTCGCTTCGAGCACCCGGTCGGCGAGCGGCAACAGATGCGGCTGAAGACCGCCGAGCTTCTGGCCCGCGTTGGAGTTCCCGGTGAGGGCGCCGATCTCGATCCCGGGGTGGGTGAGGAGCAGCCGGAGCAGTTCCCCGCCCGCGTATCCGCTCGCTCCTGCCACTGCTGCTCGTACCGCCATCGAACCCTCCATCGGTGATGGCATGACTATACGCAGCGCCGCACTTTTATGCAATCAACCCAAAGAGGAGGCGGGGCGGTGCGGGAGCAACGGATGCCGATCGGAATCGGTCGCCGCCCACCACACCGCCCCGCCTGCCGGGACTTCGGATCGGACAGTCCGCCGAGATCAGACCACCGGAACCGGGTAGGTCGGGTACTCGACCCCGGATACGTGCTGGACGACGCGGATGACCTGGCAGGAGTAGCCGAACTCGTTGTCGTACCAGAGGTAGAGGATCGCGTCGTCGCCCTCGACCTTGGTGGCGCCGGCGTCGACGATCGAGGCGTGGCGCGAGCCGATGAAGTCGCTCGAGACCGCGTCGGGGGCGGTGGTGAAGTCGATCTGGCGCTTGAGCGGCGAGGTCAGCGACACGTTGCGGAGGTAGTCGAGGACCTCCTCGCGGGTGGTCTCGCGCCCGAGTCGCAGGCTGAGGATCGCGATCGAGACGTCCGGAACCGGGACGCGGATGGAGCTGCCCGTGATCCTTGCGTTGAGGTCGGGCAGCGCCTTGGCGACGGCGGAGGCGGCACCGGTCTCGGTCATGACCATGTTGAGCGGCGCCGAGCGGCCGCGGCGGTCGGAGCTGTGATAGTTGTCCAGCAGGTTCTGGTCGTTGGTGAACGAGTGGACGGTCTCCACGTGGCCGCGCAGGACGCCGTACTCGTCCGCCATCGCCTTCAGCGGCGGGACGATCGCGTTGGTGGTGCAGGACGCGCAGGACAGGATCTGCTCGTCCGGCTTGATCGTGTCGTGGTTGACGCCGTGGACGATGTTGGGGACGTCGCCCTTGCCCGGCGCGGTCAGGACGACCTTGTCGATACCGGGGCGCAGGTGCTTCGACAGGCCCTCGCGGTCGCGCCACTTGCCGGTGTTGTCGATGAGGATGGCGTCCTTGATGCCGTGCGCCGTGTAGTCGACCTCCGACGGGTCGTTGGCGTAGATCACCTTGATCTCGTTGCCGTTGGCGATGATCGTGCTCTTCGCCTCGTCGACGGTGATGGTGCCGTGGAACTGACCGTGGATGGAGTCGCGGCGCAGCAGCGAGGCGCGCTTGACGATGTCCTGGTCGCCGCCCTGGCGGACGACGATGGCGCGCAGCCGCAGGCCGTTGCCGGAGCCGGCCTTCTCAATGAGCAGGCGGGCGACGAGGCGGCCGATGCGGCCGAACCCGTAGAGGACGACGTCGCGCGGCTCGCGGCGCTCGATCTTGTTGGCACCCGTGGCACCGACGACGGCCCCGGCGGTGAACTCCTCGACCGAGAGACCGCGGTCGTCGGCCTTGTACGTCGCGGCGAGCATGCCGATGTCGATCTGGGAAGGGCCGAGATCGAGCGTGGTGAGAGCCTGCAGGAACGGCAGCGTCTCGGTGACCGAGAGTTCCTCACCGGCGATCTGCCGGGCGAACCGGTGGGTCTTGAGGATGCTGACCACCGACTTGTTCACCAAGGAGCGGCTGTGAAGCAGGACGGTGACGTCCCGCTCCCGCTGCAGCTTCCCGATGATGGGGATCATCGACTCCGCGATCTCCTCGCGGTTTTTCCAGTTGGTGAACGAGTCGTCATTGACAGTCACAGGTTTATCTTTCGAGCTAGGCGGCGCTCATATGCTAACCCGCGGTCACTTTGATCATTCACGCGGTGCCGCCTGAGCGGAATGCCATGACCGGGCCGACCTCGCCATGCTCGACGGCACAGACCTCGCCCACGCCCTCGTCACCGAACGCCGCACAGACCCCGCGGAGCCGTGCGCGGGGGCGGTCGCTAGTCTGCCCGGATGCGTGATGGGGGAAGCAACAGCGACAGCGTCGACGGGGCAGTCGTTGACGGTCCGACTGAACCGAGCGGGCGGTTCCGCCGGTTGAGGAAGCACCGGCTGCTCGCCTCGGGGGTGGCCGTGGTGGTGCTCGCGGCCGGGGTGGCAATTCCGCTGGCCGTGGCCGACTCCGGTGACGACACGCCCTGTTGGCAGCTGCCCGCCTCGGCGCGGGCCCTCGCCGACGATCCCGCGGCTGCCACCAGAGCGCTCGATCCGGGCGACGATCTCGCCCGCCTCGGGTCCGCGAAGAAGCTGCTGGCGCACGAGGAGGTGTGCGGCGACGGCGCCCGGGTGCTGGGCCGGATCGTGGACGGAGCCACCCGTTCCGCGGGTCCGGGCAAGCCGCACACCATGGCGCAGGCGCGCACCGCCTATGCGGTGGCCGCTGCCCTCGACGACGTCGAACTTCCGGCGGGGCTGGCGCCGGGCGTGGCCCGGATGGTGGCCGAATATGTGGTGGACGCGGCGCGTCACGACAGTCTCCACGACGACGATGTGTCCGGGCCCGCGCTGCCTCCCGAGGAGGCACGGCTCGACGAGCAGGGCTGGGTGTGGCTCGGCCGCTTCCTGGCCCCCCGCGAAGCGCGCGCCGCTTTCGAGTACGCGGACCGCGGTGCGGACGCGGACGCGGACATCGAGGACCTGGTCGGCGAACTCGCCAAGGACCCGGAGGCGTTCGCGATTCTGTACGACGCCGAGCGTGCCTACCTGGCGCACTATCTGGAGCGGCTCACGGGCCGGGGCGGCGACCCCGCCTTCCGCCCGCGGCCGGCCGGCCGGGACAGTCGCTACTCGTCGACCGCGACGACCTGGCCCGACAACGATCTCGAGGACCTGGCGGAACGCGTCGGCAACCTCATGAAGTTCCGCGCCGGCTACACCAGGGACGGGACGATCCCCGACCTCGCCGCCTTCGACACGTCCGTACGGGAACACACCCGGGGCACCTTCCGGCCCGCGCCCGGTCAGCTGGACACCCGTCCGCCGATGGGCGACATCGCGGGCCGGCCGGTCGCCGGGCCGGTGCGCGGCGACCTGATGGACGGACGGCACCAGATGTTCACGGTGCTTGACCAGTGGGCGCAGGAGCGGAAGGTACCGGCGCAGCGCGCCCGCGCGATGCGGCAGTTGGTGGACGACGCGTATGTCCGCGCACTGTGGCTGAGGTTCTGACGCCGGCCGGCCCGACCGGCGCGCTCCGGTGGCGTCAGAGGGAGAACCGCAGGCCGGAGCAGCCGCGCCGGCGCACCTGGTCCTGCGCGAACTCCTTGAACATCCGCTGCTTCATGGCGTTGCCGACCCCCGGAATGTCGTCGGACGCGCTGAGCGCGAAGTTGGCGGCCTCGCCCTCGCAGCGGGCGGTGGCCGTCATGGGGAGGGGCTCGCCATTGCCGTCCTCTGCCCTGAGCCGGTTGCTCCAGTCGCCGTACCAGCCGACGAAGGCCATCCGTGACCGCTCGTGCGTGGACTCCTGGTCACCTGAGTACAGGCGGCAACGCCCCGTGGGTGCGGCGTCGTTCGTACCCACCTCGACCCGCCAGTCCGTGCTCTGAGGCAGCCCGGACCTGGTCGCCCACCCGCAGCCCGTGTTCTTCGCCTGCGACAGCGGCACCGTCTTCGGATCGTCCTCGGGGTCGGCCGGCACGGCGTCCCCCTTGGGTGCATTGAGGGGCTTCGCGCCACAACCGAACCTTTCCGAGGCCGAGTTGGCGAGCGCGACGGCCGTCCGGTACGCGGCTCCCGGGACCCCGGTGTTGACGTCCCGCCCCATCCACGTCCGCACCAGAAGCTTGCGCTGTCTGCCTTCGGCGTCCTTGCCGAGGTCCGGGCAGGGCAGCAGGAGCTGGATGGAGCCGAACCTGTCGATGAAGCCGGGCAGCCCCTCGGGCAGCGGAGCCTGTGGGGAGAATCCCTCCTCCGGGAAGATGGACATGAACTCCCGGTCCTGATCGTCGCGGCGGGTGTACGCCGCCATGCGGACCAGTCGCTCGTCGTTCACCTCGTCGCCCTTCACGGTGAGGCTGCACCCGTACGAGCCGAGCGCTTTCGTCTGCTTGGACTCCTCGGCCTCCATGTGCGAGTCCTTGGGTGCGAGCTGCTGCACGGCATCCCGGGGCAGTGCCCCGCCGCAGGCGTTCCGGGTCAGCAGCCAGTCCTGCGCATAGGGCTCGGCGACGTAGCCGCCCACGCCCAGGACCGCCGCAGCCGCCACCGACACCTTGACCCAGCGCCGCATCGTCTTCCGCCCCCGTAACACCGACAACAACTGTGGCCCCATGGCCGTACGTACGGGCCGGACCCTACTCGTTGCCGTCCAGCCCCTTGCACAGCAGGGCGCAACTCAGCGCGGCGAGCAGCTGGAAACCGGCAGCCGTCAGCAGCGCTCCGGGCAGCGAGCGGACGGCCAGCGGCCCGGCGAGGGCGGCACCGACAGCGAAGGCGGTCAGCTTCAGGCTGGCACCCGTGGTGAAGATCTGGCCGCGCAGCCGCTCGGGCGCCTCCCGATGACGTATCGCGAACAGTGCGGTGAGCTGGGGGCCTTCACCGATGCCTGCGAGCACGACGGCGGCGATGAGCAGCGCGGGGTGACCGGTGGCGGCGAGGAGGAGGGCCGCGGCGAGAACGAGGGTGCTGCACCAGATGACGGTCTCCGGGCGCAGCAGCCGGGGGTGGCGGGTGAGCAGCGCGTTGGCCGTGAGTGCCGATACGGCGATGCCGGAGAGCAGGATCACGCCGTGACCGGCTGCGCCCAGGACCTGCACTCCGAGCAGGGGGGCGCAGGCGACCAGTATCCCTTCGCCCACGCACGAGATCGCCGAGGCAGTCGTCGCGCGTGCCAGCGGCCGGATACGGCAGATTGCGCGGAACCCTTCGGCGAGGTCGGCGCTGACCGGCGTACGTCTTCGCGTGTGCGCCCGATCGCCGGCCGCAGGCAGCGCCCATGCGGTGGGCAGGGCAAGGCAGATGAGTACGGTCGACACGATCACGCCGGCCGTCGCCCCGGCAAGGCCCGCGACCGCTCCGGCCAGTGCGGGCCCCACCAGAGCGGCCACGTTGAACGTCATCGCATCGAGGCTGTTGGCACGCGGAAGGGCTTCGGGCGGGACGACGCGCGGCAGTTGAGAGGTCCAGCCGCCGGACAGGGCCGGTCCCAGGAGACCCGCGAACACAGCGATCGGGACGGTGAGAGCGTTCGGAAGGCGCCCCAGGGCGACGAGGATGACGACGAGCGCCGAGGCGTATCCGGCCAGGGCTCCGGTCAGCAGGCGGCCCGGCCTGCTGGACCTGTCGAGCAGTACGCCGAAGAGGGGACCGCCGACCGCCGCCGCGATCATGATGCCCGCCAGCAGGGACGACGCCGAGGCGGCCGATCCGGTGACCGCGAGCCCGGCGAGGAGGAGGGCTGGGCCCGACATCTCGTCGCCGGTGCGAGCGGCAGCCGCTCCGGCGGTGCAGCGCCATAGCGCGTAACCCTTTTCCATCTGGATCACGTTACGCAGGTAACTCAAAACATCGCCAGATGCGTTACATTGGTGAGGTGTTCCCCATGAACAGCGAGTGGTCGGCCCGGCATTCGGTGCAGGCCGTCGCCCTGCGAACTGCCGCCCTGATCAATGCACTCGCGGACGAGAGTCCGGCGGCCGGCCGTGTCGCCGAGGTGCTGCGCGAGCACGGCGAGACGGATCCCATCAAGCTTTCGGACAGCGACATCGCCGGGATGCGTACTGCAGCCCTGCACCTGCGCGAGGTCTTCGCCGCCCTTCACGTCGACGCCGCCGCCGCAAGTCTGAACGGTCTGCTGCCGCAGAGCACCGGCACCCTGCGCCTCACCTCGCACGGCGGCAGCTCCCCCTGGCATCCGCATCTCGACAGCAAGGACGACGCACCCTGGAGCGAGTGGTTCCTGGCCTCCTCCTGCCTGGCACTGACCGTTTTGGTCTGGGACCGCCAGCGTCCGCCCGGTGGCATCTGTACCTCCCCCGCCTGCCGCAATGTCTTTCTCACCCAGGGCAGCGGACCGACTCGTCGCTACTGCTCACGACGGTGCGCGACACGTGAGCGCGTGGCGGCCCACCGGCGGGCGAAAAAACGTGCCGGTCCGGCCGCGTCCGGTGTCGATCCGGCCGAAGGCCGTTCGTATAGAGGGTGAGCGGCCGGCCGTCCGACGCCGGCCCACACACCGAGGAGAGCCGCCATGCAGGAGTATCTGCTCAGCATCTACCAGCCCGACGGGGGCCCGCCGCCGCCCGAGGTCCTGGATCCGATCATGCGGGATCTCGAAGCCGTGAATGCCGAAATCAGGGCGGCCGGTGCCTGGGTGTTCGCGGGCGGTCTGCACCCGCCGAGCACGGCAACCGTCGTACGGGTGAAGGACGACGAGGTGCTCATGACCGACGGGCCTTACATCGAGGGCAAGGAGCACATCGGCGGGTTCACGGTCATCCAGGCGCCCGATCTCGACGCCGCGCTCGAATGGGGCCGCAAGCTCGCCCGGGCGATCACCCTCCCGGTCGAAGTCAGGCCGCTGCAACACGTGTCCGGTGGGTGAGGTCCGGCAATGCCGAAGGTGACCGCAGCGGTGATGGAACGGGTGTTCCGCGAGGAGTACGGTCGCGCGGTCGCCGTCCTGGTCCGCGTCTTCGGTGACATCGACGTCGCCGAAGAGGCGGTCCAGGACGCGTTTACGAAGGCCCTGGAGCGGTGGCCGTCCACCGGAGTGCCTCCGAGCCCGGCCGGCTGGATCATCACCACCGCCCGGAACCGGGCGATCGACCGCCACCGCAGAGAGGCGTCCCGCGAGGACCGGCACGCGCAGGCCGCCCTGCTGTCCGCCGGCGACGAAGCGTTCGAGGAGGGCCCCGTGCGCGACGACCGGCTGCGGCTGATCTTCACCTGTTGTCACCCCGCGCTGGCACCCGCCGCCCGGGTTGCACTCACTCTCCGTCTGCTGGGCGGTCTCACCACCGCCGAGATCGCGGCGGCCTTCCTGGTCACCGAGCCGACGATGGCTCAGCGGCTGGTCCGCGCCAAGGGCAAGATCCGTGACGCGGGCATCCCCTACCGCCTCCCGCGCGACGCCGATCTGCCGGACCGCCTGCGGGCGGTGCTCGCCGTCGTCTACCTCATCTTCAACGAGGGCTACACGGCCAGTTCGGGCGAGCGACTGGTCCGCGAGGACCTCTGCGCGGAGGCCATCCGTCTCGGCCGGCTGCTGGCCGAGCTGATGCCCGACGAGCCGGAGGTCAAGGGTCTGCTCGCGCTGATGCTGCTCACCGAGTCGCGCCGGGCCGCCCGCACCACGTCCGGAGGCGACCTCGTCCTGCTGGCCGACCAGGACCGCGGCCGCTGGGACCGGGGCCTGATCGCCGAGGGTCAGGATCTGGTCCGGCAGTGTCTGCGGCGCGATCAGCCCGGCCCGTACCAGATCCAGGCGGCGATCAACGCGGTCCACAGCGACGCACCGGTCGCGGCCGCCACCGACTGGCGGCAGATCCTCCAGCTGTACGACCAGTTGCTCGCCCTCGGCCCGAACCCGGTCGTCGCCCTCAACCGGGCGGTCGCGGTGGCCGAGGTCGACGGCCCGGCCGCGGCACTCGCCCTGGTCGACGGTCTCGAACTCGACGGGCATCACCTCTTCCACGCCGTCCGCGCGGATCTGCTGCGTCGCCTGGGGCGCAAGGAGGAGGCCGCCCGCGCCTACGAGGCTGCAATCGACCGCAGCCATAATTCGGCCGAGCGCGCCTTCCTGCGGCGTACGCTCCTGGGCATGTCCATCACATTCGGCGCAGCCGCGCTCAAGCTCCTCGACCAGCCGAACCCCGCGGTCCTGGCGACCGTCAACCCCGATGGAAGTCCGCAGACTTCGGTGGTCTGGGTGGCCAGGGAGGGGGACGATCTGCTCATCTCCTCCGAGGCCGGACGCCGCAAGGACAAGAACGTACGGCGCGAGCCCCGGGTCAGCCTCACCGTGTACGACCGGAACGACCCGCTCCAGTACATCGAGGTGCGCGGCACGGCCACCGTGACCGAGGACACCGGGCGGAAGCTCGCGATCTCACTGGCCGAGCAGTACGAGGGGCCGGGCGCGGGCGAGGAGTATCTGGAACTGCCGCCGGAGGTCATACGCATCGTCATCCGGATCACCCCGGAGCGGGTGGTGGGCAGCGCCACGGAATGATGCGGCCGGGCCCGTATCAGACGGTCGTCCCCAGACGCAGGCTCCAGCGGCCCGCCTGGCCGGCCAGTGTCACGGTGGACAGCGGGCGGACATCCACATTCCAGTACGACGAGGGCGGCGCCTTCAGCGCGTAGACGAGGGCCGCCCGGACGACGGCGGGTTCGGCGACGGCGACCATCGAGCCGCCGTCCTCGCCGGGCCGGGTGTCCAGCCAGCCCCCTATGCGCGATATGAACGCCAGCAGCGGCTCACCCCCGTGCGGCGCCGAGCGCGGGTCGGCGAGCCAGGCGTCGACGGCAGCGGGTTCGCGTGCCGTGACCTCCGCCAGTGTGAAGCCGCGCCAGCGCCCCATGTCGCAGTCGCGCAGCGCGGGCTGGGCGATCGGTGCGAAGCCGAGGGCCTCGCCGGTCGCACGGCTGCGGGGGGTCGGCGAGCAGTACCTCAGCTCGGCCGTGTTGAGCGGCACGAGGGCGTACGCGGCGAGCTGCACCTCGTGCCAGCCCGCGTGGTCGAGAGGCCGGTCGTCGTCGAAGCGCTCCGCGAGCAGGGCAGAACTGCGGGCGGCGGCGACCAACGTGATCCGGACTGTCATGGCGAGATCGTGGATGCGAAAGCCCCGCAGGTCAAGAGGCACCCGAAGGGCCGTGCGACGCGCTCGCGCGCTGCGGAAGAGATGCAGGTCACCGGGTACGGCCCACGCCGGAGCTGCTCAGGTCCGCGGATACTCCCGGCGGTCCGGCTCCGTAGCCGACTGCTCCTGACGGCCGGTCAGACCAGGACCTCGTCGCAGGCGCTCCGCAGTCTTCGTACGCCCTCGGCGATCTCGGCCGGCCCCGCCACACCCGCGAAGCTCAACCGCACATGTCCGGCCGGGGGTTCGGCGCAGAAGTAGGGGCGGCCGGGGGCGATTGCCACGCCTGCGCGGAGCGCGGCCGAGAGCAGGGCCGCCTCGTCCATGCCGTCGGGAAGGCGGAGCCAGAGCTGGTAGCCGCCCGACGGGATGTGCGGGAGGGCGAGTTCGGGCAGATGCATCCTCAGGGCGGCTGACATGGTGTCACGGCGGACCTTCAACTCGGCTGCCACGGTACGCAGATGCCGGTTCCAGGCCGGTGAGCCGACGAGCTCCAGGGCCGCTTCCTGGAGCGGGCGGGGTACGAAGAAGGTGTCGACGACATGGATGGCGCGCAGCCGTTCGAGGACCGGACCGCGGGCGGCCAGCATGCCCACCCGCAGGCTGGCCGAGGTCGCCTTGGTGAGTGAGCTGACGTGGACGACGACTCCGGCGGGGTCGTCGGCGGCGAGCGGGACCGGCAGCGGGCCCGCGTCCTCGTGGGCCAGGCGACGGGCGAAGTCGTCCTCGACGACGAAGGCTCCGGCCTCGCGGGCGATGCGCAGCACTTCGGGGCGGCGATCGGGCGCGAGCACCGCACCGGTCGGGTTCTGGAAGAGCGGCTGGCAGACGAAGACCCGGGCGCCGGTGGCCTTGAAGGCGGCGGCGAGCAGTTCCGGGCGCACCCCCTGGGCGTCCACGGGTACGGGTACCGGCCGCAGCCCGGCGGCCCGGGCGATCGCGAGCATGCCCGGGTAGGTGGGTGATTCGACGAGGACGGCGGCGCCGGGTGGGGCGAGCGCGCGCAGGGCTGTGGTCAGCGCGGACTGGCCGCCGGCCGTGACCAGCACATCGGCCGCGCTGCTGCTCTCGCCGAGGCCGCGGGCGAACCATTCGCGCAGCTCGGGCAGCCCGTCGATGGGCGGCCGCCCCCAGGCGCCGGGCCGCCGTCCGGCCCGGGCCAGTGCGGCGGCCATCGCCCGTTCCGGCTGGAGCGAGGGATGCAGATAGCCGCCGTTGAACTCCACGACGCCGGGCGGCGGGGCGGCGAGCGTCGCGAGGACTCCGGAGGCGTCCACGGCACGCGGCACCAGATCGGTCGCCGCGTCCGCGCTGAGGGTGACCTCCTGCCAGGAGGTGTCCCCGGGTGCGGTGCCAGTGCGGGGCTGCGCCCGGAAGGCTCCGGCGCCCGGGCGGGTGACGACCAGACCTTCGGCGGCGAGCCGGGCGATCGCGCGCGAGACGGTCACCGGGGAGACGCGGTACCGCTCGACCAGCGCCCGACTCGACGGCAGCTTCCCGCCAGGTGAGTAGCGGTTGAGCTCGTCCTTCAGGGAGTTTGCCAGATCAGCGACACTGCTACGCTCATGCATGAAGACACAGGATAGCGCTACTGCTCGGACTTCGATAGCGGTCGCCGACTCGGCGCCGGGCCCCACGGCCGCGCCCGGGACCGGCACCTTCCTCGCCGCACTCGGCGTCGTCGCGTTCTCGCTCACCTTCCCGTCCACCGTCTGGGGCCTGGAGAGCTTCGGTCCCTGGTCGCTCGTCTCCGTACGCAGCGTCCTGGCCGCCGTCATCGCGGGCGGTTTTCTGCTGGTGATGCGCGTCCCGCTGCCCGAGCGCCGCCACTGGGCGGGCCTCGCCGTGGTGGCGGGCGGTGTCGTCCTCGGCTTTCCGCTGCTGACCACGCTGGCCCTGCAGACCTCCACCACCTCGCACGCCGCCGTCGTCGTGGGCCTGCTGCCCCTGACCACCGCCGCCTTCGCCGCGCTGCGCACCGGCCGCCGCCCGTCACGCAGCTTCTGGCTGGCGGCGCTGGCAGGCGCGGCCGTCGTGATCACCTTCACCGTGCAGCAGAGCGGCGGCGCGCTCCAGAGGGGCGATCTGTATCTTTTCGCCGCGCTGCTGGTCTGCGCGGCCGGTTACACCGAGGGCGGCAGGCTGGCCGGCCGGATGCCGGGCTGGCAGGTGATCGGCTGGGCCCTGGTCCTCTGCCTGCCGCTCACCCTTGCGGGCTCGGCCGTCGCCCTCGGCGTCGAGCCGGTCCGGCTCACCGCGCACGGCGTGATCGGACTCGCCTGGGTCGCTGCCGGTTCAACTTTCTTCGGTCTGTACGTCTGGTACCGCGGCATGGCCTCGATCGGCATCGCCAAGGCCAGCCAACTCCAGCTCGCGCAGCCGCTCCTCACTCTGGTCTGGTCGGTGTCCCTGCTGGGCGAGCGGCTCTCCCCCGCTGCCCCGGTCGCGGCCGTCGCAGTCCTGGTGTGTATCGCGGTCACCCAGCGCGCCCGGAGCTAGGTCCTGGCGCGCCCGGAGCCAGGGGGTGCAACTCCCGGCCCCGGCCGTAGACTCGAAGCACGACTACTGCCCTCGAGGAGGTCACTCCCGATGGAAGCAAACGTGGGCGACAAGCTGCTGATGCACGGCAGGACCGTGGGCCAGCACGACAGGGTCGCCGAAGTCGTCGAGGTACTGGGGCAGAAAGGAAACCCCCCGTATCGCGTGCGCTTCGACGACGGGCACGAGGCCCTGATGTCTCCGGGCCCCGACACTGTCGTACGCCACCACGAGCAGACCTGACGCAGTCCGGACTCAGTCCGGCGGGCGCACTCTGGTCGGATAGTGATCGGCCACCACTCTGGCCATCGCCCCGATCCGGTCGGCCATGACCTCCTTCGCAGCGAAGAAGCAGTGGCCGCGTACCCCTTCGTACGTGCGCGCCAGCGTGAGATGGCGTGAGAGCTCGGCGGGGTCCTGCCAGGGCGCGGGCTGGGCCGGGTCACCCGCCTTGTAGAGGGCCTCGCCGGCGTAGAGATCGACTCCCGTGTCCTGTACGACGTCGTTCCACCACGGGAGCAGCCGGGCGTAGTCGGCGACGGGGAAGCCGATGTGCCAGTAGATCTGCGGGATGACGTAGTCGATCCAGCCTTCCTTGACCCACGTGCGGGTGTCGGCGTGCAGATCGTCGTAGGTCTGCACGCCCGCCGCGGTGTCCGAGCCGAGCGGATCGGTGGCGGCATTGCGCCACACTCCGAAGGGGCTGATCCCGAAGGGGATGTCCTTCCCGGAGTTCTTGATCCGGTCGACCATCTCCCGCACCAGCCGGTCGGTGTTGTCGCGCCGCCAGGCGGCCTTGTCCGGGAAGCCCGCGCCGTAGCGTGCGTAGGTCTCGTCGTCCTCGAAGACCTGGCCGGCGACGGGATAGGGGTAGAAGTAGTCGTCGAAGTGCACGCCGTCGATGTCGTAGCGGTGCACGGCGTCCATCATCGCGTCCTGGACGAAGCTGCGGACCTCCGGAATGCCGGGGTTGTAGTAGAGCTTCCCGCCGTACGGAAGGACCCACTCGGGGTGCACCCGGGCCGGGTGGTTCTCGACCAGCCGGGACGGATCGGTGTGCACAGCGACGCGGTACGGATTGAACCAGGCGTGCAGCTCCAGATCGCGTCGGTGGGCTTCGCACACGGCAGTGCCCAGCGGGTCCCAGCCGGGGTCCTGCCCCTGCGATCCGGTGAGGTACTCGGTCCACGGCTCGTACGGCGATGGCCACAGGGCGTCCGCGGTGGGTCTGACCTGGAGGATGACGACGTTCAGCTTCCGGGCGACGGCGGTGTCGAGATGGGCGACGAGTTCAGCGCGCTGCTGGGCCGCGGTGAGGGCGGGTCGGGAAGGCCAGTCACGGTTGACGACGGTGGCGAGCCACATGCCGCGGAACTCCCGGGCCGCCGTATGACGCCCGTGCGTCGCTCCGGCTGCGGACGACGCGGCCGCGTCCCCGGCCGATGCCAGTGCGGCCAGTGCTCCGGCCGCGCCGACCACAAACCCTCTTCTCCCGATTCGCGCCATAAGTCGTCCCCTGCTCTCTCGGTGCCGACCGTCGTATCCGCTCAGCATGCCCGCCCCTGGCCGTCGTGCACGCGCACATCCGGAGTAACGTCGGGGGGTCGAGGTGGGCGCCGGAATCACACGGGGGACCTGCCACACGGGAACAGCGAAAGGCACGAGGTGACGGACTCAATGGCCGACATTGCACGCGTCGGAGTGGTGGGCTGTGGCCAGATGGGCGCAGGCATCGCGGAGGTGTGCGCCCGCAGCGGCCTGGAGGTGAAGGTCGCCGAGACCACGGGCGAGGCCCTGGAGATCGGTCGCACCCGGCTCTACAACTCCCTCTCGAAGGCCGCCGAACGCGGCAAGATCACCGAGGAGGAGCGCGACGCGACCCTGGAGCGCCTCAGCTTCACGACCGACCTCGGGGAGTTCGCCGACCGCGATCTCGTCATCGAGGCCGTCGTGGAGAACGAGCAGGTCAAGACCGAGATCTTCCAGGTGCTCGACCAGGTGGTGACCCGGCAGGACGCGATCCTCGCCTCCAACACCTCCTCCATCCCGCTGGTGAAGCTGGCCGTCGCGACCTCCCGCCCGGACCAGGTCATCGGCATCCACTTCTTCAACCCGGCCCCCGTTCAGAAGCTCGTCGAGCTGATCCCGGCCCTCACCACCTCCGAGGAGACGATCAAGCGCTCCGAGGCAGTGGTGCAGCAGGTGCTCGACAAGCACCCGATCCGCGCCCAGGACCGCTCGGGCTTCGTGGTCAACGCCCTGCTCATCCCGTATCTGCTCTCCGCGATCCGGATGTTCGAGTCGGGTATCGCCAGCCGCGAGGACATCGACAACGGCATGGAGCTGGGCTGCGCCCACCCGATGGGTCCGCTGAAGCTCTCCGACCTGATCGGTCTGGACACCGTCGCCTCGGTCGCGGACTCCATGTACGCGGAGTTCAAGGAGCCGCTGTACGCCGCTCCCCCGCTGCTGCAGCGGATGGTGGACGCGGGTCGCCTCGGCCGCAAGTCGGGCTCCGGGTTCTATCCGTACTCCTGATTCACACGGAGTGTGCGGGGCGTGCCCGCATATGCCGTGCGCACACGCTCCCGCCCTCCTACCAGGGAGAGTTGACTCGGTTCCGCTCAGTCAAGGGTCCGCAGTACAACCTTCCGAAGAGGAGTTGAATCCGTGACCACCGACCCTGATCATTTAGTGGTCGTCGAGGAGTTCGCCGAGTTACGCCGCTGCCTCGACGTCGGCCTCGCCCGTATCGACGGGCATCTGGCCCTGCTCGCACAGCGCAACGACCAGATCGACAGGGATCTCACCGATCTGGCCGCACGCGTCGGGGCACTCGAGCACGCCAGGTGGCCGCTGCCCGCCGTGGCTGCGCTGACCGCGCTCGGAGCGCTTGCAGTCGCGGTCTGGCAGGCGCTCGGCCAGTAGCCGCCGAGGCCGGCCGGCTGCCCGGGGCCGTCAGCCCAGGCGAAGATGGTGGAGCATCAGCAGCCCGGCCGCCATGTTGGCGGCCGGGACCTCACCGCGGGCGATCATGTCGGGGACCAGCTTGAGCGGTATCCATTCGCGGCGCGAGGACTCGAAGTCGTCCTCGGGGTGCCCGATGTACGTGGCGTCCTCGGACCAGTAGAGATGGTGCCGGGCGTCGGTGAGGCCGTTGGACGGCTCGACGGTCATGAGGTGCTGGAGGGGGCCCGGGCGCCAGCCCGTCTCCTCCTCCATCTCCCGGGCGGCCGCGGCCTCGATGTCCTCGCCGTCCTCGACGACCCCTGCGGCGAGTTCCCAGCCCCAGGTGTTGGTGATGAAGCGGTGCCGCCAGAGCATCAGCACCTCGTTGGCCCGGTTCACCGCGGTCGCGACGGCGACCGGGCGCAGCCGGATGAGGAAGTGGTCCAGGTGCCGGCCGTCGGGGAGCATGACGTCGGCCAGGTTGACCCTGAACCAGCGGTTTTCATACACAGTTCGTTCGCTTAAGTTCGTCCACTGCACTTTTCTGCCACCTTCCGACAAGTAGATGGCAATATCGCAGCAGGAGCCGGGTCAGAGGGGAACGCGCAGTGCCCCGTCGATGAGTTCGGCCGCCTCGTTTGCATTGGTGCAACCGCTCGCCACGAGATGCTCACGCACCGCGCGCAGCCGGTCCCTCAGACGCTGCGACTCCATCCCCCTCGCCCGCTCCACCATCTCCGCGGCCGTGTGCGCCGCCCGGTCCACCTCGCCCTGGCGCAGCTCGATCTGGCTGAGCATGGCGAGCCGGTGGACCCTGCCACGGTCGTGCGCGGGAGTGTCGACGGCCGCGGCGGCGTGCTCGCGCGCCGCGGGCAGATCGCCGAGACTCAGCAGGGCCTCCGCGACCTGGACGTTCACCAGGCCCGGCTGGACGTAACCCGTCTCGTCGGGCTCATGCCCCGGACGGATCCGCTCCGCCTCCAGCTCCGCCCGCCGGATGCAGCGCAACGCGCTGCTGCCGTCGCCGAGATGGGCATAGGCCTTCGCCTGCATCGCGTACAGATCGGCGGCCAGCGCGGGGGTGATCTGCTGCCCGGCCGCCCGCAGCGCCGCCTCCGCGAAGGCCACCGCCTGCCGGTGCTCGGCCATGTACAGCGACTGGTTGACCAGCAGCGCGATGACATACGCGCCAAGTCCCCGGTCGCCGCTGGCCTTTGCGAGCCGCAGCGCCTGATGGAAGTAGCGCTGGGCGAGACCGTGCGCGTCGGAGTCGTACGCGCAGATACCGGCGACCGCCACCAGACCGCCCGTCGCCCGGTGCAGCTGGCGGCCCGTCGCGTCGCTGTAGCCGCCGCGCAGCAGGGGCGCGGTCTCGGCGTTGAGAAAGCCGACGATGCGGGCGCGGGTCGCGATGCCGCCCGCCTTGCGGTACATCAGCTCGTAGTGCGCACGGGCGGCCCGCAGCATCTTGATGTCGGCCATGCTCACGCGCGTCTGGCCCGAGCGGGAGACGTCGGAGTCCTCCGGCGGGTTCTCCCACTCCCATACGGGCATCACGGCGGGGGTGCCGGTGACCGCGGGCGCCTCGATGATGTGCGGCCGCTGCTGTTCGTCGGAGCGCCACAGTGCGGTCGCGCGCTCCACGAAGCCGGACAGGGGCGAGCCGGGCGGTGTGACCAACTCGCCCGGTACTCCGAGGCCGATGTCCCCGAGCGTTATGGCCCGGTGCAGCCGGCCCGCGAGGACCTCGCAGATCAGGTCGGGCACCTGGCCGCGGGGACGCTGCCCCTTCAACCACCGTGCCACGGCCGTGTGTTCGTACCGCAGTGACAGGCCTCTTGCCCGGCCCGCCTGGTTGACGCGGGCGGCGAGGCCCGCGTTGGAGATACCCGCCTCGTCGAGCAGGGCGTCGAGCAGGGTGTTGGGCTGCATACGGCCCCTCCGTGGGCTCGGTGGGATCAGCGTAGTGTAGGGGGATTCGCACGGGGTGTGAACGGAGTGCCCCGATCTGTGCCGCGCGCGCTCTGCCGCCGTACTGCGCACACCGGTTGACTGAAATGCCTCTCACAGAGGCGGCCGGGCCGCCGGCTCCCCCTCGTACAGTGCGGCGGCCCTCAATCGCGTCGTCTGCCCTGCTGATCTGCCCGACACTCCGCGGCAGGGCGGGCGGCGCCGGCCGCACGGCAATCCCTTGGTTGCCGATCGCTGCACATGGCTGCAGGTGACGGCTAGCGATTGGAGGGTTCCCGCCGGGTTCGGCGCAGTGTGGCGTCCCCGCACTGCGCCGGCACCCGGGACCGGTCGTTGCGCAGCACCAGCAGCGCCACGTCGTCGGCGAGCCGCCCGCCCGTGTGCCGCAGCAACTGCGAGTGCACGGTGGTGATCACGGCGGCGGGCGAGACCGGCGAGCCGAGCGCCGCTTCGGCGAGTACGGCTTCCAGAGCGAAGAACGTCCCCGACGCGTCACGCGCGTCCGCAGCACCGTCCGTGTGCAGAAACAGCGCCTCGCCGGGAAGCAGCCGCGCACACCGGTGCACCGGCAGCTCGGCGGGCAGCGGAAACAGGCCGACCGGCGGCAGCGGATCCACACAGGCAAGCGGCGACACACCGCAGCGGCCCAGCCGATAGGGCCAGGGGTGACCGCAGTTGAGAGCCACCAGGCTTCCGTCAGGACTGATCTCGAGCAGCAGTACGGTGACGAACTCCTCCGCCGACGGGCAGTCCGGCTCTCCCCCGCCCGCCGCCGGGTGCTCGTCCCTGGCCCGCTCCCGCAGATGCCGCTGAACCGCCCGGTCCAACCGGCCGAGAACACCGCCCAGTTCGGGCTCGTCGTAGGCGGCCTCCCGGAAGCTGCCGAGCACCGCGGCGACGGCCCCGATCGCGGCCAGGCCATGACCGCGGACATCACCGATGACGATCCGGACTCCGTACGGCGTGGCCACCGCCTCGTACAGATCACCGCCGACCGCGGCCCCGCGGCTCACCGAGAGCTGGCCGGCGGCGAGCGCCAGACCGTCCAGGCGCGGTGGCAGCGGCCGCAGCAGCACCCGCTGCGCGGCATGGGCGATTTCACGGACCCGCCTGAGCTCACGGCTCAGCTCCCGCCAGATACCCAGCACAAGTACGGCGCCCACGGCGAAGAAGACGACCGCGGTGACGATCCGCCGGACAAAGCTCTCCGGCTGCTCGGGCGGCCAGCCGATCCTCCGGACGAGGGCGGCCACACCCCAGGCCGCGGGAAGCAGCAGCGGCAGCAGTCGCCTGATCCGTGAGTCGCCGGCACGCGCTGCCCTCGCCCGCCGCGGGGCCGGAAAGGGACCCCAAGACCTGAAACGGATCATGCGGATGGTCCCCTCATAGGCCCTGTCCGGCGCGCAGGCAGGCCCCTACGGCCGCGTCGATTCTGTCGATCGATCGGGCCCCATGGGAACGTCCCCCCGCGTTCTCACCCGAATGAGTGAGGGGCTCACCCGGTGGTCCGGGTGAGCCCCTCATCATGCGGCACGGCAGGTCACATGCGGTCAGGCACCGCGCAGGACCGCCCCGGTGCGCTCGGCGGCGCGCGCGACGGCGGCGTCGCGCGCGGCCGATGACTCCTCGACCGTCAGCGTCCGGTCCGGGGCACGGAACCGCAGCGCGTACGCCAGGGACTTCTTGCCCTCGCCGATCTGCTCACCGGTGAAGACGTCGAACAGCCGGATGGACTCGAGGAGTTCACCCGCGCCCTCCGTCAGCACCCGCTCGACCTCGGCGGCCGGAACCTTCTCGTCCACGACGAGCGCGACATCCTGGGTCGCCACCGGGAAGGTGGAGATCCGCGGAGCCTGGATCGCGCCCTGCGACGCCTGCTCCAGCAGGTCCAGGTTCAGCTCCATCGCGCAGCTGCGCGCGGGCAGGTGCAGTGCCTTGACCACGCGCGGGTGCAGCTCACCGGCGTAACCGACGGTCTGCTCCACTCCGTCGATCACCACGGCCAGCTCGGCACAGCGGCCCGGGTGCCACGGACCGTACTGGCCCTGGCGGACGATCAGTTCGGCCCTGGCCTCGCGGGCGACCGTGCGGGCGGACTCGACCGCGTCGGCCCAGTCGGCCGGGCGGCCCTTGCCCCACCAGCCGGCCTGCTCACGCGCACCGGCGAGCACGACCGCGACATGGCGCGGCTGCAGCGGCAGCACCCCGCTCAGACCGGCGATCTCCTCGTCGGTCGGACGGCGGTGGACCGGCAGCCGTACCGCGATGCCCTCCTGCTCGGGAGCCCGGAAGACCAGGCCGGCCTCGAAGAGCGCCAGGTCGTGGCTGCCGCGGCCGTCGTTGCGGCGCAGCGCGCCGAGCAGCCCGGGCAGCAGCGTCGTGCGCAGCGCGGGCTCCTCGTCGGAGAGCGGGTTGACCAGCTTGACCAGCCGACGGCTCTCGTCGTCCGCCGGGATGTCGAGCTGGTCGAGGACCTGCTCGCCGATGAACGGGTAGTTCAGCGCCTCGACATAGCCGGCGCCGGCCAGCGCGCGGCCGACGCGGCGGTACAGCCGCTGCCGCTCGGTGAGCCCACGGCCCGAGGGCGGCTTGGGCAGCGTCGAGGGGAGGTTCTCGTACCCCTCGAGCCGGATGACCTCTTCGGCCAGGTCGTTCGGCTCGTTGAGGTCCGGACGCCAGGACGGGACGGTGACGACAAGCTCGTCCTGCCCGTAGACGTCGCAGCCCACCTCCTGGAGGCGGCGTACGACGGTCTCACGGCCGTAGTCGACGCCCGCGACGCGGTCCGGGTGGTTCGCCGGCATGGCGATCGTCCGGGGCGCGGACGGCGCGATGATCTCCGTGACACCGGCCTCGGCGGTGCCGCCCGCGAGCAGCACCAGCAGGTCGACGGTCCGCTGCGCGGCGGCGGCCGCGGCCTGCGGGTCGACGCCGCGCTCGAAGCGCTTGGACGCCTCGGAGGCCAGCTTGTGGCGGCGGGCGGTACGGGCGATGGAGATCGCGTCGAAGTGCGCGGCCTCGATGACGACCTCGGTGGTGGCACCGGCCTCGTCGGCGTGGTCGGCGATCTCGGTGTTGGCGCCGCCCATGACACCCGCGAGCCCGATCGGCCCGCGGTTGTCGGTGATCACCAGGTCCGCGGGGTCAAGCACCCGCTGGACTCCGTCGAGGGTCGTGAGCTTCTCGCCGGGCTCGGCGCGGCGCACCCCGATCGGCCCGTCGAGACGGGAGCGGTCGTAGGCGTGCAGCGGCTGGCCGAGCTCGAGCATCACGTAGTTGGTGACGTCGACGGCGAGCGAGATCGGGCGCATCCCGGCCTTCTGCAGCCTGCGCTGCAGCCAGATCGGGGAGCGGGCCTCGGGCTCCAGGCCGACAACGGTGCGCGCGGTGAAGCGGTCACAGCCCATCGGGTCGGCGACCTTCACCACGTAGCCGTACGAGTTCGGGGCGGGGACGTCGAGGAGCGCCGGGTCGCGCAGCGGCAGGCCGTAGGCGATGGCGGTCTCGCGGGCGACACCGCGCATCGAGAGGCAGTAGCCACGGTCGGGCGTTACCGCGATGTCGAGGACCTCGTCGACGAGTTCGAGCAGCTCGATCGCGTCGGTGCCGACCTCGTGCTGGGGCGGCAGCACGATGATGCCGCCGCTGCCGTCGTCGCCCATGCCGAGCTCGTCGCCGGAGCAGATCATGCCGTGCGAGGTCTTGCCGTACGTCTGGCGCGCAGCGATCGCGAAGTCACCGGGCAGCACGGCGCCCGGCAGGACCACGACGACCTTGTCGCCGACGGAGAAGTTGCGCGCGCCGCAGACGATCTCCTGCGGCTCGCCGGTGCCGTTGGCCTGGCCGACGTCGACGGTGCAGAAGCGGATGGGCTTCTTGAACTCCGTCAGCTCCTCGATGGTGAGGACCTTGCCGACGACGAGGGGGCCCTTGAGCCCGGCGCCGAGCGGCTCGACGGTCTCGACCTCGAGGCCGGCGGATACAAGCTTGGCCTGGACGTCACGGCCGGTCTCGGTCGCCGGCAGGTCGACGTACTCCCGCAGCCAAGAAAGCGGGACCCGCATCAGATCTCCATCCCGAACGGCCGGGTGAACCGGACGTCACCCTCGACCATGTCTCGCATGTCTTCGACGTTGTGGCGGAACATCAGCATCCGCTCGATGCCGAACCCGAAGGCGAATCCGCTGTACTTCTGGGGGTCGACGCCGGTGGCGATGAGCACCTTCGGGTTGACCATGCCGCAGCCGCCGAGCTCGATCCACCCCTCGCTGCCGCAGGTGCGGCAGGGCCGGTCCGGGTTGCCGACGGACTCGCCGCGGCACACGTAACAGACCATGTCCATCTCGGCGGACGGCTCGGTGAAGGGGAAGAAGTTCGGGCGGAGCCGCGTTTTCATGTCCCGGCCGAAGAGCGCCTGGACCATGTGGTCCAGGGTGCCCTTGAGGTCGGCCATGGTCAGGCCCTCGTCGACGGCGAGCAGCTCGATCTGGTGGAAGACCGGAGTGTGCGTCGCGTCCAGTTCGTCGGTGCGGTACACGCGGCCCGGTACGACGACGTAGACCGGCGGCTCGCGGTCGAGCAGCGTGCGGGCCTGCACCGGGGAGGTGTGCGTACGCAGCACGATGCCGGATTCGTCGTCCGTGGTGCCATCGGGGCCCTGGACGAAGAAGGTGTCCTGCATCTGCCGGGCGGGGTGGTCGGGCACGAAGTTCAGGGCGTCGAAGTTGAACCACTCCGCCTCGACCTCGGGGCCCTCGGCGACCTCGTACCCCATGGACACGAAGATGTCCTCGAGGCGCTCCATCAGCGTGGTCAGCGGGTGGCGGGCGCCGGCCGGGACGCGGTCGTGGGGCAGCGTGACATCGACCGCCTCCTCGACGAGCACCCGGGCGTCTCGCTCGGCCTCGAGCTCGGCCTGGCGGGCGGCCAGGGCCTTGCTCACGACGCCGCGGGCCTGGCCCACGCGCTTGCCGGCCTCGGCCTTGGCCTGCGGCGGCAGCGCACCGATCTCCCGGTTGGCGAGCGCGAGCGGCGAGGCACCGCCGGTGTGCGCGACCTTCGCGTGCGCGAGCTCTTCGAGGTCGCCCGCGGCGGCGAAGGCGGCGAGCGCCTCGTCCCGCATGCGCTCGATCGCTTCCGGTTTCAGTGCCTCGACCTCAACAGGGTCGTACGACTTATTGGGTGCGGACATCTCTTCCCGTACTTCCGATGGGCTGGCTGGGGCCCCCGCTCGTCGACCGAGGACGCAAAGGTGCCAAAGGTCGAGTCTAACGGGGTGTGGAGAGGCAGATGAGCCCGCGGGCTGCCTAGGCCAGATAGGCCGGGGCGCCCACGGGCAGAATAAATCGGAACTCGGCGCCGCCGCCGGGTCCGCGGCCGACGGTGATCGTCCCGCCGTGCGCCTCGACGATGCCCTTGACGATGTAGAGGCCCAGGCCCGTGCCGCCGCGCTTGCTCCCCCGCCAGAAGCGGGTGAAGACGCGGCCCATCGACTCCTCGGGGATGCCGGGGCCCTCGTCGCTCACGGTGACGGCCGTACCCTTCTCGTCGTCCTTCGCCGATGCCGGCGCCACCTCGATGGTGACCGTTCCGGCGCCGTGGCGCACCGCATTTTCCAGCAGATTGCCCAGCACCTGGTCGATCTTGTCGGGGTCGGCCCACAGATCGGGCAGCTGCCGCTGAATGCGTACGAAGAAACGGTCGGGGGACTGGCCGCTGGCTATGTGCGCCTGGATGTGCCGGCCGACCGCGGCCGCGATGTCGATGGGCTGGCGGCGTACTTCGAGCCGCCCGGAGTCGATACGGGAGATGTCGAGCAGTTCGGCGATGAGCCGGGTGACGCGGTTGGCGTCGGCGTCGACGGTCTCCAGCATCAACCGCTTCTGGTCGTCGGTGAAGCGCTCCCACTTGGCCAGGAGCGTCGCCGTGAAGCCCTTGACGGAGGTGAGCGGCGAGCGCAGCTCATGGGCGACGGTGGCGATCAGCTCGGCATGGCTGCGTTCGGTGCGGCGCCGGGCCTCGGTGCCGCGCAGGCAGATGACGAGGCGGCGTATCGGCCCGGTGGGGTGTTCGCGCACATAGCGGGCGGAGACGAGGACCTCACGGCCGCCGGGCAGCAGCAGATTGCGCTCGGGCTGGCCGACGCGGGTGGTCAGTCCTCCGTACGGATCGGTCAGCGTCCACCAGCGGCGGCCCTTGAGGTCCTCCAGCGGCAGCGCGTGCTCCAGGGGGTATCCGAGCGCGTCGCCCTTGGCCACGGCTGTGATCTTCGCGGCCGCGTCGTTGAAGCAGATCACCCGGCCGGTCTCGTCGGCGACGACAAGGCCGTCGGGGAGGTCGTCGGGGTCTATCCCGAACACCTCGGGGCCGCCGGAATGGCACAGCAATGCCCCGTGTGTCTCCGCGGGCCTGCTCGTCCCGACAGCCATCCCCGTACCCCACCTCTCCGCCGGCGCAGTGGGCCCCCGAGCCCGTCACCCTACTAGCTACATGTGACGGAGCGGACCCCCTGAGCGAGTACTCAAGCTCAGTGAGTACCCCCTGCGCGCTGGGCGCGCGCCGAGGCATAGAGGCATACGGCTGCGGCGGTCGCGAGGTTCAGACTTTCGGCCTTTCCATGGATGGGTACGCGCACGACGGCATCGGCGAGCGCGCGGGTCTCCTCCGGGAGCCCCCAGGCCTCGTTGCCGAAGATCCACGCGGTGGGTCCGCCCATGGTGCCCGCGTCCAGCTCGTCGTCCAGGTCGTCGTCGCCCGCACCGTCGGCGGCCAGTACGCGCACTCCGGCGTCGCGCAGCCCCTGCACCGCCCGTTCCACGGGGACACCGACGGCGACGGGCAGATGGAAGTGCGAACCGACCGAAGCGCGCACGGACTTGGGGTTGTACAGGTCCACGGAGGCGTCGGTGAGGACGACGGCGTCGGCGCCGGCGGCGTCCGCGCAGCGCAGCACCGTCCCGGCGTTGCCGGGGTCGCGTACGTGCGCGAGCACGGCCACCAGCTTCGGCCCGGCCGCGAGGATCTCCTCGAAGGGTGAGTCGAGAAAGCGGCAGACGCCGACGAGCCCTTGCGGGGTGACGGTCTGCGACACCTCGGCGAGCACCGCGTCGGAGGCGTGGTGCACCCGTGCTCCGGCGTCCCGCGCGGCGTCGACGATGTCCGTGTACCGCTCGGCGGCCTCGACGGTGGTGAAGAGCTCGACCAGCGTGGGCTCACCACTCGGGCCGCGGTGGGCGACGGCCTCGCGCACTGCCTGCGGTCCCTCGGCGATGAACAGGCGCTCCTTGCCCCGGAAGGCGCGCCTGGCGAGCCGCCGCGCGGCGGTGACGCGCGGGGATCGCGGGGAGATCAGCTCAGGAGTGCCCATGGTCTGCGGCTCGCTTTTCCTACGTACGAGAGGGGTCCGGGAACAGACCGGACCCGCAGGCGCAGGGCCTGCGGGTCCGGCAGAAGAACTGCGGCCTGGAAGATCAGGCGGCGGCCTTCGGGGCGTTGACGTCGCTCGGCAGCGCCTTCTGCGCAACCTCGACGAGCGCCGCGAACGCGTTGGCGTCGTTGACCGCGAGCTCGGCCAGGATCTTGCGGTCCACCTCGATGTTGGCGGCCTTCAGACCCTGGATGAGGCGGTTGTACGTCATGCCGTTCTGGCGGGCAGCGGCGTTGATGCGCTGGATCCACAGCTGACGGAAGTCGCCCTTGCGCTTCTTGCGGTCGTTGTAGTTGTAGACCAGGGAGTGGGTGACCTGCTCCTTGGCCTTGCGGTACAGGCGCGAACGCTGACCGCGGTAACCGCTGGCGGCCTCGAGAATTGCCCGGCGCTTCTTGTGGGCGTTGACTGCCCGCTTGACGCGTGCCACTTGTTAACTCCTTGTAGCGGGGCCGTGGTTGGACTCACACGGCCCGGAAACGTATAGGTCCCGGTCTCGGCGTCGCGCCCCCGTCACCGGGGGCCCGACGTCACTTGCCGAGAAGCTTCTTGATGGTCTTGCTGTCCGGCTTCGACATCTCGGCGTTGCCGGTGAGGCGGCGCGTCAGTGTGGACGGCTTGTGCTCGAGCAGGTGGCGCTTGCCGGCGCGCTCGCGGAGCACCTTGCCGGAGCCGGTGATCTTGAAGCGCTTCTTGGCACCGCTGTGCGTCTTGTTCTTCGGCATCGCGCCGTTATCTCCTCGTCAGTGGCGCTCCCCGGTGCGGACACCGGACTGCGGAGCGTCAGATCTTGGTTTGTGGTTCCGGGCGGGACCCTGGGCGCCTGGATGGCACCCCTCAGGTCACGCCTCGGAAGTCTCGGCGGGGGCTTCGGCCGGAGCCTCGGCGGCCTCGTCCGAGGTCTCCTCGTGTGCGTGGCCCTGGCGCTCCGCCTTGCGGGCGGCCTGAGCCTCACGTGCCTCGGCCATGGCCTCGGTCTTCTTCTTGTGCGGGCCAAGAACCATGATCATGTTCCGGCCGTCCTGCTTGGGGTTCGACTCGATGAATCCGAGGTCCTCGACATCGGAAGCGAGACGCTGCAGCAGGCGGAAGCCAAGCTCGGGGCGGGACTGCTCACGACCACGGAACATGATCGTGATCTTGACCTTGTCGCCCTGCTTGAGGAACCGCACGACGTGACCCTTTTTGGTGTCGTAGTCGTGCGGGTCGATCTTCGGCCGGAGCTTCATCTCCTTGATGACCGTGTGCGCCTGGTTCTTGCGCGCCTCACGGGCCTTCATGGCCGACTCGTACTTGAACTTCCCGTAGTCCATGAGCTTGCACACGGGCGGGCGGGCGGTCGCCGCCACCTCGACGAGGTCGAGGTCGTACTCCTGAGCAAGCTCAAGGGCCTTGGCAAGCGGAACAATCCCGACCTGCTCGCCGCTGGGACCGACAAGTCGCACTTCGGGAACGCGAATCCGGTCGTTGATGCGGGGCTCGGCGCTGATGGATCCTCCTCGGTAGCACCACACGGCTGGCTGGCAGGCAGCCGTGTAACGTCTGTTTCGTAAGACCAACCGCACCGGAACGTGAAAAATGCCCCGGACGGGACACAGGCGGAAGCTCCTGGAATACCGGAACACCGCCGCGTGCTACCGCGGGGCTTATCAGGTGACTCCATCGTCCGTACGGAACGATGGGCGCCACCAGACCGGTGACCCGCCGTCCCGGAGGACAGCCAGGTGGGAGATCGGAGCCTCCACTTGTGGGCCGGGCACACAGGTGCCCAGCCGGTCGTTACACAAGGTTAGCAGCTCTGGCCGGAACGGGCTAACCGGTGGCCGGGGCGGGACCTGGAGCGGCGGGGCATATCGTGTGCGTCATGAGTGACGCGACCACACCCAATGAGTCCCCCGACTTCGACGACATGACCCGCGACATCGCCGAGGTCCCCGCCGTCGAGGTCATCGTCACGGTCGCGGTGAATCTGATGAGCGCGGCCGCCGTGAAGCTCGGCCTGACCGAGGACGGCGCCGACCACAAGGACCTGGACGAGGCCCGGAAGCTGGTACACGCGCTGGCCGGTCTGATGGACGCGAGCGCGACGGAGATCAGCTCCTTCCACGCGGCGCCGCTGCGGGACGGACTGAAGTCGCTGCAGCTGGCATTCCGCGAGGCCTCGCTGGTCCCGGACGAGCCGGGCCAGGGGCCGGGCGAGAAGTACACCGGGCCGGTGTACGGCTGAGTCCCGGTTTTCAATCCCGTACGAACAGGGGCTCGCCCGGAAGCGTCGCCTCGGCCGGCAGCAGTGCCAGGTCGAGGCCCCGCACCAGGCGGGCCCTCAGTACGTCGTCGGCCGCCAGCGCCTCGGCGACGCGGCGGGCCGCCTGGGCCGGGACCGCGTCCGCGGCGAGAACCAGAGCGAGGGTCCCGTCCGCGCCGCCCGGGCCCAGATGGGCGCGGAGCACCGCGGGCTCGGCGGCGACCGCGTCCCGAACCGCCGTCGTGACGGCCGGGTCGTCCAGCGGGTCGGCACTGGTGCGGCCCTCGGCCAGGGCGAGCAGCGCGCGGCCGGTCAGCTGATACGTGACGGGCCCGGCCAGGTCGAGCACGAGGGTGTCGGCCTTCTCGTGCGCGACTGCCTGGAGCGCCTGGTGGAGCGGTACGGCGACGGGCCTGGCCTCGGGGTCCCAGCGGGCCAGCGAGGCGATCGAGGTGAAGGCGGGCAGCGCCCGGCGGTCGCCCGCCGTCAGGGTGGGCACGGCCATGTCGCTGGTCTTCTCGCGGCGCAGACCGTTCTCGTCCTCCTCGACCTCGCCGAGGACGGCGACGACGGGGACGAGCAGCCGGGCCTCCTTGAGGGCTTCGAGCACCGGTCCCTCCGCCGTACGGTCCGCGGACCAGGCGGCGAGGGCGGCCGTCAGCCGTGGATCGGCGGTGCCGTCGTCGTCGGAGAAACCGGAGTCGGGAATGTTCTTGAGCGCCACGCGACGAGCCTAGCCGCACCGGCCCGGGCGTTTTCTCACCGGACCCGAAGGCTGGGCACAGGCCCTTCCCAGGCACGGTTCCTAGCGTCCGGCCCATGCCTCCTCGCCACCGAGCCCGAGTCCGCAGATCCGTCGTCTTCGCGGCGGTGACGACGGCGGTCCTGGTGACCGGTTCGGTCGCCGCAGGTGCGTACTCCCTCGGGCGCTCCCCGCACGCCGCGCCCGGCGCCGTATCGTCGGCTGCACCGTCTGCGTCCCCGTCGGGGACTCTCGATCCCCAAGCCGCGGAGGCCGCCGTGGATCTCGATACGGTGCTGGCCGCCGCGGTCCAGCCGGTCGTCGGGCAGTCCGACGCGTCGCTGTCGGTCGCCGTGCTCGACACCGGGAGCGGGCGGAGCGCGGTGTACGGCGACGAGACGTACGACACCGCGAGCATCGTCAAGGTCGACATCCTGGCCGCTCTGCTGCTGGGGGCTCAGGACGTGGGGCGTTCACTCACCGCCACGGAGAAGACCCGGGCGTCCGCCATGATCCGGCTCAGCGACAACACAGCGGCCACGGCGCTCTGGCAGACGATCGGTGGGGCCCGGGGTCTCGACGCGGCCAATGGGCGGCTCGGTCTCGGCGAGACGGCCGGGGCGGACGCATGGGGGCTGACGCAGACCACGGTCCGCGATCAACTCGCCCTGCTTCAGGCAGTGTTCGGTATGGACTCGGTGCTGAGCGAGGCGTCCCGTACGTATCTGCAGGGGCTGATGCAGCAGATCTCGACGGATCAGGACTGGGGGGTGTCGGCGGCCGGAAGCGGCTGGGCGCTCAAGAACGGCTGGATGCCGCGGACCGCGACCGGGCTGTGGGACATCAACAGCATCGGACGGGTCTCGGTGGACGGCGGTGTCTGCCTGGTCGCGGTCCTCTCCGACGGGCACGCGACGAAGGAGGCGGGCATCGCGCTCGTCGAGGCGGCGGCGCGGAAGGCGGTCGGGTCACTCTGACCGGGCCGCCGCGGTCAGGTCGTTCTGATCCAGCCGCCGCGGTCAGGTCGTTCTGATCCAGCCGCCGGGGTGGTCAGGTTCCTCTGATCCGGCCGCCGCGCCAGAGCACGACCGCGCCCGCCAGTACCAGCGCACCGAGGCCGCCCGCGAGCGGGGCGAGCCAGCCGGCCGGTTCCGAGGCCTTGTCCGCGCGGGCGGGGCCGGGTCCGAAGTACGGCTTGCTGTACCCGGCGGATGCAGCCTTCAGATCCGCGGCGCGCAGCTTCGCGCCCGCCTTGATCGCTGCGGCCGGATCGACGCTGCCGTAGCCCTTGGCGTCGTCACGCCCGCCCTTGGGGCCGTTGCGGGCGGTGTCGGCGAGGAGTTTCTTGATCTGGGCGGGGGTGAGACCGGGGTGGGCGGCGCGCACCAGGGCGACCGCGCCGGAGACGAAGGCGGAGGCGGCGCTGGTGCCCCAGCCCTGGTAGTACTTCCGGTCGGGGTCGGCTATGACGATGTCGACGCCGGGGGCGCTGACGGTGGCGTACCAGCGGCGGGTGGAGAACGCGGCGTGCGTGCCGAAGCGGTCGACGGCCGTCACGGCGATCACGCCCGGGTAGGCCGCGGGGTACGAGATGTGGTCGCCCTTCTCGCCGCCGTTGCCCGCCGACGCCACCACGACGGAGCCCTTGGCGAGTGCGTACTGGACGGCGGCGTCCTCGCCGGGCTCCGGGTGCGCGGACTCGCTGTCGTCGCCGAGCGAGAGGTTGATGACGTCGGCGCCCTGGTCGGCGGCCCAGCGGATGCCCTGGGCGAGGGCCGTGCCGCGCGTGTTGCGGGCCTTCTCGCGGGCCTTGTCCGTGCCTTCGAGGATGACTCGGACGGGGAGGATCCTGGCCTCGGGGGCGATCCCCATGACGCCTTCCTCATCGTCGAGGCCATGGCCGTGGGCGGCGATGATGCCCGCCATCGCGGTGCCGTGGCGGGCCCAGGCACGGTCGCCCTGCTGCGCGCCGAAGCCGATGAAGTCCTTGCCGGGCAGGACAGAGCCCGCCAGGTCGGGGTGGCTCGCGTCGACTCCCGTGTCGAGGACGGCGACGGTGATGCCCTTGCCCTTGGTGGTGTTCCAGGCCTGGTCGGTGTGCAGGGCGTCGAGGCCCCACTGCTGGGCCCGGATGCCGTCCGCGTGCGCGGGCGTCGCCGGCAGGAGGGCGAAGGAGGCGGCCGCGAGGGTCGCGGCGATGCGGTGGCGGCGACCGCCGACGGCGCTGTGGCGGCGGTTCATTCGGGCTTCTCCGTGGCCGTGCTGACGGACTTGCGCAGACCGCCCTCTATACGGTCCGCGATACCCCTCGCCTCGTGGCCGAGGCCCGCCTGGGCGGGTGCGGAGGTGGCGCCGTCCGCCTTGGCCTCGGCGGCGGGCTGCGGGTCGGTGACGGTGCGTCCGTCGGCGAAGCCGGACACCGCGTAGACGACGACGGGCATCTCGGTCAGCACGCTGACCGTCCAGCTCGCGCGCTGCCGGTCGCCGAAGCCGGCGGCGACGGTGCCCTTGGCCGGGAGGGTGCGGGGCATGAGATCGGGGCGCTCGTCGAGACCCTGCTCGGTGAAACGGGAGTTGAGCGCGCCCATCGCTTCCGCGTCGGCCTCGGTGAAGATCATGCCGACCGTCGTGACGCTGGTGGCGGTGGCGTCGGTGTAGGTGGCGCGGAGCACTCGGACGCAGCCGACCGGCTGGAGCGTCTTGACCAGCAGCGGGTCGAGTGCGGGTGCGCAGGCACTGTCGGGCGCGACGGCGATCCGGGTCCAGACCCGGTCCGCGCCGCCGGGGCCGGCGCCCTCGCCCTTGAGGGTGCGGGGGAAGAGCGTGTCCACGGGGACGCTGTGCCACAGCGTGCGGGTCTCGGTGTATCCCGTGCGGGCGGTGGGGTCCGCGCTCGAGTCGCCGGTCAGCCAGCTGCCGGTGGCTGCGCCGCCGATCAGCCCGAGGCCCAGGACGACGCAGGCGAGCGCGCCTATGGTCCGCGCGGGGTGCCGGGTCCGTACGGGACGGAGCCGGGTGGTCATCTCGACCGGGGTCTCCGGCGGCACCCAGGAGTACGTGGCGGGCCCGGGGTGCGGGGGGCGTGCGCCGGGCTGCGGGGTGAGGTCGACGGAGCCGACGGGCCTGCGCCGGGCGGGCGGGGCGACGGGCCGCGGCGGAGCTTCGGGCGGCAGGGGCACGGAGGCGGGGCGGCCGCCGGGGGGCGTGGAGCGGGGCGCGGCGACGGGCCGCAGCCGGGTGGTGGTCTCGACGGGCGCGACGGGCGGTACGTCGGGACGCGGGGGTATGCCGGCGGGCACGCTCGGAACGCTGCTCGGCGCCGGCGCGTCGGCGCGGGCAGCGGGTGCGGACCGGGGGCCGCCGCTCGGGGGCACCGCCGGGCGCGCGGCGGCGGGGCGCCGGGTGCCGTCCGCAGGCGCGGGACGCCGGTCGGCATCGAGACGCCCGTCCGCGGGCGCACTCGGCGTGGCCGATGCAGGGCGACCGGCACCGTCAGTACCACCGGGACGCCCGTCCGCGGGCGGGACCGGCGTCGACGGCGCAGGGCGCCCGGCGCCGTCAGTAACGCCGCGGCGGCCGTCCGCCGGCGGGACCGGCGTCGACGGCGCACGGCGGCGGGCTCCCTCGCCGGCCTCGGGGCGGGCGCCGTCCCTCGGCGGGTCCGGGGGCAGGAGTTTCGCGATGCCCGAGATGCGGGGCTCCCTCGGAGCCGTCTCCGGCGGGACCAGTGCACCCCCGGGCGTCGTCTCCCCGTCGTCGGGCTGAGACGAGGACGGGCCGGAAGGGCGCTGCGCCTCCGTGCTCATCCCGCCCCCCTGTTCCTGGTCCGCGTACACCCAGCGGATCGCCTTTCGGGGCAGGCCCGTTCGTCACCGCGTGTGCGTCACTCTACGGGCTGGAACGCGCCCCGCGGCAACGAGACCGGGGGTCCGGGCGGATCTGCCCAGAACATCCCCCTACCCTGCGGTAATCCGGTCTGGCAAGCTCGGGCCATGACTCCCCGTGCCGCTGACCGGGCCCGCTACGACAGGGCCACTGCCCATCTCGATGCGCCGCTCGCGGTCGTCGATCTCGACGCGTTCGACGCCAACGCCGACGATCTGGTGCGCAGGGCGGGCGGAAAGCCCATCCGGGTGGCGAGCAAGTCCGTCCGCTGCCGGGCCCTGCTGGAGCGGGTCCTGGCGCGGGACGGGTTCGCGGGGATCATGTCCTTCACGCTGGACGAGTCGCTGTGGCTGGCGCGGGCCGGGTTCGACGACGTACTGCTGGCCTATCCGTCCGCGGACCGGGGCGGGTACGCGGAGCTCGCGGCCGACCCCAAGCTCGCGGCCGCGGTGACCGTGATGGTCGACGACGCGGCGCACCTCGAGCTGATCGACCGCTCACGCGCCGGCGGCAAGGAGGAGATCCGGGTCTGTCTGGAACTCGACACCGCGCTGCAGCTGCTGGGCGGTCGCGTACGCATCGGGGCCCGCCGTTCGCCGCTGCGCGAGCCCGCCCAGCTGGCCGAGCTCGCCCGGTCGATCGCGCGCCGCGCGGGCTTCCGGCTGGTGGGGCTCATGGCGTACGAGGGGCATGTGGCGGGCGTCGGCGACTCCCTCGCGGGCCGTCCGGTGCGCTCGCGGGCGATCAGGCTGATGCAGGCGGCCGCGCGCAAGGAGCTGGTCGAGCGGCGGGCGGCCGTGGTGCGTGCGGTGCGGGCGGTGACGCCGGACCTGGAGTTCGTGAACGGCGGCGGCACCGGCAGCGTCCAGCACACGGCGGCCGAGGACGCGGTGACCGAGATCGCAGCGGGTTCCGGGCTGTATGTCCCGCGGCTGTTCGACAACTACACGTCGTTCACGGGTCGTCCGGCCGCACTGTTCGCCCAGCCCGTGGTGCGCAGGCCCGGCGTGGGCGTGGTGACCGTGCTCGGCGGCGGGTACCCGGCTTCGGGCGCCGCGGGCGCGGACCGGCTGCCCGTCCCGTATCTCCCGGAGGGGCTGCGCTACGACCCGCAGGAGGGACCGGGCGAGGTTCAGACCCCGCTGCTCGGCTCCCCCGCCGACGATCTGCTGATCGGCGACAAGGTGTGGTTCCGGCATGCCAAGGCCGGGGAGCTGTGCGAGCGTTTCGACACGCTGCAGCTGATCGAGGGCGACCGCGTGATCGGTACGGCGCCGACGTACCGGGGCGAGGGCCGCACCTTCCTCTAGGTCCTGTCCGGTCGATCAGGCCGGATGAGGGAGCGGGGTCTGGCGATGGGGGCACCTCCCGTGCCCGAAGGGCTACGGGGGAGCATCGCAA
>NZ_JBEXEX010000041.1:0-65063 GCF_040606445.1 Streptomyces sp. NPDC005408 | reverse complement strand
GCAAGTCCGGCGAACACAATCGCCGGAAGATCGTCTAGGGAAGACGTCAAGCATCACCCGACGCCAACCCGTCAACCATCAACTGAGACTCGACATGCTGGGTCACGGCGTAGCGCAGCCCGTTGATGGTGCTCATCACCACATCGCTGCGGCCCTGCTGGAGGGAGATCCAGATCGCGCCCGTCTCGGCGTAGGTCTGGACCTTGTACGGCTTCTTGCCCGCCTCGGAGCAGCGGCCCTTGTTCTTCTCCAGGGACGCCTCGAAGGTGGTGCCCGCCCCGGTCGCGACATTGAGGCCGCACAGGTCGGTGAAGTCCGAGATCTTCGTCAGCCTGCTGCTCTTGAGCGCGGCGAAGCCCTGGCCGTCATTGATGTAGGTAACGAAGTCGATGGTCCTGCGGCGCTCGTCGGTGACGCCGAAGTTGCCGGTGCCCAGGTCGTACTTGCCGCTGCCCAGCGCGGGCAGGATCGCCTCGAAGCTGGCCACCTCACGCTTCAGCTTCAGGCCGAGCACCTTGGCGGCGGCCTCGGCGAAGTCGATGTCCTGGCCCGCGACGGTCTTGCCGTCCTCTGATCAGCGCGAAGGCGACGGCGTGGCGTGTCCTGCTCATGAGGCGTGGGTCTCCAGGTGCTTCTCGAACGGCAGTGGGCCGATCGACTCCGGATCTGCGGACAGATCGAAGAGCGGGCGGTATCCGGTGGCCAGATAGAGGCCCTTGGCCTCGGGCTGGCGCGGGCCGGTGGTCAGATGGATCCGGGAGTAGCCGCGGTTGGCGGCCTCCCGTTCGAGCGCGCGCAGTACGCGCCGGGCGAGGCCACGGCGGCGGTGCGCGGAGTGCGTCCAGATCCTCTTCAGTTCGGCGGTGCTCGTGTCGTAGCGGCGGTATGCGCCTCCGGCGACCGGCCGGCCCTGCTCCAGGAGCAGCAGGAACGCACCGCCGGGCGGAGCGAACTCCTCGGACGGGTACTGCTCCAGCTCGGTGAGCGTGCTGTCGAAGGTGGAGCCGTACCGACTGCTGTACTCGTACGCCAGCTCAACGAGGAGCGGACGGGCCAGAGGGTCTTCGACCGTGGTCCGGTGTACGGACAGCGCGGAACCACGGCTCGGGGTGAACGTCATGCGTGCCCTTCTTTCGAGCAGGCAGAAGGAACCAGGGTGAGGCGAGGGGAGTGATACGCGATGCTGTGAGGTGAAGGCGCGAAAGCGAGAAATGTCAGAAAACGGCGCGAAGGCGCGCCGACAGAAGAAGCAGCGGGGTCAGCTCAACAGGACGAGGACCACACTCGACCGAAGTCGATGTGGGAGCGCGTGACCAGCCACTGCTGCGAATGCATGAGCTAAGTGGAACAGGCATCCGTTTCTTCGTCAACTGCCGTGAGACTTACGGCTCACAGTCTGGACAGGCTTGACAGTGAGCCGTGCCGACCGCTTAGCCTCGGAGACGGATCGTGCTGAGGGGCTCGGTCCACGTTGCTTTTTCGGTGAAGGCATTCCCGTGTTCGATCTCTGCATCCACGGAGCCTTCGCATGGCTGTGTCCACCGACACCCTCCCCGAATCGTCCGCGGCCCCGCCCGCCAAGACCGACGCCGTATATCCGCGCATCGTGCCCGTACGCCGAACGGGCCAGTGGGCAGCGGCAGTTGTCGTCCTGCTGCTTCTCGCGGGCGCCGTCAGCTCCGTCGTACGCAATGACGCGTTCCAGTGGGGCGTCGTCGGTGACTACTTCACCTCCGCGTCCGTACTGCGCGGCCTCGGCCTCACCCTCTGGCTGACTGCGGTCGTCATGGTGCTGGGCTTCGCCCTCGGCACGCTCCTCGCCGTGATGCGGCTGTCGGCCAACCCCGTTCTGCGCAACGTCAGCTGGGGATACACCTGGCTGCTGCGCTCGACTCCGATCCTCGTGCAGCTGCTGTTCTGGTTCAACATCGGAGCGCTCTACCCGCAGATCCTCGGCGTCAGGACGGTCAACCTGCTCGGCCCGGTCACCATCGCGATCATCGGGCTCACACTCCACGAAGCCGCGTACGCCGCCGAAGTGGTGCGCGGCGGCATCCTCTCCGTCGAACGCGGACAGATCGAGGCCGCCGAATCGCTCGGCCTCGGACGATGGCGCAGGCTTCGCCGGATCGTGCTTCCGCAGGCCATGCGCTCCATCGTGCCGCCGGCCGGGAACATGCTCATCGGCACCCTGAAGGGCACATCGATCGTCAGCGTCATCGCCGTACAGGATCTGCTCTACTCGGTGCAGCTCGTCTACCACCGCACCTACCAGGTCGTCCCGCTGCTGCTCGTCGCCACCATCTGGTACGTCGTGGTGACCTCGCTGCTCAGCGTCGGACAGCACTACGTCGAGAAGTACTACGCGCGCGGCTCGGTGGTTGCGCGATGAGCCGCTCCCTGGTGATCGTCGGGGCCGGTCCGCGGGGGACCGGTCTCCTGGAGCGGCTCGCCGCCAACACCGCCGAGACGTACGGCGACCAGCCCCTGGACATCCATCTCGTCGACCCGCACCCGCCCGGCGGCGGCCGTATATGGCGCGAGGAACAGTCCCCGCTGCTGTGGATGAACTCTATGGCCGAGGACGTCACCATGTTCACCGACGACACGGTGGCGCTGAACGGACCCGTCCTGCCGGGGCCCACCCTCGCCGAGTGGGCGGATCTCGAAGGCCAGAGTTTTCCCAGCAGACAGCAGCAGGGGGAGTATCTGCGCTGGGTGTACGAGAAGGCGGTGGCCGCGCTGCCGCCGTCCGTCACCGTCCATGAGCACCGGGCGCACGCCCTGCGTGTCGACGGACCGCAGGGAGGCCGCCAACAGGTCCGGCTCGAAGGCCGCCCCGAGCCGCTGACCGCCGATCTCGTGGTGCTCACGCTCGGCCACCTCGACGCCGAACTCGACGATGAACAAGAGCAGTTGGCCGACTTCGCACGGCGTCGGCGACTGCTCCATCTGCCGCCGGACTTCACCGCGGACAGTGACCTCGACGGCCTTCCGGCAGGCGAGCCCGTCATCGTCCGCGGCTTCGGACTGGCCTTCATCGATCTGATGGTCCTGCTCACCGAAGGCCGCGGCGGACGGTACGAGAACGGCGAGTATGTGGCATCGGGCCGGGAGCCGGTCCTGTACGTCGGATCGCGGCGCGGTGTCCCCTATCACTCCAAGATCGGCTACGACCCGCAGGGTGAACGGCCCCCGCTGCCACGCTTCTTCGGCCCCGCCCAGGTGGACGCACTCCTCAGCCGTCCCGCCATCGACTTCCGCCGCGACGTGTGGCCCCTGGTCGACAAGGAACTCGGCTACGCCCACTACCACCGGCTCTTCACCGCCCACCCCGAGCGCACCTCGGTCAACTGGCCCGACTTCGAGGAGAAGTACGCGACCGCCGAGCCGGGCAGCCCGGAACTGCACACGCTCGTCGCCGCCTCAGTCCCCGACCCGGCCGACCGTCTCGACCTCGAAGCGCTCGACCATCCGCTCGACGGCGTGCGCTTCGGCTCGTACGACGCACTCCAGGACGGACTGCGCAGCTACATCACCGCCGACCTCGACCGACGCCACGACCCCGCCCACAGCGAGGACCTCGCCGTCTTCCTCGGACTGCTCTCCGTCTACGGGCAGTTGATCCGGCTCGGCGACATCGGCGGCTGGTGGCACGGCTTCTTCAGCTATCTCGCATCCGGTCCGCCCGGGCCTCGGCTGCGCCAGCTGCTCGCCCTGTCCCGCGCAGGCGTCGTCCGCTTCCTCGGCGCGGGCATCACCGTCGAGGCCGACGAGGAACGGGGGATCTTCCGGGCGGGCAGCGCCAGTGTGCCGGGGGAGTGGATCGAGGCCCGGGCGCTGGTCGAGGCGCGGCTGCCCGAGCCCTCGCTGGAGCGCACCCGCAGCCCGCTGCTGCGCGCGCTGTACGCGGACGGCGCGGCAGCGACACCCACCGGACTCCTCTCGGTGGATCCCGAGGACGGCCGGGTGCTCGACCGCGACGGCCGGCCGCATCCACGCCGTTTCGCGCTCGGGCCGCACACCACCGCCCGGGCGGGCGGCGCCTTCACCCGGCCGCGCACGGGCGGACCGGCCTTCCGGCAGAACGACGCCACCGCGCGGGCCGCGCTCGGCTTTCTGCGCGACTTGTCCTGTCGCGCGCAACTGAGCCCTGAGGGCCTGACCCGAGGGGCCTGAGCCGAGGGCTGAGCCCACCCCTTTTTGTACGTACGGATGTGAGGACCCCATGTCGCTGACCAGCGATCCACCTGTCGACAAAGCACCACCACCACCACCCACCGTCGCGGACCCTGAGGACTACGGCACCCTGAAAGTGGTGCCCGTACGCCACCCCTGGCGCTGGGCCGCGGTCGCCGCGACCGCCGTACTCCTCGCGCAGTTCGTGCACGGGCTCGCCTTCATGCGGCTGTCCGCGAGCCCGCTCCTGAAGTCGGTGGCGTTCGCCTACATCTGGGCCTTCCGGTCGATCCCGCTCATCGTGCAGCTGCTCTTCTGGTTCAACCTCGCCTACCTCTACAAGGAGCTGCAGTTCGGCATCCCCTTCGGGCCCGGCTTCTTCTCCTTCGACACCATGGGGCTCGTCGGGGCGATGAGCGCGGCGGTCCTCGGGCTCGCACTGCACCAGGCCGCCTATGCCGCCGAGATCGTGCGCGGTGGCGTACTGGCCGTGGACAGCGGGCAGTTGGAGGCCGCGGCCGCACTCGGCATCCCCAAGCTGCGGCAGGCCCGGCGGATCGTACTGCCGCAGGCGATGCGGTCGATCCTGCCGAACGCAGCCAACGAGGTCATCTCCCTCTTCAAGGGCACCTCGATCGTCTCCGTGATGGCGATCGGCGAGCTCTTCCACCAGGTCCAGGTCATCTACGGCCGCAACGGCAGGGTCGTGCCCCTGCTGATGGTCGCCACCGCCTGGTACATCCTCCTGACCACCGCGCTCTCCGTCCTCCAGCACTACGTCGAACGTCACTACGCCAAGGGGGCCGCGCGATGAGCGCCATGGTCGAAGTCAGGTCCGTGCACAAGAGTTTCGGGACGCTGGAGGTGCTGCGCGGCATCGACCTCGACGTGCGCGCCGCAGAGGTGACCGTCGTCCTCGGACCCTCGGGATCCGGGAAGTCGACCCTGCTGCGGACCATCAACCATCTGGAGAAGGTCGACAGCGGCTGGATCAGCGTCGACGGCACCCTCGTCGGCTACCGGCGCTCCGGCGACAAGCTGTACGAGCTGCGCGAGCGCGAAGTCCTCAAACAGCGCACCCGGATCGGCTTCGTCTTCCAGAACTTCAATCTCTTCCCGCATCTGACCGTGCTGGACAACATCATCGAGGCGCCCGTGTCGGCGCTCGGCAGGCCCAAGACGGAAGCCGTCGCCGCGGCCGGGAAGCTGCTCGCCAGGGTCGGGCTCGCCGACAAGGCGGCCGCCTACCCCAAGCAGCTGTCGGGCGGACAGCAGCAGCGCGTCGCCATCGCCCGCGCGCTCGCCCTCGAACCGAAACTGCTCCTCTTCGACGAGCCCACCTCGGCCCTGGACCCCGAGCTGGTCGGCGAGGTCCTCGATGTCATCAAGGACCTGGCGCGGCAGGGCACAACCATGATCGTCGTCACGCACGAGATCGGCTTCGCCCGTGAGGTCGCCGACACCGTGGTCTTCATGGACGACGGCCGCATCGTCGAACAGGGCACTCCCGGCGACGTACTCGACAAGCCGCAGCACGAGCGCACCCGCGCGTTCCTCTCCAAGGTCCTGTGAACCACCCATGTCTGCAAGGAGTTTCCACGTGAACACCGGCCGCACCTTCGTCACCGCCGTAGCCGCGATCGCCGCCTCCGGTCTGCTCGCCGCCTGCGGAGGCACCAGCGACGCGACCGACACAGTGAAGCCCAAGGGCCAGAAGGGCGCGGGTATCAATATCTCGCCCGACCAGAACCGGATCCGCGGCAAGAAGGCCGACGCGATCGCCGCCAAGGTGCCGGAGGCCATCCGCAAGCGGGGCACTCTGAAGCTCGGCGCCAGCGCCGACGCCTCGCCACCACTCGGCTTCTACGCCACCGACGACAAGACCCGGATCGGCTCCGAGATCGACATCGCCACGCTGGTCGCCGACACCCTCGGGCTCAAGGTCGACTTCGAGGCGGTCTCCTGGGAGAACCTCTTCGTCGGCCTGGACAGCTCCAAGTTCGACGCCGTGTTCTCCAACGTCACGGTGACGGAGGAGCGCAAGGACAAGTACGACTTCGCGACCTATCGACTTGACGATGTGGCCTTCGAGGCGAAGAAGGGCAGCCACTGGCAGGTCAAGGGCCCCAAGGACGTGGCGGGCAAGACCATATCCGTCTCCTCCGGGACCAACCAGGAGAAGATCCTTCTCGACTGGAGCGAGCAGAACGAGAAGGCCGGTCTCAAACCGGTGGACATCAAGTACTTCCAGAAGGACACCGACTACTACCTGGCACTCCAGTCGGGCCGTATCGACGCCCACCTCGGGCCGAATCCGTCGGCCGCCTACCACGTCGCATCGGCGGGCCAGACCGAGATCGTCGGCAAGATCTCCGGCGGCGGAGACCAGGTCCAGGGCAAGATCGCCGCGACCACGAAGAAGGGCAGCGGCCTGGTCGAGGCGTACGCGGCGGCCATCGACCAGATCATCAAGGACGGGTCGTACGCCAAGGTCCTGGGGCGCTGGGGGCTCAGCAGCGAAGCCGTGCCGAAGTCGGAGATCAACCCGCCCGGCCTGCCCCGGCCGAAGAACTGACCGATCCGGAGAGGCCCCCCACCATGTCCCCCACCCGACCCCTTCATCTGGCCGTCGCCCTCGACGGCCCCGCGCGGTACGACGCCGCGTACTACGTCGCACAAGCCCGGCTCGCCGAGCGGGGCGCCCTCGACTTCGTGACCCTGGGCGACTCCTTCGCCCGGCCGGGGCTCGACGCCCTCGCGGTGCTGTCACGGGTCGCCCCCGCCACCCGGCGGATCGGCCTTGTGCCGACCGTGACCACCACCCACACCGAGCCCTTCCATCTGTCCACGGCCGTGGCCACCCTCGACTGGGTGAGCCGCGGCCGGGCCGGCTGGCAGGTCGATGTGTCGAGTACCGAGGCCGAGGCCAGGCTCTTCGGCCGGCGGCCTGCCGCCCCGCCCGACGCCCTGTGGCGGGAGGCGGGCGATGTCGCCGATGTCGCCGCCCGGCTGTGGGACAGCTGGGAGGACGACGCCGAGATCCGCGACACATCGACAGGTCGTTTCATCGATCGCGACAAGCTGCACCATGTCGACTTCCAGGGCGGCACGTTCAGTGTCCGCGGTCCCTCGATCGTCCCCAGGCCACCGCAGGGCCGGCCCGTCACCGTCGTGGACGGCACGGCCGAGTCCGGCAGGGATGCCGCGGCCCAGCACGCCGATGTCGTTCTCGTACGGGCGGGAGCACCGGAATATGCCGCGGAGCTCCGCGACGACATCCGGCGGCGGGCGCAGGCGCACGGCCGTGACCCGGACACGCTACGGGTACTGGTCTCGCTCGTCGTCGACCTCGGCGAGGGGGAGTCGGCGCCTGAGCCCGGACTGGACAGCGGGCCGCGGCTCGCAGGCGGCCCGCACTACAGCGGCGGCCCGGTCGATCTCGCCGAACTGATCACCCAGTGGCACGCGGAGGCGGCGGTGGACGGCTTCCATCTGGCACCCATCGCGCCCCACCGGGACCTGGAGCGGATCGTCAACGGCACGGTCGCGCTGCTCCAGCACCGCAGTCTGTTCCGCACCTTCCATCCGGGCGGCACGCTCCGGGAGCACCTCGGTCTTGCCCGGCCGGCCAACCAGTACGCCCTCGCCGGGGGAACCTCATGACCGCCGAACGGAAGCCCCGCGGCGGGAAGCCGCTCAAGAAACACTGCCATCTCGCCGCCCACTTCCCGGGCGTCAACAACACGACCGTCTGGGCCGACCCGCACTCGAGGAGCCAGATCGACTTCTCGTCCTTCGAGCATCTCGCCCGCACCGCGGAACGCGGCCTGTTCGACTTCTTCTTCCTCGCCGAGGGCCTGCGGCTGCGCGAGCACAAGGGCGAGATCCACGATCTGGACGTCGTCGGCCGCCCCGAGTCGATCACCGTGCTCAACGCGCTCGCCGCCGTCACCGAGCGGCTCGGTCTCGCCGCCACCGTCAACGCCACCTTCAACGAGCCGTACGAACTGGCCCGCCGGCTCGCCTCGCTGGACCATCTCAGCGGCGGACGGGCCGCCTGGAACGTCGTCACCTCGTCCGACGCCTTCACCGGGGAGAACTTCCGGCGCGGGGGCTATCTCGACCGGGCCGACCGATACACCCGTGCCGCCGAGTTCGTCTCCACCGCCCGCGAACTGTGGGACTCCTGGACGCCGGACGGGGTCCCGCGTCCCTTCGCCCATCACGGTCAGCACTTCGCGATCGAGGGCGAGTTCACCGTTCCGCGCTCGCCGCAGGGCCATCCCGTCGTCATCCAGGCGGGCGACTCCGACGAGGGCCGGGAGTTCGCAGCCTCCGCCGCGGACGTCGTCTTTGCCCGCTGGGGGTCCGGGGGTCATCCCCCGGAAAGGCACAGCACGCGGCACGGGACGCTGGAGGCGGGCCGCGCCTTCTACGCCGACGTCAAACAGCGCCTCGCCCGCTACGGCCGCAGCCCGGACGACCTCAAGGTCATGCCCGGCGTCACCTTCGTCCTCGGCGACAGCGACGCCGAGGCGCAGGAGCGGGCCGCGGCCCTCCGCCACCGGCAGGTCTCCCCGCAGAACGCGATCCTCGCCCTGGAACTGGTCTGGGGCCGCGACCTGTCCTCGTACGATCCCGACGGGCCGCTGCCCGACATCGATCCCGACCCGGACTCGGCGCTCGTACAGGGCCGGGTCAGGACCGGCGACCCGTTCGCGATCGCCGCCAAGTGGCGCGCGCTGTCCCAGGCCAAGGGCCTGTCGATCCGGCAGACCGTCATCGAGACGACCAGCAGGCAGTCCTTCATCGGGACCGCGCACTCCGTGGCCGCCGCGATGGACGAGTTCGTCTCGACGGACGCGGCCGACGGCTTCATCCTCGTTCCCCGTCTCACCCCCGGCGGCCTCGACGACTTCGTCGAGCAGGTCGTGCCGCTCCTCCAGGAGCGCGGGGCCTTCCGCACGGAATACACCGGCTCGACGCTGCGCTCGCATCTCGGGCTCGCGGAGCCGGTGTGGAAAGGTTGACCAATGAGCACCGACCCGCAGCAGGACTGGAAGAGCTGGCACGAGCACCGCACCGCGACGGTCTCAGGGCCCTACGGCCCGCTCTCCCTCACCGGCACGCACTGGCTCTCCGACTACCCGGAAGGGCGAATTCCGGCCGTCCCGGGCGAGTGGCGCGAGGACGGCGACGAAGTGGTTCTCGCCGCTGCCGCCGAGGACGGGCTCACCGTCGACGGCAAGCCGCTCACCGGCCGAATCCGGCTCGGCGCGGACCACGCTCCCATCCCCGAGGCCCGGGTCGTGCACGGCGAGCGGCGCCTGGTCGTGCTGCGCCGCGAAGGGCTGTGGGCGGTACGGGACTTCGACCCGGATTCCCCGGCGCGCAAGGCCTTCAAGGGCATCGAGGCGAGTGCGTACGACGCCCGCTGGGCGCTGCCCGGATGCTTCACTCCGTACGAGGAACACCGCAGCGTACGGGTGGAGAACGCCGACGGACGCGAGCGCGGGCTGGGCCTCGGCGGCGAAATCGCCTTCGAACTCGACGGCGAGGAGCGCACCCTGCACGTCGCGGTCGAGGCGGACGGCTCGCTGTGGGCGGTCTTCGCCGACGCCACCAGCGGAAACAGTAGTTATCGCTTCCGCTTTCTGCGGCCCGCGGCACCGGCCGAAGACGGTGCGGTGACCGTCGACTTCAACCGCTCGCTGCTGCCACCGTGCGCCTTCGCCGACCACTTCATCTGCCCCTTCCCGCCGCCCGGCAACACGCTGGCGGTCGGCGTCCCGGCGGGTGAACGGAACCTTCTGGGCGCCTGACCCGTCTTACGGGCGGACACGTACGGCACAGCCCCGGCAGCCACAGAGCTGCCGGGGCCGTGTGGCGTGGGTGCGTGGAGCGGCCGAAAGACGCCCTTGCGCGGGATGTTGACGCACCGAATACTCCCGAACAGCGCTTGTCAGGAGCACGGCTTGTCCGGAAACCGGACAGTTCCCTGTACTTCATGGCTGCGCCTCACGGGCCCCGAACCCCACAACGGGCCCCCGATTCCCCCCTGGAGGAACGACAAGTGAGGATCAAGCGCACCACCCCCCGCAGTGGCATGGCGAGACGTTTGCGTCTGCTCGCCGTCACCACTGGCCTGATCACCGCCGCCGCGCTGGCCGTCCCCGCCGCCAACGCCAACCAGGCACAGACCTTCAGCGCCAACCAGCTCAGCGCCGCGAGCGACGCCGTACTCGACTCCGATGTCGCAGGTACCGCCTGGATCGTCGACAAGGCGACCAACACCCTGGTCGTCACGGCCGACAGCACCGTCTCCCGGGCCGAGATTGCCAAGATCAAGCAGCAGGCCGGGGCCAACGCCGGTGCGATACGCATCGAACGCACCGCCGGCAAGCTCTCCAAGCTCATCTCCGGCGGCGACGCGATCTATGCCACCAGCTGGCGCTGTTCCCTGGGCTTCAACGTCCGCAGCGGCAGCACCTACTACTTCCTGACCGCCGGCCACTGCACCGACGGCAACCCGCCCTGGTACACCAACTCCTCGCACTCCACGAGCATCGGCCCCACGGCCGGATCCAGCTTCCCGGGCAATGACTACGGCATCGTGAGGTACTCCAACACCTCGCTCGCCCACCCGGGCACCGTCGGCAGCCAGGACATCACCAGCGCGGCCAACGCGACCGTCGGCATGTCCGTCTGCCGCCGCGGCTCCACCACGGGCATCCACTGCGGCTCCGTCACCGGCCTGAACGCCACCGTCAACTACGGCGGCGGCGACATCGTCTACGGCATGATCCGCACCAACGTCTGCGCCGAACCGGGCGACAGCGGCGGCTCGCTCTACTCCGGCAGCCGGGCCATCGGCCTGACCTCCGGCGGCAGCGGCAACTGCTCCTCCGGCGGTACGACGTTCTTCCAGCCGGTCACCGAGGCACTCAGCGCCTACGGGGTCAGCGTCTACTGACGCACCACTACTGCAGCCGGCAGCAGTCGAGCCCTCGTCCCTATAAAGGGACGGGGGCTCGACGTCGCGTCTCTGTTTGAGAGGATATGAGGGCGGTCGGGCGTGGAGGGACGGGGGTTGCGGTCAGTGAAACGCATTGGAGTGACCGGCCACAGAGGAATCCCTCCCGAGGCGTACGCCCATATCCGCGCCGCAATGCGCGCCGTGCTGTGCGGCCACGAGGGCTCGATGGAAGCCCTGTCCAGCCTCGCGGCGGGCGCCGACCAGCTGTTCGCCGACATCGCGCTGGCCTGCGGTGCGGAGCTGACCGTGGTGATTCCGAGCGGGGACTACGAGGACGGCTTCACGGCCCCTGGGGAGCTGGCCCGCTTCCAGCACTTCAGGGGGCTGGCCACCCGGGAGGTCCAGCTGGCCTTTCCGTACTCCACCGACGAGGCGTATTACGCGGCCGGCGCCTTCATCGCCGACAACTGCGACCGTCTGCTGGCGGTCTGGGACGGCCGCCCGGCCCGCGGCCTCGGCGGCACGGGCGACATCGTCCGTTACGCGCGAGACCGCGGCAAGCCCGTCACGGTCATCTGGCGCGACGGGCTTGAGCGTCTCTGATTCACAGCGCTGATTCACAGCGTCTCCGACTGAACGGCGTCTCCGACGAAGAACGGCCTCAACTCCGGTGTCTGACAAGCCAGTCCGTGTGCTGCGGGGAGACAATGCGCTCGGTCTCGTACACCGCCGACGGCCACTCCACATCACTCACCGTCGTCTCCATGGCCGTGTGCATCGTCGCCAGGTCCTGCTCGACCAACGAGTGGGCCGCGATGAGGGGTTGATGGCGACGGATCTCGCTCCACGCCAGACACGAGGCCGCCGCTGCCGACAACAGGCCCGCCAGATCGACCGATTCGGCGAGTGAGAAGGTCCTCAGCAGGGCGAAGAAGAGCGCGAGCATCGTGAGCAGTCCGATCGAGGCGGACCACAGAAGCGTGGCGCGGCGGGATATCTCCGTGCGCCGGTGGTACCAATTGCGCTGCTCAATGAGCCGGTCCCGTACATAGGTCTCCTTACGGACGCTGAATGACTTGGCCCGTAATTGCCGCATGGCTGTCGTGATCGGCTCCCCGGCCGCGACCTCCGGCACGCTCGTGCGGGGGTCCTCCCAGCCGACCTTGGTCAGCTCCCTCAGTCCCTCCTCCAGCCTCACGGTGAACAACTCGTCCGCGTCACTGGAGTTGGAGTCGAACGGCGCTCCATGGACCGCGTACCGCCAGCACAGGGACTTGATGAACTCCGCTGCGGAGCGGTTGAGTTGCCAATGCGACTTTGCTCTGCGGCTCGACGAGCGATAGTTGAAGATCAACACCCCGGCGTACGCCAACGCGCTGAGGGCGCCAGAGAGTTGGAAACTGGAGCCCAGCTCGAGCGACGACGGCAGCGCGGCCAGAGCGGCACCCGCCACCAGCAGGAGCAGCTGGTAGCGGGTGGCGCCTACGGCCTCACGCTGGCGCGCGATCGCGACGGAGTCCGTGTGGTGGTAGAGAATCGGCAGATCAGTGTTACGGAAGACCATGCTTTGCAGTGGGCCGGGAAAACCGGTCACGTGCACCCCCGTCTGCAGTTTTGTCTTCACTCTTTAGGCGGAATGGCTTGTTCCGTGCTGTCCTGCGAGAATGCCGCGCAACTCTTTTGTTGCGTATCCATGTGCTGAGTTGCTGCGAGTGGCCATGAGAGTAAAGTCGTGCCGCCTGGCATCGCAACGGTGCGTGGTATCTGTGCTGGACACAACATCAAGGACGGCCCTCATGACGTTTCAAACCTCAGCCTCCTTCGCCGCTGCGAAGAAGAACCGTGTTCCACTCGCACAGATCGATGTGCGTGGCACGGATGCCGCGAGGAAGCTGGCACGGGTCCTCCCGGCCGCCACCGACCGCTCTCTGCGTGCTTCCACCTTCAACTCGGCGCTCTAGACTGGCGGAATGACAGGACCCCTGGTCCCATTCCGCGAGATCGTATTGAAGGTCCACAGCAGATGTGATCTTGCATGTGACCATTGCTATATCTACGAACACGCTGATCAGAGCTGGCGTACCCGCCCCAAGGCAATCTCTGACGAAGCCATTTCCTGGACAGCTCTGCGACTGGCCGAGCATGCCAAGAGTCATGCCCTGCCCTCCGTGTCAGTGATCCTGCACGGAGGGGAGCCACTTCTGGCGGGGCCCGCACGGCTGCGACGCGTCTGTGAGGAGCTCACCGGAGCACTCGACGGGGTCGCCGAACTCGACCTTCGCATCCATACGAACGGCTTACAACTGAGCCGCTCGTACCTCGACCTCTTCAGCGAGTTCAACGTCAGGGTCGGGATCTCCCTCGACGGCGACCAGGCCGCGAACGACCGCCATCGCCGCTTCGCCGACGGCCGCACCAGCCATCCGCTGGTCCTCAGAGCCGTCGACCTGCTCAGTCAGGACCGCTACCGCCATCTCTACCTCGGTCTCCTCTGCACGATCGACGTGGCCAACGACCCGATCGCCGTGTACGACGCGCTCACCGAGCTGGAACCCCCGCGTATCGACTTCCTCCTCCCGCACGGCACCTGGGACGACCCGCCTGCCCGCCCCGACGGCTCACCCACCGCGTACGCCGACTGGATCCTGACGATCTTCGACCGCTGGAACCAGCAGGGCAGGAACGTGCCGGTACGGCTCTTCGAGTCCGTGCTCTCCACCCTCAGCGGCGGCCCCAGCCTCACCGAGTCCCTCGGCCTTGCCCCCACCGACCTCGTCGTCGTGGAGACCGACGGCACCCTGGAGCAGGTCGACTCGCTGAAAAGCGCCTACGAGGGCGCGGCAGCCACCGGATTCGACGTCTTCACGCACCCCTTCGACACTGTCGCGGCACACCCCGGGGTCAGGGCGCGCCAGCTGGGGCTCGCGGGAGTCAGCGAGACCTGCAGGCAGTGCCCCGTCGTACGGTCCTGCGGCGGCGGGCTCTACACCCACCGCTACAGCTCCCAGAACGACTTCGACAACACCTCCGTGTACTGCACCGACCTCGAAGCACTGATCCGGGGCATCGAGCAGCGCACAGCCGCGTCTTCGGTCTCCCTCGCGGTCACGGATCCCGGTGTCCTCATGGCCGAGCACCAGGATGTGACGCGCACTCTGCTCGCCGACGTCCATGCGGAACTCGACGGGCGCGGCGGCGAAGCCTGGGACGAGGCCTGGGAGCTGGCGTCCGCCCTGGAGGAGCGCTCCGACGCGCTCGACGCGGTCTACGGCCATCCCTACACCTACACCTGGCTGCAGGACTGCCTGGCCGCTCTGCGCGAAGGGCGGCCCGATGCGGCTGCCCTCGCTCTCCGGCTGCCGGCGTATCTCGCCGCCGCGGTGGTACGGGGCGGCCTCGACGTCCCTGTCCGGGTGCCGTACGAGGACGGCAGGCTCTGGCTGCCCACGCTCGGCGAGCTACGGCTGACGGGCCCGGGGCAGCACGGCGAGGCCGAGGTGCGCGCGGCCGGGGACGGGCTCCTGGTGCGGGCGGAGGGCCGCGAGCCGCGCCACGTACACACCACCGAGGAGAGCGGCGACTGGCGACCCGTGCGCACACTCGCCGCCGAAGGGCTGCCCGCGCTGCGGCTCGACGACCTCGACCCGTACCGCGACTGCTTCGGCGTTCCCGTGCGGGAGCGGCTCGGCGCGCAGGAGGCGGCCCTGTGGAGCACGCGGCTGGCCGAGGCCTGGTCCGTGCTGCGGCAGACGGCGCCGGAGCAGGCGACGGACGCCGCGGACTGTCTGACCACCCTGACCCCGCTTGCCGAGGGTCAGCCCGCCGTGCTGCGGCACGGCTTCGGAGCGCTCGGAATCGCCCTGCCCGGCACGGCAGAAGAGCTCGCGACCGCGCTGCTGCGCGGATTCCGGCGGGCCCGGCTGCATGCCCTGCTCGACGTCACGGATCTCTACGCACAGGACGGCTGGTGGCGCCATCCCGCGCCCTGGCAGGACGAACCTGTCGTCGTCTCCGAGCTGCTGGCGGGGGCGTACGAACGCGTGGGGCTGGCGACCTTCCAGCCCGACCTTGCCGACGAGGCCAAGCGCGCGCTGGAGACCCTCGGTCGCGCGGCTGAGCTGACCGTCGGCGGGCAGCGGCTGCTGGACGAACTCTGGAAAGAGGCCGGCCGTGGGTGAGGACGGGCCCCGCAGACGCGCACTGCGGCGGTCCTTACGAGGACTGGGCGTCCAGGACGGTATGACGCTGCTGGTCCATGCCGGCCTGCGCGGCACCGGACTCGGTGCCGAAACCCTGCGTGATGCGCTGCTCGACGTACTGGGCGAGGACGGCACCCTCGTGGTGCCCGCCTTCACCGCCGGCAACTCCGACACGTCGGCCTCGTACCGGGCCCGCGTGCGGGGCATGACACCCGAGCAGTCGGCGGCCTTCCGGGCGGAAATGCCGGCCTTCGACGCGGCGACGACGCGCAGTCAGGGCATGGGCCGGTTGGCCGAGTCCGTGCGGACCGCGAAGGGGGCCGTGCGCAGCGCCCATCCGCAGAGCTCCTTCGCCGCTGTGGGACGGCGGGCCGCGGAACTGCTCGCCGTACATCCGCTGACCTCACATCTTGGCGAGAACTCGCCACTCGGAGCCCTGTACCGGGCCGGGGCACAGGTGTTGATGATCAATGTGGATTTCGCTGTCTGCACCGCATTCCATCTCGCCGAATACAGGACCGGTGCTCCTGTGCGGACCTACCGTTGTGTGGTGCAGCGACCCGGCGGGGGTAAGGAATGGACTGAGTACGAAGACGTCGAACTGGACGACAGCGATTTCGGCGCGATCGGCGCCGCCTTCACATGGGGTATGGAGCAGAAGGGACAACTGGGAGGAAGAACGGCACGGTTGTTCTCGATCAAGGACGCGGTCGGCCATGCGGAGAGCTGGATGACCGAAAAGCGGTCTTGATTGACTGAACGTCGGGGGGATGGAGTGTGTCGGGCTCCGGAATGATTAATTAGCTCGCATCTCGCAACGATGCCGGGTGTGAGGTCGGGCGTTCACACAGGACGGGGGTCGTGTGTCTGATTCAGCGCAGCGAGCGGCAGACCATCGGCCGTACTTCTTCTTGAGTTATGCGCATACGCCGAGGTACGGGGCAGGGGGTCCGGATCCGGACATGTGGGTGGAGCGGCTCTTCCGCGATCTGTGCGGCCATGTGATGGCCATGACCGATCTGCCTGCCGGTGCGCCGGCCGGGTTCATGGACCGCGAGATCCGCTCGGGGGAGGGCTGGTCGGAGCGGCTGGGTGAAGTTCTGGCCACCTGCCGGGTGTTCGTCCCGCTCTTCTCGCCGCGCTACTTCGCCAGTGAGATGTGCGGCAAGGAGTGGTACGCCTTCGCCCAGCGGGCGATCTACCACCAGGCCAAGAGCAACCGGCCCGCCGAGGCCATCGTGCCCGCGCTGTGGGTGCCGATGCCGCCGGAGCAACTGCCGGGCCCCGCCGAGCGGTTGCAGTTCAACCACCGCGCCTTCGGCGACCGCTACTTCACCGACGGACTCTACGGACTGATCAAACTCCGGATATTCGCAGAGGAGTACGAGGCTGCCGTCTATGAACTCGCCAAACGCATCGTCAGCGTCGCCGACACTACGCGCGTCGGCTCCGGCAGCCCGGTCGACTACCGGCAGGCGCCCAGCGCCTTCGGCAAGCCCACCGGCGGCCCCCGTCCGATGCATGTGACGGTCGCCGCGCCGACCAGCCACGACCTGCCCGAAGGCCGGGCCCCCGACTACTACGGCAAGCAGTCCCAGGACTGGAATCCGTACCATCCGGACTCCGCGAGACCGCTGGCGTACGTCGCCCAGGACCTGGTGCGCTCGCTCAACTACCAGGCAACGGTCTCCTCGTTCGACCACGAGTCGCCGCCCGACGCCGGCCAGCCGCCCACCCGGCCCGAGATACTTCTCGTCGACCGCTGGGCCCTGGAGGACGACGACCGCCGTCAGCGCCTCGCCGCCTTCGACGCGGAGCCGCGCCCCTGGGTGAGCGTGATCGTCCCCTGGAACCGCGACGACCCGCAGAGCCGGGTGTCCGAGGCCGAGCTCGTCGAGAAGCTGGAGCGGACCATGCCGCATCAGATGCGCCAGGGCCGGGCCGCGAGCCGGGCCGCCGCCAGAGGTGTGCTCAGCATGGAGGCCTTCGGCCAGATCCTGCCGCAGGTGGTGGAGTCGGCCGCCCAGGAGTATCTGCGGCACGCCGAAGTCTTCCCGCCCGCGGCGCCCCCGCCACCCGGAGCCCGCTCTTCCGAACGGCCCCGGCTGCGCGGCCCGATGGCCGAGTACGGCACCACTCACTACGCTCCGAACTCGCGTGGAATCGCCCCCGATGCGGAGGACACGGATGACAGCCAGTCGTGACGGGCGCATCGTCACCTTCTATTCGTACAAGGGAGGTACGGGTCGTACGATGGCCCTGGCCAACGTGGCCTGGATCCTCGCCGCGAACGGCAAGCGCGTCCTGGCGGTCGATTGGGACCTGGAAGCCCCCGGCCTGCACCGTTTCTTCCATCCCTTCCTCGACCCCTCCACGCTCGGAGCCACCACCGGGGTCATCGATCTGATCACCGAGTACGCCTGGGCGGCGACGAGTCCCGAGCCGCGCCGCGACGACTGGCACCGTGACTACGCGCGTATCCAGCCCCATGCCGTCTCACTCACACCCGAGAACCTGGGCTGGGAGTTCCCCGACGGGGGCACGCTCGACTTCGTCTCCGCGGGCAAGCAGAACCGCGAGTACTCCGCGACCGTCTCCACCTTCGACTGGGACAACTTCTACGACCGGCTCGGTGGCGGCCACTTCTTCGACGCGCTGCGCGAGGACATGAAGGCCAACTACGACTACGTCCTCATCGACAGCCGTACCGGCCTGAGCGACATCGCCGACATCTGCACCGTCCATCTGCCCGACGTCCTCGTGGACTGCTTCACCCTCAGCGACCAGTCCATCGACGGCGCGGCCGCGGTCGCCCGGCAGATCGACGAGCGCTACGGCGGCCGCGGCATCAAGATCTACCCCGTCCCGATGCGGATCGACGAGGGCGAGAAGGAGAAGGCGGACGCCGGACGGGCCCTGGCCCGGCTGAAGTTCGACCGGTTCCCCAACGGCCTCGCGGGCGAGGAACTCACCGCCTACTGGGGCGCGGTGGAGATCCCGTACCGGCCCTACTACGCGTACGAGGAGACCCTGGCCACCTTCGGCGACGAAGCGGGCCTGACCAACTCCCTGCTCTCCGCCTTCGAACGGCTCACCTCGGTCGTCACCGAGCAGCGGATCACTTCGATGCCCGCGGTCGGCGAAGAGGTCAGGCTCCGGATCAGGGACGCCTTCACCCGCCGCCGCCCCGCTCTGCCCGCCGACCTCTACCTCAGCTATGTGGCCGAGAACCGCATGTGGGCCGACTGGGTCGAGTACCAGCTCAGCCGTGCCGGCTTCCGGGTTGTGCCGCGCGATGTATCGGCCGAGCGGGACCCGGCCGATGCGGACGAACTCGCCGCCGAGAACGCCGCCCGTACCGTCGTGCTGCTGTCCAGCGCATATCTCAAGTCCTCCCGGGCCGTGGAGGTCTGGTCGCGTGCCGCGGCCGAGGATCCCGGGGGCGGCCGCCACCACCTGCTGCCGATCCGGGTCGGCGACGTCAGACTCACCACCCCCTACATCGACCGCAACCCGGTCGACCTCTTCCGGCTCGACGAGGTGCACGCCACCAGCGCGCTGCTGCGCGCACTCGACCGCCCGGTCCAGCTGCCCGACAGCACATCGCCAGGACCGCGTTTCCCCGGCACCGTGCCCAAGATCTGGAACGCGCCGCCCCGCAACCCCGGATTCACCGGACGCTCGGTGGTACTCGAGCGGATGCGCGACCAGCTCGGCGGCGGCATGGCGGTGGCCGCGGTGCTGCCGCAGCCGCAGACGCTGTACGGTCTCGGCGGCGTCGGCAAGACCCAGGTCGCCCTGGAGTACGTCCACCGCTTCATGGCCGACTACGACCTGGTGTGGTGGATCTCCTCCGAGCAGCCGGACGACGTGGTCGCGGGCCTCGCCGAACTCGCCGTACGCCTCGGCGCCCAGGGCGGCGAGGACATGGCGGCCGCATCCCAGGAGGCCATCGATCTACTGCGGCGCGGAGTGCCGTCCTCGCGCTGGCTGCTGGTCTTCGACAACGCCGACGACCCCGAGCAGCTGAAGAGGTACTTCCCGCCCCAGGGGCCCGGGCACATCCTGGTCACCTCCAGGAACCAGACCTGGTCGCAGTACGGGGACGCGCTGCCCGTCGACGTATTCCTGCGGGAAGAGTCCATCGAGCACCTCCGGCGGCGTGCCCGCGGGCTGACCATCGAGGACGCGGACCAGGTCGCCACCGCTGTCGGCGATCTGCCGCTCGCCGTCGAACAGGCCGCGGCCTGGATCGCGGAGACAGCCACACCGGTCGCCGCGTATCTGGAACAGCTCAAGGAACAGGCCGCGAGCGTTCTCGCACTCAACCAGCCCGCCGGCTACCCCGAGCCGGTCGCCGCGACCTGGAACGTCTCCATCCAGCGGCTCAAGGAACGCTCACCGGCCGCGGTACGCCTTCTCCAGCTCTGCGCCTTCTTCGCGCCCGAGCCGATATCCGCGAACCTCCTCTACAGCAAGGAGATGATCGACGCGCTCAAGCCGTACGACGCCGCCCTTCAGGAAAAGCTGGTGCTCGGCCGGGTCATCCGGGAGATCGGCCGGTTCGCGCTGGCCAAGGTCGACCAGGTCTCCAACTCCATCCAGGTGCACCGTCTTGTGCAGGCGGTCATCCGGGCCCAGCTGACCGAGGAGGAGCAGCAGGAGGCACGGCACGCCGTCCACCGGGTTCTCGCGGGCGCCCGGCCCGACGACGACGAGCCGATCGACAACCCCGAGACATGGCCGCGGTTCGCGACCATCTGGCCGCATCTCGGTACCTCCGAGGCCCGGTTCTGCAAGGAGCCGGAAACACGTCGGCTGATGATCGACCGCGTGCGCTATCTGTGGAAGCGCGGCGATCTGAACACCGCCTACACGCTCGCCGACGACCTGCGTGAGAGCTGGCGGGAGATGCTGGGCAACGACGATCTCCAGTACCTCTACCTCCGCTTCCACCTCTCCAACATCCTTCGCTCACAAGGACGTTATGTGGAGGCCAAGGAACTGGACGAGGTCACCCTGGAGCGTCAGCAGGCCGTCCTGGGAACCTCCCATCCGCACACGTACATGACCACCAGCGGTCTCGCGATGGACCTGGGAACCCTCGGCCAGTACGGCAGGGCGATGGAGCTGGCCACCGAGGCGCACGAGGGATTCAGCCAGATCTTCCACGAGTCCCATCCGCGCACGCTCGCGGCCGCCAACAACCTTGCGCTGAATCTGCGCATGGTCGGCCAGTACGCCAGGGCGCGCGAGATCGACCAGGAGGTCTTCGACCGGCGCACCGAGGTCCTTGGCCCGGAGCATCCCTACACCCTCTCCTCCGCGATGAACCTGGCGCGGGACCTGAGGGAGGTCGGACGGTACGAGGACTCGGTCTCGCTGCTCAGCCGCACCTACGAGCTCTACAAGGAGCAGCTGGGCCGGACCTTCCCGGGCACGCTGGCGGCGGCCAAGAGCCTCGCCGTCTCGCTCCGCAGGGCAGGCCGTCTCGAGGACGCACGGCGGCTGACCACGGCCACGCGCAACCGCTACCGCGCCAAGTACACCTCGGCCAACCCCGACTCGCTCGCCTGCGACCTGAATCTGGCGGCCGACCTGTTCGCGGCGGGTGAGCCGGTAGCCGCGCGGGATCTGGCGCAGGAGGTCGTCGACCAGTACCGGAAGGTGCCGGGGGAGCGGCATCCGTACGCTCTAGCCGCCAGCAACAACCTGGGCATCTTCCTGTGGGGCTGCGGCGATGCGGAGGCCGCGGAAGCGCTGCTGCTGAAGGTGTCCAGGACGATGCGTGAGGTCCTGGGCGAGAGCCATCCGCACGCCCTGTACGGCACGATCAACCTGGCCAACGCCCTTGCGGATCTGGGCGGTCTGGAGGAGGCGCTGGAGATCGAGCAGCGTACGGTGACCCGGCTGCGTGAGGTGCTGGGGCCGCACCATCCGGAGGTGCTGGGCATCGCGTCCAACATGTCGGTCACGCTCGGCCTGCTCGGCCGCAAGGACGAGTCGGCTCAGCTGCGGGCGGAGACGGTGGAGGAGCTGCAGCGGCTGCTGGGCGAGGACCATGCGCTGACGCGCATCGCCCGCGACGAACGCCGGGTCCATCGCGACCTGGAGCCGCTGGCGGTCTGACCCGGGGGCTTCGCCCCCGGACCCCCGCGCCTCAAACGCCGGCGGGGCTGAGTTTCAGCCCGTCCGGCGTTTGAGGACACGCGGCCGAAGGTCGCATACGGGGTCTGGGGGCTTGCCCCAGTCAGTTCGCCAGCAGCCACGTCAGAATCCGCGGCAACGCCCTCAGCGCATCGAAGTGCGCCGCCGCCGGCTCCAGCACCGCCGTCGCCCCCGGAATCCGCTGCGCCAGCCACCGCGAGTGCCCCACCGGCGAGAACACGTCCTTCTCGCCGTGCCACAGCATCACCGGCCCCTTGATGTCCGCCGGGTCGAATCCCCACGGACTGCAGAAGGCGAGCGCGTCGTCGATCCATCCGTACGCCGAAGTGCGCAGCGCCTCCTGGTAGTTGCGAAGCAGCATGGACCTGACACCGGCATCCGCCACCACCATCCGGTCGGAATCCGTCAGTTCCCTGCGCAGATCGTCGAGGAGCCGGATCGGGTCCTTCCTGATCTCGGCCGAGCGCCGGATGAACCGCCTGATCAGGCCCGCCGGGTCGTCGGAGGCGGTCGTGAACTCCAGGACATTCGACGCGGCCATGCCCTCGAACCAGTCGAGCCCGTCCGCGTCCCTGGGCGCGAGCGTCACCAGCGCGGCGGTGCGGGTGATCCGTTCCGGCATCAGGGCCGCACAGGCCAGCGCGTGCGGCGCGCCGCCCGAGCGGCCCACCACGGCGAAGCGATCCAGGCCGAGCTCGTCGGCGATCGCCCGTACGTCCTGAACCACATCGGCGACACTTCGGCCCGCCAGCCGGTCCGAACCGCCGTAGCCGGGGCGGTCGTACGCGATCAGCTGGGTGCCGCGCTGATACAGCACCATCCCGCGCGGCGCCGGGCCCAGCCGGCTGCCGGGGGTGCCGTGCAGCAGGAAGACGGGCCTGCCGCGCGGATCTCCCAGCCGCTCCACCATCAGATGCCGCCCGTCCGTCGCGCGCACCCGACGTCGCAGCACTCCCGCGCCCCCCTCCGTAGTACATGCCTGTCCGTGCCGGTAAGTGTCCTGTGCAGACATGGTGAGCCAGGCATTCCCCACCGGTTCGATGATTACCCATCAGGGGCCCCGACCGGGACTCCCTTTGACGTCATTTGAGGGTTACCGTCGAAGAGGAACGTGCATGCGCGTCCACATCGCACCCCAGGGGGCCGTGATGGTAGAGGCACTGGTGGCGGCCGCAGCGGCCGTCGCGTCCGCGGGCGTCGTCTATGTGATGGCGGCGGCCCGGGTCGTGAAGCAGTACGAACGGGGTGTGGTCTTCCGGCTCGGAAGGGTCCGATCCGCCGTACGCGGCCCGGGTTTCACGCTGATAGTCCCGTTCGTGGACCGGCTCCGTAAAGTCAATATGCAGATCGTGACGATGCCGGTGCCCGCGCAGGACGGCATCACCAGGGACAACGTGACGGTGCGTGTCGACGCAGTGATCTATTTCAAGGTTGTGGACGCCTCCGAGGCCATCGTGCAGGTGGAGGACTACCGCTTCGCGGTCTCGCAGATGGCGCAGACCTCGCTGCGGTCGATCATCGGCAAGAGCGATCTGGACGATCTGCTGTCGAACCGCGAAAAGCTCAACCAGGGGCTGGAGTTGATGATCGACAGTCCGGCGATCGGCTGGGGTGTGCAGATCGACCGGGTGGAGATCAAGGACGTGTCGCTGCCGGAGACGATGAAGCGCTCGATGGCGCGGCAGGCCGAGGCCGACCGTGAGCGGCGTGCCCGGGTCATCAACGCCGACGCGGAGCTGCAGGCGTCCAAGAAGCTGGCTGAGGCAGCCGGGGTGATGTCGGAACAACCCGCTGCCCTTCAACTCCGGCTGCTCCAGACCGTGGTCGCAGTGGCGGCGGAGAAGAACTCCACGCTGGTGCTGCCGTTCCCGGTGGAGCTTCTGCGCTTCCTCGAGCGTGCCCAGCAGCCCGGGCCGCCGCTGCCGCCGTCCGATTCCGGTCCGACGCAGTCGAAAACTGGACAGGACTAGTCCTTACGCCCTGCCCATGGGCCGGTGCATGCGGTGTTCGCAATCGGAATCGACCAGTGTGAACGCATTCTGTGAAGGCACTGTGAACGCACCTGTGTTGTCGTGTGCCCGTCCTGAAGTCGACCTTGTGTGCTACCAGTCGGTATCGGAATAGTGGGCTCCCCATCCTCCGTGTCAGGGCACCCCACTTGCCCGGACACGGCCCCCACAGGAGGTCGATGTTGAAGCACCGACGGATACCCAAGAGAAAAGCGGCGATAGCGGGCGGCGCGGTTGCCGCCCTGGTGGCCGCGGGCGTCACCTTCCAGAGTGCGAACGCCAGTGACAACACTGAGCAGTTCGCCGCCAAGACGCTGTCGGCGGTTGCGGCCGGAAACCTCGCGTCCACGCTGAGCAAGGACCTGGGCGCCGACGCGGCCGGCACGTACTACGACGCCGACGCCAAGTCGCTCATCGTGAACGTTCTCGACGAGAAGGCGGCCGAGTCCGTACGCAAGGCGGGCGGCAAGGCCCGCATCGTGGAGAACACCCTCGCCGAGCTGAAGTCGGCCCGGCAGACCCTCACCACCAAGGCGACCATCCCCGGCACCTCGTGGGCCGTCGACCCGGTCACCAACAAGGTCGTCGTCACCGCCGACCGTACGGTCAAGGGCGCGGCGTGGACCAAGCTCAGCCAGGTCGTCAAGACCCTCGGAGGCAAGGCCGAACTGAAGAAGTCCGCGGGGGAGTTCAAGCCCTTCATCGCGGGCGGCGACGCGATCACCGGCGGCAGCGGCCGCTGCTCGCTCGGCTTCAACGTCGTCAAGGACGGCCAGCCGTTCTTCATCACGGCCGGTCACTGCACCGAGGCGATCTCCACCTGGTCCGACAGCAGCGGCAACGAGATCGGCCAGAACGCGGACTCCAGCTTCCCGGACAACGACTTCGGTCTGGTGAAGTACACCGCGGACGTCGCGCACCCCAGCGAGGTCAACCTCTACAACGGCAGCACGCAGCCCATCACCAAGGCGGGCGACGCCACCGTCGGCCTGAAGGTGACCCGCAGCGGCTCGACCACGCAGGTGCACGACGGCGAGGTCACCGGGCTCGACGCCACCGTGAACTACGGCAACGGCGACATCGTCAACGGCCTTATCCAGACCACGGTCTGCGCCGAGCCGGGTGACAGCGGCGGCTCGCTCTTCGCGGGCGACACCGCGATCGGTCTCACCTCGGGCGGCAGCGGCGACTGCACCTCGGGCGGCGAGACCTTCTTCCAGCCGGTGACGGAGGCGCTTTCAGTGTTCGGCGCCGAGATCGGTTAATTGGCGGCAAGCCTCCAAGCCCCCGTATGCGGCCGAAGGTCGCATACGGGGGTCCGGGGCGGAGCCCCGGGCTTTACGAGAGAGGGCCCGCCGCGGTGCCGCCGCCCACCGTCACGTCCGGGCCGACCGTCGTCGGTGTCCGGCCGCGGAGCATCGCCAGCGCCAGCGTGACCAGCGCCCCTCCCGCCGCCCACGCAGCGAGCACCAGCATCGGGCCGGTCATGCCGTTGCCCTTGAAGTACGCGATCGAACGCGCCGAGAAGGTGCCGGCCCCCGGCGGCAGCGCGGGTCCGATGGCCCGCCAGAACGTCGGCAGCAGTGGATACGGATACGCCCCGCCCGCGCTCGGATTGCCGAGGACCACCACCAGCAGGATCGCCAGACCGATACCGACGATGCCCGCGAGGCCCTGGAAGGCGAGGGTGATCGCCCCGACCGCGAAGACCAGCAGCGTGCCGAGGCCCCAGAGGGCCATGATGCTGCCAGGCAGCGCGTCCAGGACCGGGCCCGCGATCACCGCACCGAGCAGGCCCGCGGCGATCGAGTACAGCAGCAGCGCGCCCAGTCTGATCAGGGCCCGCGCCGTATTGGCGGGCCGCGCGCCCGCGCTGATCGCGAGGATCGCGGCGCACAGATAGCCGCCCACGCACCAGCCGATGACCAGGTAGAACGAGGAGAGCCCGCGCGCGTCGCCGCCGGCGTCCGGGACCACGTCCACGACGGCCACGGTGCGCCGCTGCGCCCTCTCCGTCGCACCGATCACCTCGACGAGGGCCTGCGCGAGCGAGGCGCCCGATGCGGTGGCGACCAGCAGTCTGTCCGCGGCGCCCCGCGGGTCGACGATCAGCGCCCCGTCGACGTCGCGGTTCTTGATCTGCTGCACCGCTGTCGCCTCGTCCTTGACGGCGCGCGGGTCGAGCGGATCGCCGGGCAGCGCGGCGAGCCGCTGTACGGCCTGGTCGGTGATCTGTGCCGCGGGCGTGACGACGGCCAGCGGGATCTCGTGCGGCTTCGGCTTGTGGAAGGCGCCGATGTACGACGTGATGAAGGCGAGCTGGAGCGCCAGCACCCCGATGACCAGGACCGTCGCCCGCACACTCACCGCGTCCTTGAACTCGTCGATGAAGCCTTTGCGTGGGCTGTCGGATGTCTGGGTCATGGCCCCCACGCTCCGTGTCGCCCGGTATTCACGCAGGTGGGACGGGGCCGAATGGCTGAGGGGGCATGCGCGCGATACGTATCGTACGAATGTTCGAAACGTGGTCTATGGTGGAAGCGGGGGAGGTGAGACGGACTGATCCAGGAGGTGCAGGTGCCCGGGTTCACGCATCTGCACACCGTTTCCGGGTTCTCCCTGCGGTACGGGGCCTCGCACCCGGAGCGGCTTGCGGAGCGCGCCGCCGAGCGGGGCATGGACGCCCTCGCGCTGACCGACCGCGACACCGTCGCGGGCACGGTCCGCTTCGCCAAGGCCTGCGCGAAAGAGGGCGTGGGGGTGCGGCCGCTCTTCGGCGTCGACCTCGCGGTGGGGGAGCGGGCGCACAAGGAAGGACCCTCCGAGCGGCGGCGCACCCCGGTGCGCGGTGGCGCGTTCGTGGACGAGTCCGCGCCCCGTACGGTCTATCTCGCCCGGTCCCGGGAGGGCTGGGCCGAGCTGTGCCGGCTGGTGACCGCCGCCCATGCGGCGGACGACGGCAGCCCGCTGCTGCCCTGGGCCGACAACCACGGCGATGACCTGACCGTCCTGCTCGGACCGGCCTCCGAGATCGGCCGGGCACTGACGGCGGGACGTCCCGACCGCGCGGCGAAGCTGCTCGTGCCCTGGCAGGAGCGCTACGGCGACAGCCTGCGCCTCGAGGTCGTGCACCACGGCCTCAAGGGCACCGGACCCGGCTCGCTGCGCCAGGCCGCCCGCACCCTCGGCTTCGCCGCCGAACAGGGCGTACGGGCCGTGCTCACCAATGCCGTCCGGTACGCCGACCAGGGACAGGGCCCGGTCGCCGACGTCCTCGACTCGGCCCGCCGCCTGGTCCCGGTCGACTCGCGCAAGGGCCTCGACAGCGGTGAGCGCTGGCTCAAGGAACCGGCCGCGATGGCCCGTATCGCCGAGCGGGTCGCCGAAGCCGCCGGCTTCCGCCGCGACACCGCGCACCGGCTGCTCACCATGACGGAGGAGACGGCGGCCGCCTGCCTGATCGATCCCGAGGACGATCTGGGGATCGGCAACGTCCACTTCCCCGAGCCGCATCTGGTCGGCGCCGGGCGCCGCACCCCGCAGCGGGTGCTGGCCTCCCGGGCCGCCGCCGGAATGGTGCTGCGCGGCTACGACGGCCGTCGTGAGTACTGGGAGCGGATGCACCAGGAGCTGGACATCATCGCGCACTGGGGTTACGCCTCGTACTTCCTGACGGTCGCTCAAGTCGTCGATGACGTGAAGAAGATGGGCGTCAGGGTCGCGGCACGCGGCTCCGGCGCCGGGTCGCTCGTCAACCATCTCCTCGGCATCGCGCACGCCGACCCCGTCGAGCACGGTCTGCTGATGGAGCGCTTCCTGTCCAAGCGGCGTTCCGTACTGCCCGACATCGACATCGATGTGGAGTCCGCCCGCCGTCTCGACGTCTACCGCGCGATCATCGGCCGCTTCGGCGAGGAGCGGGTCGCGACCGTCGCCATGCCCGAGACCTATCGGGTGCGCCATGCGGTACGGGACGTGGGCGCCGCGCTCTCCATGGACCCGGCCGAGATCGACAGGATCGCCAAGTCCTTCCCGCACATCCGCGCCCGCGACGCCCGCGCAGCCATGGAGGAGCTGCCCGAACTGCGTTCTCTGGCGGCGGAGAAGGACAAGTACGGCAGGCTCTGGGAGCTGGTCGAGGCGCTGGACGCACTCCCGCGCGGGATCGCCATGCACCCGTGCGGGGTGCTGCTCTCGGACGCCACGCTCCTCACCCGTACGCCGGTGATGCCCACCAGCGGCGAGGGCTTTCCCATGTCGCAGTTCGACAAGGAGGACGTGGAGGACCTCGGGCTGCTCAAGCTCGATGTCCTGGGGGTGCGGATGCAGTCGGCGATGGCGCACGCGGTCGCCGAGCTGCGGCGCACGACGGGGGAGGAGCTCGACCTCGACGACCCGGAGCAGGTGCCGCCGGACGACCCGGCCACGTATCAACTCATCCAGTCCACCGAGACGCTGGGCTGCTTCCAGATCGAGTCGCCGGGCCAGCGGGATCTGGTCGGCAGGCTGCAGCCCTCCACCTTCGGTGACCTGGTCGTCGACATCTCGCTCTTCAGGCCGGGGCCGGTCGCCGCCGACATGGTGCGGCCGTTCATCGAGGCCCGGCACGGCCGGGCGCCCGCCCGCTATCCGCATCCCGACCTGGAGGGCCCGCTGAAGGAGACGTACGGAGTTGTCGTCTTCCACGAGCAGATCATCGAGATGGTGAACATCATGACCGGCTGCGGTCTCGACGAGGCCGACCGGGTGCGGCGCGGGCTCTCCCACCCCGAGTCGCAGGGGAAGATCAAGGTCTGGTTCGCGCAGCTCGCGGAGGCGAAGGGGTACGCGCCCGAAGTGATCGCCCGTGCCTGGGAGATCATCGAGGCCTTCGGCTCGTACGGCTTCTGCAAGGCGCACGCGGTGGCCTTCGCCGTGCCGACCTATCAGTCGGCCTGGCTCAAGGCGCACCATCCGGCGGCCTTCTACGCCGGGCTGCTCACGCACGACCCCGGGATGTATCCGAAGCGGCTGCTGCTGGCGGACGCGCGGCGGCGCGGGGTGCCGGTGCTGCCGCTGGATGTGAACCGGTCCGCGGCCGCTCATCGAATCGAACTGGTGTCCGGTCCGGCTGGTTCTCCTGACCGGTGGGGCCTGCGGCTCGCGCTCTCGGACGTCCATGGCATCAGCGAGGCCGAGGTCGCGCGGATCGAGGCCGGGCAGCCCTACTCCTCCCTGCTGGACTTCTGGCAGCGCTCCCGTCCCGGCCGCCCGGTCGCCGAACGGCTCGCCCAGGTCGGCGCGTTGGACGCCTTCGGCGCGAACCGCCGCGATCTGCTGCTGCATCTCGCCGAACTCCACCGCGGGCAGCGGGGTCCGGGCGCATACGGCAGTCAACTCCCGCTGGGCGACGGGCAGAAGACCGCCCCGGTCGGGCTCCCCGACCTGGGCGACGCGGAACGCCTCAGCGCCGAGCTCGGCGTACTCGGCATGGACGCGTCCCGCCACCTGATGGGGGATCACCATGCCTTCCTGAAGGAGCTGGGAGTGGTCTCGGCGCAGCGGCTGCGCTCGGCACAGCACGGACAGACGGTGCTGGTCGCGGGCGCGAAGGCGGCCACCCAGACCCCGCCGATCCGGTCCGGCAAGCGGGTCATCTTCACCACGCTCGACGACGGCACGGGCCTGGTCGACCTCGCCTTCTTCGACGACAGCCACGCCGCGTGCGCGCACACCGTCTTCCACTCCTGGCTGCTGCTGGTACGCGGAGTGGTGCAGCGGCGCGGGCCGCGCAGCCTCAGCGTGGTCGGCGCGGCGGCCTGGAACCTGGCGGAACTGGTGGAACTGCGGCGTACGGGAGGGCTCGACGCGGTCGCGGCGCGGCTGGCGGAGATTCCTGAGGACGGGTCGGCCGAGGCTCCGGCGGACAGTGGCCGCCGTATCCAGCTGTCGACCGGTTATGAGATGAACCCCTGGGCGGACCTCCAGCCACCGGGTGAAGGGTCCCCCACCGGGCGGAAGTTGTGGCACCAGAGCCCGGGGAGCGCGGGATGATCCTCTACGTACACTTCCGGCTTCCCCCGGCGTTCGGGACTGGCGGGATCGAGGCCGTTCTGCCTTCCCTGCTCGGCCTGGCCGAGGACATCAGCCCCGTCGTGCAGGCGCTCCCGCCCGACGCCGCGCTCATCGATGTGCGCGGCGCCGAACGGTACTTCGGCCGGGACGCGGCCCAGCTCGCCTCGCTGCTGCGGGTGCGGGCGCTCGCCCACTGCGGGGTGGACTGCGCGATCGGGGCTGCCCCGAGCACGATGCTGGCCAGGATGGCGGCGCGGGAGGCCGGGCCCGGGACGACCCTGGTGGTGACGGACGACGAGACGGCCGGGTTCCTGGCCGGCAAACCGGTCGCCGCGCTGGACGGGGTCGGGACGTCGACGGCCCGCACCCTGTGTGCGTACGGCCTCGACTCCATCGGCAGGGTCGCCGAGGCCCCGCTCGCCGTGCTCCAGCGGATCGTCGGCGCGCGGGCCGGGCGGGAGCTGTGGGAGCGGGCGCGCGGCATCGACCGTACGACGGTCGTCCCGAACGCCGCCTCGCGCTCGATCGCCGCCGAACGGGCCTTCTCACGCGACGAGTTGGATCCCGTACGACACCGCAGGGCGCTGGTCTCGCTCGCCGAGGAGCTGGGGCTGAGGATGCGCGGCGAGGGCCAGGTGTGCCGCTCGCTGAGCCTCACCGTGCGGTACGCCGACCGGTCCACGACCACACGGGCGCGCACCCTGCGCGAGCCGACCGCCCACTCCGCGGCGCTCACCGATGTCGCGTACCGGATCCATGAGTCGCTCGGCCTGCAGCGGGCCCGGGTGCGGAGCCTCGCGCTGCGGGCGGAGGACCTGACACCCGTCGAACGGGCCGCGCGGCAGCTGACGTTCGACCCCGCGGACGAACGGGCGCGGCGGATCGAGGCGGTGGCGGACCGGGCGCGGGCGAGGTTCGGACCGCGGGCGGTCGTGCCGGGCTCACTCGCCGCGTGACGCCTGTACACACGCGGCTTATTGACACGTATTCAGTTTTTACCCGCGCGTAACTTCCATTCTTCGGTTACTCGTGCGTAATTTGACATGAGCGAGCCGCAAAACCAGCCATTGCACCAGCCATCGCTACTCCCTTGAGCCGCAAGGAGACTGCTCGATGCTGCCTTGGAAACGTGCGCACAGACCGCTGGCCGCCTTACTCCTGGCGCTGTCTGTCGCTCTCACGCCCGCTGCCGCCGCCACCGCCGATTCAGCCACTTCCGAATCGGCTCCCCACAGCGGCTGGAACGACTACTCCTGCAAGCCCTCCGCCACCCACCCCCGCCCCGTCGTCCTCGTCCACGGCACCTTCGGGAACTCCGTGGACAACTGGCTCGCCCTCGCTCCGTACCTGGTGCACCGCGGATACTGCGTCTTCAGCCTGGACTACGGGCAGCTCCCCGGCGTGCCCCTCTTCAACGGCCTCGGCCCGATCGACAAGTCGGCCGGACAACTCGACACGTACGTCGACAACGTGCTCGCCGCGACCGGCGCGCCGAAGGCGGACCTCGTCGGCCACTCCCAGGGCGGCATGATGCCGCGCTACTACCTCAAGTTCCTGGGAGGGGCGGACAAGGTGAACGCGCTGATCGGCCTCGCGCCCGACAACCACGGGACGACGCTGAACGGCTTCGCCAAGCTGCTCCCGTACTTCCCGGGCGCGGAGGATCTGCTCAGCACCGCCACCCCCGGGCTGGCTGACCAGATGGCCGGCTCGGCCTTCCTCACCAAGCTCAACGCGGGCGGCGACACCGTGCCCGGCGTGCGCTACACCGTCATCGCCAGCCGGTACGACGAGGTGGTCACTCCGTACCGCTCGGCGTACCTGGACGGAGCGAACGTACGCAATGTGCTGCTGCAGGACCTGTGTGCGGTCGACCTGTCGGAGCATCTGGCGATAGGGCTGTTCGACCGGATCGCGTACCACGAGGTGGCGAACGCGCTGGACCCGGCGCATGCGTCGCCGACGAACTGCGCGTCCGTCTTCTCCTGAGCGACACGCGACTGCGGTCCGTCTCCCTGGCGGGGGACGGACCGCAGTCGTATGCCGGACAGGGCCTAGCGGCTGTGACGGTTGCGCCGGACGGTCCCGAACATCACCGCGGCGCCGAGGGCGAGGGCGGCGGCACCGCCGATGGCGATGTACGCGGTGTTGTTGTCGCCACCCGTCTCGGCGAGGTTTTCGGTCCCGGCGGCGGGCTTGGCAGAGCCGTTGGCCTCGGGAGCGTTGTCGACGGGAGCGGCAGGAGCGGTCGAGTGCTCCGACTGGTCGCCCCCGTGACCGCCGTGGTCGACGGTGGACTTGTCGGAGCCGTCCGCGATCTCGTCGTCGGTGGGGGCGGACGCGGTCGGGGCGGGCGCACCGCCGGAGTTGCCGTTGTCCTGGCCGAAGACCACGTCGGAGCAGGTGTAGAAGGCCTCGGGGGAGTCCGAGCGCTGCCAGATGGAGTAGATCAGGTGCCGCCCGGACTTGTTCGGGACGATGCCGTCGAAGACGTACTCACCGTTGACCAGCTTGGGGTCGGTGACCTTCGCGAAGGGCTTGGCCTCCAGGTCGGACCACTTGAGGGGCTGCGTCGGGTCGTAGCCGTCCTTGGTGAGGTACAGCTCGAAGGACCCCTTGTGCGGGGCGGTCGCCTTGTAGTGGAAGGTGTGATTGCCGGAGGCGAACGTGGAGGCAGGCCAGTCGGCCCGGGGCAGGTCGAGCCCCTTGTACTTGTCACGGCCCGCGCTGCACAGCTTGCCGTCCGGTATCAACTGCTGGTGATTGCCCGCGGCGTTGGCGATGTTGACTTCGTTCCAGTCGTAGAAGGCCTGCGTCCCACTGGCCGCGACCGCAGCCTTGCACGCCGCGGTCTTTGGGCTCTCGGGCCCCTCGGCGAAACAGGCGGACACCCGGCTGACCGGATCGGTCATCGACCCGTGCGCGAAGGCCGGCCCGGCAGCCAGCCCGGCGAGCACGAGGGGCGCGAACCCGAGGGCGGCGACCGAGGCGACCTTACGGCGAGCGGTCATGGTGACGTACTCCTTCAACGGCGGCATATGGGGGGACCGGGGCGAGTTCGAACGGGCGGCGCGGCCCCCCGTAGGACCATCGGCGCCGACCGTTCGAACAGGCCCTGGCGACCAGCAAGCTAGCCGCTCGGAACGGGGAAATCGCCTGTTGGGAGGGGGTGATGGCGATCCTTATGGTCGCTTTAAGGCGGGGGTAAGAGGGGGCTCAGGAAGTGGCGGCGTTGAGTGGGTCGGCTCCCTGGCCGAGGCGGTTATCGTCCGTAGCCGTCCAGGGAGAACCGTCTCGTGTTGGCGGCGGTGGCTCCCCTTGTGGCTCCCCGAGCGAGCAGAGTGCACCACCTGGAATGGGGAAGTTGTGCGCTAGCCAGGAGCCGAGGGTGGTGTGTCCGTGCTGGCGGAGGACATCCACGATGTCTCTTCCATGTGACGACACCAGCCGGCCATCTGGTTGTACTGCTCCAGCGTGACGCCGTACAGCGGTGCAGGATGAGCGAGGTCGGCCGCGGTAGCTCGCAGGCGATCGTTTGCGGATACTCTCAAGCGGCCCCGTTTGTCGCGGTTCTGCAACTCTGCCCGCCGTGCCCCACATCCAGCGCTATGGTCGCTGCCTCTTCGCACACCTTGGGGGCACCATGAACACTCGCTGCATCGCTCCGCTCCTCTTCGCAGCCGCCGGCCTGACGCTCACCGCATGCCAGGACACGGCCACGTCCACCCCGGCCGCCACGAAGACCGTCACGCAGGCCCCCGCGGCGAGCAGCGCCGACGACCCAAGGCCGATGCACCGGCCGAGGAGACCCTCGCTGTTCCAGACTTCGTCGGCATGGGGCTGCAGCAGGCTCAGGACGCGGCGCAGGCAAAGGGCTTCTTCCTGCTCACCTCCCACGACAACACTGGGGCCGGGCGGATGCAGGTCTTCGACCGAAACTGGAAGGTCTGCGACCAGAACTACGCGGCAGGCAAGACCATCCCGGCCAGCACCGAACTCGACTTCGGCACTGTGAAGCTGAGCGAGACCTGCCCGTAGCGCCTGGGCGTGAGATGCCCCGCCTCGGAGGCGGGGCATCGTGCTGTGGGGAGGTCAAACCGTCGTGCTGTCGGTGATGAGGCCCAAGTTGGCGGGTGCGGTGGCGTGAGTGAAGTCAGCGCCACGCAGATTGGCCTCGTCTCACACAGCGTGTGGGGAGACCTTGTCCCGTATGCCGGGGGCATCCCGCCCGCCCTGGTATCCGAATTCCGTCAGTCTTCGACGTCTACTCCGTAGTTGCGTGCGAGCGCGTCGAGGCCGTGGTCGAAGCCCTGGCCGACTGCGCGGAAGCGCCACACGGGTCCGCGGCGATAGATCTCCCCGAGCAGCATGGTGCGCTCCGTAGTGGCAGCGTCCAGAGCGGCCTGGGCGAGAGGCGCCGCGCTGCTGCCCGGGCCCGTCGTGATTTGGATCGGGCCGATGTCGCCGAATGTCAGGGTGCCGTCGATGGCGGCGGCGATCACGACCTTACGAACCGCCGACGGGAGTGCGCCGAGGTCGACGGTGATGGTCTGCTCTGTCGGCCCGTCAGTGAGGAGCCGCAAGGAGCCATCGGGGCTTTCCGGCACTGAATAGAAGACGAAGTCCTCATCGCACGCCACTTGATCGTCCTCGTCGACCATGAACGCGACGAGATCGATCTCGCACGTCGTCTGCTGGGCCCAAGCGGCCGTGACGTTCCATCGGGAAGTCCGAATCTGGCCCGGAAGATCGACCACGCACCCTCTCGGCAGTACATGCGGAGCCTGCCGCCGGTCGGCCGGGAGGAGAGGCTCGGCGGTGGGTGCGTCGAGCCAGTTGGCGTCATAGGTGGGGATTTCGAGCGCGGTGATCCGCGGCATACGACGGTCGGTGTCACCGCCGACAAGGAGCACTACGTCGGTGACACTGGCAGACAGATTGATAGCTGCTGCTCCCCCCAGTTCTACGACTCGTACGCGGGCTGCTGCCGCGTTCGGGTGCGTTCCGCCCAGCACGAGTACGCGTCGCCCCGCCAGCGGTCCTCCCGCTTCCTTCCTCGCTGGTGCCGGGCTGGGGGCGTGACCATCGTCTTCTGGCCCGCGAGCGGCGGGAACGTGCGCCGTCCTCTCTGGCGGCGCCAGAGCGGTGGTCTGTGCCGGAGCCGACTCGGCCGACGGAGGGCTCGCGGGCTGCTGCTCGTGCGGCGTTCCTGAACGTACGTTGCCCAGTAGTCGGAGGAAGGTGTGTTCATCGATGACGGGCACGCCTTCGGAAAGGGCGCGCCGTGCCTTCGCGGACCCTGATGCCTGGTCGTTGGTCACAAGCACGCTGGTGTGCCGACTGACCGAGGACATCACGTTCATCCCGGCGGCGACTGAGCGGGCAACCAGCTCGGCTCGGGACGTGGCGGTCTCCCCAGTAATGGCGATCTTCATGCCCTGTGTCAGCGGGCCGCCGGGAGGCAACCGTCCAGGATTGCGGAAGGCGCACGGCGTTTTGGGCGGCTTCGGCATGAACTGTGAGTCCTGCCGCGGCGGACAGTTCACGAGAGGCAACGGCAGATCGAGTCGGGCTGCCTCCCGGAGGGATGCGCGCAGTACGCCGGCCAGCACGCGTGTGTCGTCCAGCGCATCGTGTGCGTGGCGCTGCGGGACACCGTAGTGGGCAGCCAGTGTGCCAAGGCGCAGGTCGTCGGTCGGTGGGTCCACTCTCCGGTTCAGCGCCAGGGTGCACAGCCGCTGGGAGACCGGCAGCCACATCCGCGCGCGGGCGAACTCGTGAGCGAGGAAGTCGTAGTCGAACTGCGCGTTGTGGGCGACCAGTACGCGGTCCTGAAGCATGGCCCCGACCTGACCAGCGATCTGCTCGAAGGTCGGGGCGCCCTGCAGCCGCTCGGCGGTCAGCCCGTGTACGTGCACCGGCCCGGGGTCGCAGCCGGGATTCAACAGGGTCGAGAACTCTCCGGTTTGGTCGCCGTCCGGGCCGATTGTCACGACCGCGACGGACAGCACGCGATGCTGGCGCGGCACCAGGCCCGAGGTCTCCACGTCCACCAGCGCCCAGTCGAACGCGTAGTCACGCAAGTTGGGCACATGGCTGGGGATGGGAGCGAGACTCATAGCGGCAAGGATCGTGCGATATTCACCCCTCCTTCAACCTGCATGACCATTTGTCCCCATTCTTGATGATGGCTGTGCCAGTGGGCGTGGCGGCGGTCGGGCTGGATCACGAAGAGGTGGAGCGCTCGGTGAACAGAGCGGTGTGGCACAGCGAAGCGCATCGAGGACGCGGTTGCGCAGGGTGTCGCTCTCGATGGTGTCGGTGTGGCGCCAGGCGGGTGCGGCGACTTCTTCGGTTTGCAGCTCGATGACGTCGGCCGAGGTGCGGAAGAGGAAACGGAAGTCGAAGTGCCTGTGCTCCGGTTCGCTTTTGGCGGGGTTGGCAGGGATGTGGTGGGCGTCGATGTGCACGGGGCGGTGGCCGGCATGGATGACGACCGAGGCGGTGATGCCGGTTTCCTCGGTCAACTCACGCTGAGCGGCAGCGAGGAGGCTGGTGTCGTCGGGTTCGAGGTGGCCGCCCGGCAGGAGCCAACGGTTGAGGGCGCGGTGTTTGACGTGGAGTACGCGGCCGGCTGGGTCGACGAGGATCGCTCCGGCGGTGACGTGGCCGCGGAACTCTTTGCGGCAGACGAGGTTGGCCTCGGCGTCGAGGAGTTCGGGAATGACCGCGAGTTGCCATTTCTCGTTGGGGTGGGTGTCGAGGTAGTCGTCGAGGGTTTCGCGGATGTGGCCGGGTGTGATGGGCACGAGTGCTCCTTATCGGTTGAAGTAGTCGAGCCAGGTCGCGGCGATGGCGGCGCGGTCGGTGGGGCTGATCTCGTGCATGCCGGGGTCGAGTTCGCCTCGGGCGAGTGCGGTGGAGGCGGCGAGTATCTCGGCCTGGACGAGAAAGATGAACGGCCCGACGCTGGCGCCGTGCAGGAAGTTGACGGCGTTGCCGCCATTGAGCAGGTAGAAGTAGTGGCCGGTCGTCAGGTAGCGGGTGACGTGTTCGCCGATCGTGGCGCGCTCGTACACGTCCGGCAGGCCGGCGAGTTCGAGTTCGTCCTCGCTGCTGGTCACGGTGGCGACGTAGGCGCCGTTGCGCAGTCGGGGGAAGTCCTCGCCGCGCAGGGAGATGGCCCCGGTCGCGCACAACAGGAGCCCGGCGTAGGTCAGTCCGGCGTCGCGGTTGCGGGCCACGGTGAAGCCCTGGGAGAGTGCCTGGGTTCGGCGCACGGGATCGATGTCGTACACCGCGACTCGTACGCCTTTGGCGTGCAGCAGGCGGGCGATGCTTGAACCGAGCTTGCCGAAGCCGATCACGAGCGCGGTTCGGCCGTGCAGGATGTCACCTCTGCTGCGCATGAGCGCCTCGGTCGAGAACACGACGGACTGTCCTACGAGGAAGTCTTCGGGGTCCTTGAGCGGGGAGCGGGCGACTGAGGCGACCGGGCAGGGCAGTTTGTCGAGGTCGGCGTAGCGGCGGTGGCCGTTTTCGGTGTCTTCGACGACGCCGAGGATCTGGCCGGAGAAGCGGTCACACAGGGCATCGAGCGACGGGGCGAAGTAGCCGCCCACGTCGAGCAGGACGACCGGGCGGCCTGCTGCGCGCGTCTCGATGAACCGCACGGCGCGGTCGGGGTCGGCGAACAGCTCACGCGACAGCGTGTCGCATGCGTGCCCATCCGCCTCGATCTGGCGCAGCGCCTCGGCGTGCACGGACTTCGGCTTGGGTAACACCGAGCGCAGCTCGGTCACGCCCGCGACGCCCCGTACGAACGCCGGACGCTCCGGCAGCAGGTGCGTGATCAGGAATGCGGCAGGCTGCTCGATGGGCGCGAAGCGCGAGGCGATACGACCGAAGTAAGCGTCGAGTCGGGCGCGTTCGAAGTTTTCCATTCAGCGGGCTCCTTCTGATACGGGCGGGATTTTGAACGCGAGCCATACGCTCTTGCCGACGGTGTGCTCGACGACTCCGAAGTCATCGGCCAGCTCCTTGACCAGGCGAAGCCCACGTCCCGTGCTCTCGTGAACGCATGAGGAACGGACCTCGGGGCGCCCGTCACCGCTGTCCCGCACCTCGATCCGTAAGAGATCGCCGTCCGTGGTCAGCTTCACGCAGAACTCCCGGCCCGGCGGTACTCCGTGAAGCAGGGCGTTCGTGGCTAGTTCGGAGACGCACAGCCGTATGTCGTCCTGCCGATCGGCAACGCCCCACTCTGAGGCGGTGCCGACAACGAAGGCGCGCGCAGCGCCGACGGAGATGCGGGATCTGGGGAATCGCTGCTGCCGTGAGAGAGGCACGGTGAACACCACCTTGATCCGGGCTCTAGGTTCCCCAGAACCGTACTGCTATTCACGAAAAGCAGCAAGCTTGCCCAAGGTGGATACGGTGAGTGATGCGCTTACCGTGTAAAGCAGCAAGGTCGGTAGATCGTCACCTGCGCAGGAGGACGCCGTGGGCACCAGCGACTGGGTCAGCACCTCGATGCCGTATCTGACGCCACGGGAGAAGGGGCAGCCCGATGCCTGGGGGGCCGAGGCGGGCAAGCGAGGCAGCCAGCGCATCGTCCACGCAGGCGAAGTGCCTGCACCGCCTGAAGTGGCGATGCTGCTCGGGGTCGCCGAAGGGGATGCGGTCGTCGTGCGCCGGCGCACGATGTTCCTCGACGACCAGCCATGCGAACTGACCGACACCTATTACCCCTTGGACATCGCCCGCGGAACTCGCCTGGCAGGGACGGCCAAGATCCCCGGAGGCGCGGTCACGCTCCTCGCCGAGCTCGGGCACGTTGGCGTACGCGTCCGCGAGGACGTGATCGCTCGCATGCCTCACGCAGAGGAACGAGAGGCCTTGCAGACCGGGCCCGACACCCCTGTCCTGCAGCTGACACGGACCACACTGGACGGCGACGACCAGCCGATTCAGGTGGACATGATGACCATGCCCGCCGACCGCCAGCGGCTGCGCTACGAGATCAGAATCGGATGACAGTGCCCACGACCGAAGCGAACGCGTTCGACCACCGCTCTCTGCACGAGCGGATCGCCGCCGACCTGCGCGACGAAATCATGAGCGGCGACCTCGGTCCCGGGGCCAAACTGCCATCCACCGTGCAGCTGAAGGCCAGGTTCGACGCCTCGAACGCGACCGTGCAGAAGGCGTTGCAGCTCCTCAAGGACGAGGGTTTGGTCATCGGACGGGCAGGTGCGGCCGTGACGGTACGCGAGCACCGGCAGCGGACGATGCGACCTGCGTCGTACATGGCTCCGGCGGAGGCAGGTGCGCCGTACCGCTGGCTCACCGAGGCCGCGAAGCACGGCGCCCCGGCGCGGAGCCGACTGCTCGACGTCGGGGAAGCGGTGCCCCCTGCGGACGTCTCCGCCGCCTTGAACCTTCCGGAGGGTGGCACGGCGCTGATGCGTCGCCAGGTGCTCCTGCTTGGCGACGAACCGGCGGAACTGGTCACGTCCTACTACCCCATGGAGATCGCCCGCGGTACCGCGATGACGGAGCGCCGCAAGATCAAGGGCGGCACGCCGACACTCCTCGCTGAACTCGGATACCCGCCCAGGCTGAGCGTGGACAGGATCTCCGCGCGAGTTCCCACGCAAGAGCAGTACATGGCACTCCAACTGCCCAGCGATCTGCCCGTTCTCCGGACCCTGCGGGTGGTGTACGGCGACCACGACCGCCCCATCGAAGCCACCGTCATGGTCAAAGCAGGTCATCTCTACGAGCTGCAGTACGAGTTCACCCCGGAGGGACAGGGCGAACCGTAGGAAGCGCAGCGGCGATACTGCCCGCGAGGTCGGTCTCCGCAACTATCAGCCCGACGAGGGAGCCCCAGCACGCTCGTACCGGACGAGCACAACCCCGTTCCCGAAGGCCCGTGTCTCCGCCAGCCGGAGCGGGGTCCTGGTGTCCGAGACCGGGAACAACGGCTTGCCCCGGCCGATGACGACCGGGTGGATGCAGAGGTGGTACTCGTCGATCAGGTCGTGCTCCATGAAGGTCGCAGCGAGGTCCGCGCCGCCGAGGGCCAGGTCTCCGCCCGGTTGGGACTTGAGTTCCAGGACCTCGTCGACGACGACGTCCCGCACGATGGTCGTGTTCCAGTCGGCCCGCTCCAGGGTGCGGGAGTAGACGATCTTGGGCATGTCACGCCAGATGCCCGCAAACTCCGCCATGGGTCCCGTAGTTGAGGGGTCGGCGTCGGCGGTGGGCCAGAACTCGGCCATGAGTTCATGGGTGACGCGGCCGCTCAGGATGCCGCCCATCGTCCTGATCTGATCGTTGAAGTAGCGGTGCAGCTCGTCGTCGACCATGTGCCAGTCGATATCGCGGTCCGGTCCCTCGATGTAGCCATCAAGGGACACCGACATCATCAGGATGATCTTTCGCATCGCGGTCCTCGCTGGAGTCGTGAGGGTTCGGGTTCCACCAGCCGGTCACGGCGCGACGATACGCCTCCGGTCTCACGGTCCGGCGTATTGAAATCAGACGTGGCTGGCTACGCTCCCGATATGACCAGCCAGGACGACGCCACCCTTCGCCCCTTCCGCATCGACATCCCCAAGCGCGACCTGGACGACCTCCACGAGCGACTGGACCGTGCTCGGTGGCCCGACGAGCTGCCGGGCGTCGGGTGGGACTACGGGATTCCGCTCGGCCATCTGCGGGAGCTCGCGGACTACTGGCGGCATGAGTACGACTGGCGCGCCGCCGAAGCGAAGCTGAATGAATGGCCGCAGTTCACCACCGTGATCGACGGTGCCACCGTGCACTTCGCGCACATCATGTCGCCGGAGCCGGACGCGACCCCGCTGATCGTTACCCACGGATGGCCCGGTTCGATCGTCGAGTTCGCCGAGATCGCCGGGCCGCTGACGGATCCGCGCGCCCACGGTGGGGATGCGGCCGACGCCTTCCACCTGGTGCTGCCCAGCATTCCCGGGTTCGGGCTTTCCGGGCCCACACAGGAGACCGGATGGGAGTTTCGGCGGGTGGCCGCCGCGTTCGCGGAGTTGATGGGGCGGCTCGGGTATGGGCGGTACGGCGCGCAGGGCGGGGACTGGGGTGCGGCCATCTCCAGGGAGCTCGGGCGGATCGACCCCGACCGCGTCATCGGCGTGCATCTGAATCTGCTGCCCGGCGCGGCCGCCGCCGAGGAACCGACCGCCGACGAGCTGGCCGCGTTGAGCCCGGCCGAGCGTGAGCGGACCCTCATCTCGTGGGAGCGCAGCCGGAACTGGGACCGCGACCGCAAGGGGTACGCCGACATCCAGGCCACCCGGCCGCAGACCCTCGCCTACGCGCTCACCGACTCACCGATCGGCCAGCTGGCCTGGATCGCGGAGAAGTTCAAGGAGTGGACGGACTCGAAGGACCGTCCCGAGGACGCCGTCGACCGCGATCAGCTGCTGACCAATGTGATGCTCTACTGGCTGACCGGCACGGCCGGTTCGGCGGCGCGGATCTACTACGAGCGGGCCCACTCCGACTGCACCGGACCCGAGCCGTCGACCGCGCCGACCGCCCTGGCCGTCTTCCCGCACGACAATTTCGTACCGCTTCGGCACATTGCTGATCGGACCAACACCATCGTGCGGTGGACCGAATTCGACAGAGGCGGGCATTTTCCCGCGATGGAGGTGCCGGAGCTGCTGGTCGCCGACGTACGGGCCTTCTTCAGGGAACTGACGTAGCTCAGCCGATCCGCCGGTAGCGCCGTTCCGGCCGTCCCGTCCCTCCGTACCGCAGCGTCACCTCGACCCGTCCGGTCTCGACGAAGTACTCCAGATAGCGCCGCGCGCTGACCCGCGACAGGGAGCCCGCCTCCGCGCACTCCGACGCCGACAGGTCCTCGCCCGGGTGCTCCCGCAGGATCCGTTCCACCAGCTCCGCCGTGTGGGCCGCCAGGCCCTTCGGCAGTTCGCGGGAGCCGGGCGGGCGGGTGCCGAAGATCTGGTCGACGTCCTCCTGGCGGGCCTCGTCGAGGCGGTCGAAGCGGGACCGGAGCGATGCCACGTGGCGCAGTTGCTCCTGCAGCGCCGCCTGCGTGAAGGGCTTGATCAGATAGTGCAGGGCGCCGGCGCGCAGGGCCGCGCGGACCAGGCCCGCGTCCCTCGCCGCCGTGATGAACAGCGCGTCCACGGAAGCACGCCCGTCGCGTTCCTCTGCCGCACGCAGCTCCCGCAGGACGCCGATTCCGTCCATGTCGGGCAGATAGATGTCGAGGAGTACGAGATCGGGGCGCAGCCGCTCGGCCGCGCGCAGCGCTTCGGCGCCGCTGTGCGCCACCGCGACGACCGTGAAGCCCTCCGTCGCTGACACATAGCGGCTGTGCAGCTTGGCGACCATGAAGTCGTCGTCCACCACCAGCACCGTCGTCACGCCGACACGCTAAGGCGCGACCACAAGGACCACAACGTCCGTTGATTCCGGAAGAGAGACAGCTTCTTAACGCGCAGGCAACATGTGGGCCACGTCACACCTCTCCCCATCTCCTGGAAAGGCGGCACACGTGCGATTGCGCACTCCCCTCGCCCTGCTCGGGGCGGCGTTGCTGGTGCTCGTGGGGCCGCCGCTGCTCTCCGCCGGCAGTGGCTCCGCCACCGGTACGCAGATACCCGGCCTGCGCTTCATGGTCCCCAACACCCCCGGCGGCGGCTACGACATCACCGCGCGTACGGCCGCCAAGAACGCCGAGGACGCCGAACTCACCCACAACATCGAGGTGTTCAACCTCCCCGGCGCCGGTGGCACCGTCGGACTGGCCCGCCTCGTCGGCGAGCACGGCAACGGCAGGCTTGCCATGTCCATGGGCCTCGGTGTCGTCGGCGCCGTACACACCAACAAGTCGCCGAGGACCCTGGCGGACACCACCCCGATCGCCCGGCTCACCGAAGAGCAGGACATCGTGGTCGTCAGCAAGGACTCCCCGTACAAGACCATCCAGGATCTGCTCGCGGCCTGGAAGAAGAACCCGGGCAAACTGCCTGTCGGCGGTGGGTCGTCGCCCGGCGGACCCGACCATCTCGCGCCCATGCTGATGGCGCAGGCCGCCGGAATCGCCCCCAAGTCCGTCAACTACATCCCCTTCGACGGCGGCGGTGAGCTCCTCGCCTCCATCCTCGGCAACAAGGTCGCCTTCGGAGTCTCGGGCGTCGGCGAGTACCTCGACCAGATCAAGGCGGGCGAGCTGCGGCTGCTGGCGGTCACCGGGCCCAAGCGGGTCCCGGGCCTCGACGCTCCGACCCTGCGCGAGGCCGGGCTCGACACCGACTTCACCAACTGGCGCGGCATCGTCGCCCCGCCCGGTCTCACCGACGCGGAGCGCGACAAGCTCATCGGCCTCGTCGAGAAGCTGCACGACTCCCCGCAGTGGAAGGAGTCGCTGAAGAAGAACGGCTGGGACGACGCCTTCCTCACCGGCGACAAGTTCGGTGACTTCCTCGGCGCACAGGACAAGAGCGTCGACTCCGTACTGAAGGAGCTCGGGCTGTGACGACGACAGAGACCGAAACCGACAGGCCCACCAACGCGCGGCGCTCACCGCAGGAATGGCTGCGCGAATACTCCGAACTCGGCGTCAGCGTCCTGCTGTTCGTCATCGGCGTGCTCGTCCTCACCGATGCACTGACGATGAACGTCGACATCGCGCAGCGCGGTCCCGTCGGCCCCAAGACCGTCCCCGTCGTCGTCGGCGCCGGCCTGCTGGTCGTCGCCGTACTCCTCGCCGTCGATGTCCTGCGCGGCGGCCGCGGCGAGGCAGAGGGCGGCGAGGACATCGACCTCACCGAGCCGAGCGACTGGCGTACGGTGCTGCTCCTCGCCGGCGTGTTTCTAGGCTTCGCCGTGCTCATCGGCCCCCTCGGCTTCCCCATCGCAGGAGCCCTGCTCTTCTGGGGCGCGGCCTTCGCGCTAGGCAGCCGCCACCTCGACCGCGACCCGCTCATCGCAGCGGCCCTCGCCCTGGTCACCTACATCGTCTTCAACAACCTGCTCGGCGTTCCGCTGCCGGGTGGCCCGCTGATGGGAGTGCTGTAGCCGATGGACTCTCTCAACTCACTCCTCGACGGCTTCGGCACCGCGCTGACTCCGGTCAATCTGCTCTGGGCGGCACTTGGAGTGCTGCTCGGCACCGCGATCGGCGTACTGCCCGGAATCGGACCCGCGATGGCGGTGGCGCTGCTGCTGCCCGTGACCTACGGCCTTGAGCCGACCGGCGCGTTCATCATGTTCGCCGGTATCTACTACGGAGCGATGTTCGGTGGCTCCACGACCTCCATCCTGCTCAACACCCCCGGTGAGAGCGCAGCCGTCGTCGCGGCGATGGAAGGCAATCCGATGGCCAAGGCCGGCCGGGGCGCGCAGGCGCTCGCGGCCGCCGCGGGCGGTCACTTCGCCGGTGGCATGATCGGCACCATCCTGCTGGTCGTCCTCGCGCCGACCGTGGCCGAACTCGCCGTCGACATCGGCGCGCCCGACTACTTCGTGATCATGGTGCTCGCTTTTATCGCGGTGACGTCGGTACTCGGTTCGTCGCGTATCCGCGGTCTTGCGTCTCTGCTGATCGGCCTCACCCTCGGCCTTGTCGGCCTGGACGAGATGACCGGCCAGCAGCGGCTCACCTTCGGCTCGCTCCAGCTCGCCGACGGCATCGACGTCGTCATCGTCGCGGTCGGTCTCTTCGCGATCGGCGAGGCGCTGTGGGTCGCGGCCCATCTTCGGCGCTCCAGCGGCGAAGCCATTCCAGTCGGCCGCCCGTGGCTCGCCACGTCCGATGTGCGGCGTACCTGGAAGCCCTGGCTGCGCGGGCCCCTCATCGGGTTCCCGTTCGGCGCGATCCCGGCCGGCGGCGCGGAGATCCCGACCTTCCTCTCGTACGTCACCGAGAAGCGGCTCTCCAAGCACAAGGATCAGTTCGGCAAGGGAGCCATCGAGGGCGTCGCGGGACCGGAGTCGGCGGCCTCGGCCTCGGCCGCGGGGACCCTGGTCTCGATGCTGACGCTCGGCCTGCCCACCACGGCCACAGCGGCCGTGATGCTGGCCGCGTTCCAGCAGTACGGAATCCAGCCGGGGCCCTTGCTCTTCGAGCGCGAGCCCGATCTGGTGTGGGGTCTGATCGCCTCGCTCTTCGTCGGCATGGTGCTGCTGCTGGCGCTGAATCTGCCGCTCGCGCCGGTCTGGGCGAAGCTGCTGCGCATCCCGCGCCCGTATCTCTACGCGGGGATCCTCTTCTTCGCGGCGGTCGGCGCGTACGCGGTGGGCGGCGAGGCGCTCGACCTGGTCATCCTGCTGATCATCGGCCTGATCGGCTTCGGCATGCGGCGCTACGGACTTCCCGTACTGCCCGCGGTGATCGGAGTCATCCTCGGCCCGGCCGCCGAACAGCAGTTGCGCCGGGCGCTGCAGATCAGCGACGGCAGCGTCAGTGGCCTGGTCAACACGCCCTTCTCGGTCACGGTGTACGCCGTGATCCTGATCCTGGTGACCTGGCCCTGGCTGAAGAAGCTGATCACGCGGCGCCGTAACGTAGCGGCATGACCGAGAACATCCGCCCCGCAGCCACCGACGACGTGAGTGTGGTGAAGGCCGTGACCGACGCGGCCTATCACCACTACATCGAACGGATCGGCGTCGTGCCCGCCCCGATGGAGGCGGACCACGCGGCCGAGGTGGCGGCGGGGCGGGTGTTCGTGATCGGCGATCCGGTGCGGGGGGTCATCGTCCTCGTCCCGGAGGCCGGTCATCTCTTCCTGGCGTCGATCGCCGTCCACCCGGACGCCAGGGGCACCGGCCTCGGCCGCAGGCTGCTGGCCTTCGCCGAGGAGTACGCGCGTGAGCTGGGCCTCGCCGAGATCCGGCTCTACACGAACGCGCTGATGTGGGAGAACCAGGAGCTCTATCCGCGGTACGGCTACGAGGTCGTCGAGCGCCGCGTGGACGGGCCGTACGACCGCATCCACTACCGCAAGCAGCTCGCCTAACGGCCTGTCCGGTCGAGCAGATCGGTCAACTTGCCCCTGTGGGCAAGGATTTCGAGCTCGTCCAGGGCCTGCACCGCGTGCCCGGCCGCCTGCGGGTCGCGGGCGGCGAGGCCGCTCTCCTCGAACTCGTCCTCGTCCAGGCGCAGCACCTTTGCCCCGTCCGCCGACACCCACAGATCGAGGTCCAGGTCCTCTACGACCAGTTCGTCGCCGTCGAGGACGGCGGGGCGGGTGATGTCGCAGTACCAGCCCTTGAGCGTGCCGTCGCCGGAGCTGACCTCCTTCACCGCGTACCAGCGGTCCCGCCAGTAGTGCTCGGTGAACACATCACCCGCCTCGAAGCGTACGAAGCCGAAGTCACGCGTCCCCTCACCCGCCCACGGCGCGCGCACCGTCACATGGATGCCGTCGTCCGCGAGCAGCTCCGCGGCGTAACGGATCTTGGTCTTGCCTGCTTTGACCAGAACCACCTCAACCGAGCGTGCGGACATGCCGTACCTCCGTCGCACAGATCTCATAACCGAACCACTTGTTGATCGCCAGCATGGGGCCATTGTCTGCGTCATTGCTGGTGAACGCGTCCGTATGGAAATCACGGACGATCAGAGTCATGGGGACTGACGCTACGTGGCGGCCGGGCCGTGTCGCCTCCCAATTTCCGGTGGACTTCCGGTGGTGGGGGAGAATCGGTGTGTGACTCTGAAGATCGCCATCGATGCAGACGCGGCCGTCGCTCCGTACGAACAGCTGCGCGCCCAGATCTCCGCACAGGCACGCTCGGGCGCGCTGCCGGTGGGCTACCGGCTGCCGACCGTACGCGGACTGGCCGAGGACCTCGGGCTCGCCGCGAATACCGTCGCCAAGGCGTACCGGGCCCTGGAGGCGGATGGGGTGATCGAGACGCGGGGGCGCAATGGGACGTTCGTGGCTGCGGCGGGCGATGCGGCGGAGCGGCAGGCGGCGGTGGCCGCGGCAGCCTTTGCCGAGCAGGTGCATCGCCTGGGCCTGAGCCGCGCCGATGCCGGGGCCGCGGTCGAGGAAGCGCTGCGTGCGGCGTACGGAAAGTAAGGCAGGGGCTGTCCGAACGCGGACGGGCTCAAACTGAGCCCGTCCTGTTCACAGGTACAGGCCCGCGTCCGCGCCGTCGTGCTGCAGCGGGACCGACGCCGGGCTGTTGCCGCGGCGCAGGGCGTACAGCTCCGCCAGCGTCGCGCCCTCGCGGCCGACCCCCTCCTCCGTGCCCAGCCAGTTCACCGACTCCTTGCGGGTCAGCGCGCCCACCTCGATGCGGGCCAGACAGCGCCCCGGGCGGACCACCGCCGGATGCAGCCGTTCCAGGTCCTCGTTGGTCGTCACGCCCACCAGGACATTGCGGCCCTGGCCCAGCAGACCGTCCGTGAGATTGAGCAGGCGGGACAGCGCCTGGCCCGCCGTGTGCTTCGCCTCGCCGCGGATCAGCTCGTCGCAGTCCTCGAGGAGCAGCAGCCGCCAACGGCCCTTCGAGGTGCCCTCGTCCTCGCCGATGGCGATGTCCATCAGGTAGCCGACGTCGTTGAAGAGCCGCTCCGGGTCGAGTACGCAGTCGACCTGGCACCAGTCCCGCCAGGAGCGGGCCAGCGTGCGCAGCGCGGAGGTCTTCCCGGTGCCGGGTGGGCCGTGCAGCAGGAGCAGCCGTCCCGCGATGTCGTCCGGTGTCACCTTCATCAGCCGGTCCATCGCATCGGCCACCGGCGCCGTGTAGTTGGGCCGGACCTCGTCCCAGGTCCCGGCGGCGATCTGGCGGGTGGTGCGGTGCGGGCCGCGGCGCGGCGACACGTACCAGAACCCCATGGTCACGTTCTCCGGCTGCGGCTCCGGCTCGTCGGCCGCACCGTCCGTCGCCTGCTTGAGCACCTTCTCGGCGAGCTCGGAAGTCAGGGCGGTGACCGTGACGTCCGCGCCGCGGTTCCAGCGGGAGATGAGCAGCGTCCAGCCCTCGCCCTCGGCGAGCGTGGCGCTGCGGTCGTCGTCGCGTGCGGAGCGCAGCACGGATGCGGCCGGCGGCAGCAGGGTGGCGCCTGGCTTGACGCGGTCGATGGTGGAGCTGTGGGAGTACGGCTGCTCGCCCGTCGCGAAGCGGCCGAGGAACAGCGCGTCGACGACGTCCGAAGGTGAATCGCTGTCGTCGACGGTGAGCCGGATCGGCAGTGCGTCCTGAGGCTTTGCAGACATGGGCCCATGATCCGGCACGGGACCGCCGCGCGCACGGTGTTTTGACCGGTGGCGAGCCCAGCATGATCCGCCGGCCACCCCCTAGGACCGGCCGGCTGCCGGGTCCCGCATCAGCCGCGGCCCCGGCGGATCAGACCGACGACCCGGCGAGTCCGGCGCACCACGGCGTAACCCTTGGTCAGCGCACGGTCCTTGGCGAAGTTCCGGGCGATCGAGCGGCCGTCGACGAGCCGCTCGAACTCGTCGATGCCGGTGGAGCGCCGTACGGTCACCCGCTCAAGGGCGTACGGCCCCTGCCGGGGCAGCGCGAGCGCGTTTCCCACGGCGAGCGACTGAGCGAAGCCCGCCGCCCGGACCGCTCGGCGCACCCGGCGGCTGGAGTAGCCGTACGGGTAGGCGAAGGAGACCGGGAGGCTGCCCAGTTCGTCCGCGACGATGTCCCGGCAGCGGACCGTTTCGTGGTGGAGCCGGTCGTCGTCGAGCTGGTCCATCTGCGGATGGGTGTGGGTGTGGCCGCCGATCTCCGTGCCCGCGGCGGCCAGTTCGCGCACCTGGTCCCAGTCGAGCATGGTGTCGAGCGCGCCGCCCTCGTCATGGGCACCGCGCAGCCAGCCGGTCGACACGAAGAGGGTGGACGCGAAGCCGTGTTTGACGAGGCCGGGGAGGGCGTGCCGGTGCACGCCCTCGTAACCGTCGTCGAAGGTGATCAGCACCGGGCGGCGCGGCAGGGGCCGGCGTCCGCCCGACCGCCAGGCCTCGCCGAGCTGCGCGGTGGTGAGAGGTGTGAACCCGCGCTCGCCGAGCAGCTCGAGCTGCTCGGCGAAGGCGTCGGGCGAGACGGACAGGCCGTAGGCGGCCTCGGCCGGCCGGTGTCCGACGGCGTGGTACATCAGGATGGGGACGGGCTGGTTCAACCGGACCTGCCTCCCGTGCTCGGATCGGGTGCTTGATATCCCGAAGGGACGGGCACGGATGGGACCGGCTCGGATGGCACGGGCCCGGACGGGACCGGCTCGGGTGTACCCGGTCCCGAGGGAGCCAGGCTCGACGGGGCCGGGTCCGAAAGGGCCCGGCCTTCCGCGATCGGCCCGGACGAGAAGGCCGCACCGCCCCTTCGCGCCCGTACGCTCCCCACCACATAGCCGCCCGCCGCCACAGCGACCCCGGTGACGATCGCGCCCGCCCGGCCCGCGCCGCCGCGGCGGCCCAGGACCGCGTCGCGCAGCCCGCGTACGACACCGGCCGGGAGGATCCGCGTGGTGTAGCGGCGCTCGGACTCGAGCCCCTTGTCCGCGCCCACGCTTCGGGCCACCAGCGCCTTGGACAGGCCCTCGGCATAGGCGCGGGTGCGGAAGTACCCGAACCGTTCACGCGCGGCCGGGACCTTGTGGTGGATCACCGCGCGGTCGTCGATCAGCAGCACCGCATCCGGCAGCGCCTTGGCGAGCCGGATGCACAGCTCGGTCTCCTCGCAGCCCAGCGGCCGTTTGTCGCCGTCACGCCCGATCCCGGTGGCGAAGCCGCCCGACGCGTCGAACGCGCTGCGCCGGAAGGAGGCGTTGCCCCCGAGGACATTGCGCACCCGCACCTTTCCCGGCGGCAGGCCCCGGTACGTACAGCCGACGACCCAGTCGAACTCCTCCGGGAACCAGACCGGCCTGCGCCCCGAGGCCCAGGCGGCCATCGTCCGGCCGCCGACGGCCATCACCCGGCGGTCGTCGTATCCCTCGGCGAAGTACCGCAGCCAGTCACGCTCGGCCACGGCGTCGTCGTCGAGGAAGGCGACGAACTCGCCGCGGGCCGCGGCGATTCCGGTGTTGCGGCCCGCGGAGAGGCCGCGGGGGCCCGCATTGGCGAGCACCCGCACCTCCTCACCCCGCGCGACTGTCTCACTGTGATCGCCGTACTCCTTGTACTCCTTGGCGAGTCGGTCGAGCAGCGCCGGATTGTGGTCGACCACCAGCAGCGTCTCCAGCGCCGGAAGCGACTGGTGCCGTACGGAGTCGACGGCCGCGAGGATGTCCTCCCAGCGGTCCTCCGTGTACACGCAGATGACCACCGAGAAGCGTCGGTCGCTCAAGACACCTCTCCCCGCGGGATCCTGAGACTGAGCGCCGCCTCCCGGCGGCGCTCGGCGCGGCTGACACCCTTCTCCTTGAGGATCACTCTGAGGACCCGCAGCCCGTCCCGTACGGCGCTGAGGTTGCTGACGCCGTGGATACGCAGGTACTCGTGGCTGGGTACCTCCTGTACGCGCAAACCGGCCTTGACCACCCTGATGTTCATCAGCGTCTCTATCTCGAAGCCGGTGCAGTCCAGGGTGATCTTGTCGAGGCAGTGTTTCCAGAAGGCGTTGTAGCCGTAGCAGAGGTCGGTGTAGCGGGCGCCGAACTTGGCGTTGACGATGGAGCACAGGACCCAGTTGCCGAGCTTGCGGATCGGGGTCATGTCGTCGGTGCCGCCGCCGTTGGCGAAGCGGGAGCCCTTGGCGAAATCGGCGCCCGAGACGAGGGCCGAGACATAGGAGACGATCTCCTGGCCGTCGGCCGAACCGTCGGCGTCCACCATCACGATGATGTCGCCCGTGCAGGCGGCGAATCCGCTGATGAGGGCATCCCCTTTGCCCTTGCCGACCTGCTTGACGACCTTGACGTCCGGCCACAGTTCGCGGGCCACTTGGACGGTGTTGTCGCTGGAATTCCCGTCGACCAGGACGACTTCATGAATCCAGTCAGGGAGTGTCTTGAAGACGTACGGAAGATTTTCCGCCTCATTCATGGCGGGGATCACGACGCTCACGGGCGGAGTGATCGCAAGATGCGAGGAGATCGGCCGGTAGGCGGCTGATATTCGGCCGAGTCCCTTCACCGGAGCTTCCGGTTGGGCAGCGGAATCGGTGGCTGAAGTGGTGACTGATGTGGCGGTTGATTCGGTGGTGCCCTGACGGTGCGACGTTTCGAGATACGGATCTTGCCCCGGAGCGGCCGGGTGCAGGACTGAACTCATGAGTCTGTTTCCCTCTCCACCGGTGGACTGCCCACCCCCGGGCAGTCCGGATGAGTTTCCGGTTTGAAAGGGGGGTTCTTCTCACCCCGGCCATGCAGGCATAACGGCTCCGTACTTGGTGGGTGAGCTGGCAAAACTGGCCGCGCGGTGTACGGCTCGGCAAGAGCGCGAAAACCGAGCACGGCACCCCCCTACCGCGCCCCGCTCAGAAACCCATCGCGACGCTTGAGCCCTCCCCTAGAGTCGCTTTGCATGATGGGTCGTTGCGGGTGGATGTACGACGGTATTGATGATTAGGACTGTATGGCAAGACCTGGAACAAGGACGCACTTTTTTACTTTTTGGTACCGATTCGGTGGTCAGTAACGGAAGCGTCCTGATCGAATCTTCTTGATCCCTTTCATCAACCGGTCTGCCGGATTGATGTGTTCCGGGTTCCGCATTCGCCGGCCCAGGGCCGAGAGGAAGAGCAGAACCGTGATCACGGCGACTGTCGTGATCCCTCCGTCCACCGTCAGGACGTGCGGCGACTTCAATGACTGGGCAACCAGCAGGTCGATGACGATCGCGCCGGCCGCTGCCACTGCGGCGCGGGCCGCCGGGTCGAGGCGGGGCAGTGCGGCGGCAAGTCCGCCCGCCGGTCCGGCGAAGAGGAAGAAGAGGGTGAACGGCGCGCGCAGCGGCGACTCGACGCCGGTGAGCGTGAGTGCGACGCCGACCCCCGAGACCGCGCATGCCGCACCCGCGAGTGCCGGAAGGAGATCTGTCCGGACTGCCGATGGCTTGTTGCTGATCGTCTGCATGGCCGACTTTGCCCCCAAGGCGTCGGATGCATCGGTTGCGACCCCCATGCTGCGCAGCTCGCGACGCTCCGTCAAGAAGCCCTCACATGGTCCGAGCGTAGTCCGAGCGCAACATTCTTGGCATGGACACTTCCGGTGAAGTATGCCCGCTGCTACGAAAGTTGAGGCAGAGATCCTGCTAAAGGGAGGTTCCATGAAACTGTCCCGAATCGCGGCATTCTCATCCTCACTCCTCCTCGGCGCCGTCCTCGCTCTCACCGGAGCCGGCCAGGCACAGGCTTCGGACAGCGCCCTCGCCCTTGACTACGTGGCTCTCGGCGACTCGTACTCATCGGGCGTCGGGGCCGGCAGCTACGACAGCGCGAGCGGCAACTGCAAGCGCAGCACCAAGGCCTACCCCAAGCTCTGGGCGGCCGCGCATTCACCCTCGTCGTTCGCGTTCACCGCTTGCTCGGGCGCTCGTACGGGTGATGTCACGGCCGGTCAGCTCGCCCCCCTCAGCTCGGCGACCGACCTCGTCTCCATCACCATCGGCGGCAATGACGCGGGCTTCTCGGACGTCATGACCACCTGCGTCCTGCAGTCCGAGTCCACCTGCATCAACCGCATCAACCAGGCCAAGAGCTACGTCGACACGACCCTGCCCGGCAAGCTCGACTCCGTCTACTCGGCCATCAGATCCAAGGCACCCGCTGCCCAGGTCGTCGTCCTCGGCTACCCCCGCTTCTACAAGCTCGGCGGCAGCTGCATCGCCGGGCTGAGCGAGAACGAACGGGCCGCGATCAACGGCGCGGCCGACTATCTCAACGCCGCCACCGCGAAGCGCGCCGCCGACCACGGCTACGCCTTCGCGGACGTCACCCCCGCCTTCACCGGACACGAGATCTGCTCCGGGTCGGCCTGGCTGCACAGCCTGAACTGGCTCAACATCGGCGAGTCGTACCACCCCACCGCCTCCGGACAGTCCGGCGGCTACCTGCCCGTCTTCAGCTCGCGCGCCTGAGAACGGCGTTCGTGGCGTTCGCGGTGTAGGAGCCCGAGTCCGTCGGGGTCTCCTGCTTGCACGTGACCGAGAAGTCGATCCACTGTGAATACGCCTCGACCGGACTCCGGATCTCCACCCGGATCCGGTCGTGGTGCGTCTCGCCCTGCTTGTACGTCAGCTCGATGTGATTGACCTGCTTCCGCTTCGATCCTCCGGCCCCGAAGTCCAGCGTCTTCCACTCGGAGTCGGAGCTCTCGCCGCTCTTCGTGGCCCAGCGGTAGTCGACGGACGCCGGGGTGCGGCCCACCGTGATCGTCGCCCGGAAGGCCGGAGCTTCCGCTTCGGGCGGCGGGCAGGTGCCCGAATAGCTTCCGTGCACGGTCTCGGCGTAGACCTTGACGCTCTGCGGCGGGGTGTACGTACCGCCATTGTCGCCGTTGTTGCCACTGTTTCCGCCGGCGCCTGTGCTGCCGCCGTCCGTACCGCCGGCTCCTGGGGCGGACGAGGTGCTGCCGGGACTGGTGCCCGAACTGCCCGTCGCGGGGCTCGAGCTGCCGGCGTTGTCGTCCCCGCCGGCCCGGTTCTTGTTGTTGACCAGCGCCCAGGCGAGGCCGCCGACCGCCAGAAGCAGCACTGTCACCCCGGCGATCAGCACCACGGTCGCCCGCCGCGCACGGTCTGGCGCCACACCGGTCGTGGCCGTGGTGGCCGGACCGGGAACGGGCGTCGGCGGCGGGGGGACCGGGAGCCCGACAGGTGTGGGGGACGTCGACGAGACGGTGGAGCTGTACGGTCCCGGCGGCACAGGAGTCGTACGCGCAGTGCCACCCGCGCCCACCACCCGCAGCAGATGCTCGGCCTCCTCGGCCGACAGCCGCTGTGCCGGATCCTTGCGCAACAGCCCCGCGATCACCGGCGCGAGCGCCCCGGCCCTGCGCGGCGGCGGAAGTTCCTCGTCCACGACGGCACGCAGGGTGCTCAGCGGGGTGTTCTGGCGGAACGGGGAGTTGCCCTCGACGGCCGCATACAGCAGCACGCCGAGCGACCACAGATCCGACTCGGGCCCCGGCGTACGCCCCAGCGCCCGCTCGGGCGCGAGGAACTCGGGAGAGCCGATCAGCTCGCCCGTCATCGTCAGATTGGAGGTCCCCTCGACGGCCGCGATACCGAAGTCCGAGAGCACGACACGGCCGTCGTTGCCGATGAGCACGTTTCCCGGCTTCACATCCCGGTGCAGCACACCCGCCTCGTGCGCGGCGCGCAGGGCCGCGAGGACCTCGGCGCCGATGTGCGCGGCGCGCTGCGGGGCTAGGGGGCCCTCCGCGTCCAGCACATCGGAGAGCGCGAGCCCGCGCACCAGCTCCATCACGATCCAGGGGCGGCCGTCCTCGGTCGCCACGTCGTAGACGGTCACCACATTGCGATGGGAGATCCGGCCGGCGGCCCAGGCCTCCCGCTCGAGACGCGCGTACAGCCGCTGCTCGTCCGCGGTGCCGAGCCCGGCCGGGGCGCGGACCTCCTTGACGGCGACCTCGCGGTTCAGCACCTCGTCGCGGGCGCGCCACACCACGCCCATCCCGCCCTCGCCCAAGGGGCTCAGCAGCCGGTAGCGCCCTGCCACCAGCCGCGAATCGCCCGGCACTTCGCTCACAGCGAGCCCCCATCGGTAGCAGAGGAACTACCCCAAGTTAGCTCACGCAAGAGCTGTTGCCGCCCCCTTGAGCGCCAATCCGCATCCGATGGCGAGCACGATGAACGCCGTGCCCAGCGGGAGCGCGCGCTGGGCGGTGGCGAACAGCCGTCCCTTGCGGCGGCTGCGGTCGGCGAGCAGGCGGGTGGCGCGCTCGCCGAGCCGTACGGCCGCGAAGCCCGCGGCGGCAAGGGTGAGGGCGAGCCCGGCGCCGTACGCGAGGACGAGCAGCAGCCCGAACCAGGCCCGGCCGAGGGCGGCTGCGCCGACGAGGACGACGACGGCGGAGGGACTGGGGACGAGTCCGCCGGCGAAGCCGAGGAGGATGGTGGAGCGGAGCCCCAGCGAGCGGTGGTCGTGAGTGTGGGTGTGGGCGTGCCCGTGCGCATGGCTGTGACTGTGCCCGTGGTCGTGTTCCGGTTCGTGGCCGGGCCCGTCGCCATGCGTGTGACTCGGCCCGTGGCTGTGCGCATGACCATGGTCATGGCCGTGGTCCTGTTCCGGCCCGTGGCCGGGCCCATGCCCGGACGCATCGCCGTGCTTGTGGCCCGGCGCGGATCCGTGGTCGTGGCTGTGTCCGTGCCCATGGTCATGGCCGTGCCCGTGCCCGTGACTGTGCCCGTGCGCCGCCCCTCGGTTTCGCCAGGCCCTGCGTACGAGCACCGCCCCCGCCCCCGCCACCAGCGCTCCGCTCGCGACGCCCAGCCAGGCGACCACCGACGGCGCCGCCGCCGAGCCCACCGCGATCAGGCCGCCGAGCGCGAACACCCCGAGCGTGTGCGTGATCGTCACCGATGCGCCCAGGGACAGGACGTCGCGCAGGGAGTTGCGCCCGCCCGCTGCCGCCGCGGCGGCCATGACCGTCTTGCCGTGACCCGGCGCGAGCGCGTGCAGCGCGCCCAGCAGCAGCGCGGTCGCCAGAGCCAGTGCGGCGAATCCCGCGGTCAGGTCGCGCTGGGCCACCAGGCCGGTCAGCGCCTGCGTCCAGCGGTCGGCGCCGCGCGGCAGTATGGACGCCGGGGCCGCCGCCTCCTGCTGGTCCGCCGCCGCGGGCGCGCCGCCCGGTGTGACCGAGAGCGCGGCCGCCGTGCGGTCCGGCGCCGAGGAGAGCTGCCCGTCCGGGTACTTCGTCAGCCGCTGCGACTCCGACGTCTTCGGTACGTCGGACGAGGCGAGCGTCATCCGGTCGCCGCGGGCCGTGATCTCCCGCCAGCCAGGCCCCTGGCTTCCGCCCGCCGCCCGGAAGGCGATCGTCTGCCGCCCGTCGGGCAGTTCGGCCGTCAGCCGGCACTCGACGCGGAGTGTCGGCAGCCCGGCCTGCCCGGGACGCACCTGCGCGCGGCTCGCCCCGGGCGTGAGCGGAATTGCGCGCTGCTCGACCGTGACCCGGCTGTCCCGCGCCGCGTCCCGGCAGCGAACCGTGGCCCACTGAGTGAGCTCGCCCGGCGACATCTCACGGTCGCCGTCGCGATCGATCTTCGTTCGGGCCTGGGCCGCGGGTATCTCCGCCAGATCCTCTACGTGATCGACACCGAGCTGCCCGGGCGCGACGAGGAGTCCGTCGTAGCGGTTGACCGTGAAGTTCCCGAGGGGATGCGCCGCGGCCGTCCCGGCGGGCAGCACCGCGAGCGCCGCTCCGGCGACGAGGACCGCCGCGCCGACGGCGGTCGTACGCCTCTTCATGACGCCTCCAGGGCCGTCAGCGCGGAGCGGGCCGCACGTGAACCGATCGGGGAGAAGCCGGGGTTGATCTTCAGCGCGGCACCGAGCGACGCACGGGCGGCGTCCGTCCTGCCGACCGAGCGCTCGATCATGCCGCGGTGGTAGAGGAACGTCGCGTTGCGGCAGCCGGCCGGCGCCGATGTGGCGAGGTACGGGAGGGCTTCCGCGGAACGGCCGTTGACGTGCAGCGCCCAGGCGAGAGCGTCCGCCGTGTGCACGGTCCTGCGCTTGCCCCACTCGGCGCGCGCGGCCTTGAGCGCCTCGGCCTTGTCGCCATGGTCGGCCAGCGCCAGAGCGGTGTCGAGATCGGTGTCCACGCCGTTGGCGCGGGCCAACTCGGTCCAGGTGCCGATGAGTTCGTACTGGGCGTGGGCGTCCGCCGCGCGGCCCCCCGCTTCGTACAGCTCACCCAGCGCCACCAGCTGACCCGGCAGCGGCAGCCGGTCCACCACCGCTTCGAGCCCGGACAGCGCGCCCTTGGCGTCACCGCGGGCGGCCTGGGTGCGGGCCCTGCCCTCCAGCGCGGGCAGATAGCCCGGGTCCGCGTCGAGCGCCGTAGTGAAGTACTTCAGCGCCGGGGCGTACGCCCCCTGGGTCCACTCCAGCTGACCCAGCGCGGTGGCCACATACGCCGTGTCGCCGGGGGAGGAAGCCGAGTTCAGCGCGCCGCCGAGTATCCGCCGCGCGCCGGCGATGTCGCCGCGCAGCTCCAGTACGTACGCATAGCGCGTGAAGACGGGGATGCCGGGGCGGCGGCCATCGGCCTCCTTGGCTGCCGCCAACGCCTTTGGATAGCTGCCCAGTTCGACGAGGGCGTCGATCCGGGAGGCGAGCGCGCGCTCGCTGAAGGCGTTGACCTTCAGCGCGGCCTCCGACTCGCGCAGCGCGCCACGGAAGTCGTGCCGCGCCGCCGCGAGCGCGGCACGACCCGCCAGGGCCGTGTCGTTGTCCCGCGGCTGCAGCGCCAGGGAACGGGCAAGCGCCTTGTCGGCCTGCGGATACCGGGTCGGGTCGCCACTGGTCCTGGCCTGCTCGACATAGGCGGCACCCAGGGCCGCCCACCCCCGCGCGTCCTTGGGCTGCGCCCGCAGATGCGCCTGGAGGCCGGTGACCCCGCGGGCGAGGTCACCGGTGCCGATCCGGTCGAACGGTGCGTCCGCCACGGGCGCGGCGGTGCGGGCTGCCGGGGGCTCGTTGCCCGCACCGCCGGACACGACGATGCCCACGGTCAGAGCGACGGCCAGCATCCCGGCGGGCAGCAGCACCCCGGCCACGCGTCCCGCCCCGAACCGGGGGCCGGTCTCCCGGCCCCCCGGGTCGCGGCCTTCGGCCGCGGTCGTTCCTGGCGCCCTTCGCAGGGACATGAATCTGCCCTTTCCTCTCGTCGATCCGTCGATCCGTCGTGCGCCGGGTCGGTCAGCGGTAGATGTTCCGGCGCCGCATCCGCCACCAGCTCAGACCCAGAGCGACCAGCAGTACGCCCGCACCGGCGGCGACCGCGGAGGCGATCAGCGTGTTGTCGGTGAAGTCGCTGCTGGAGGATGCGGACGACGCGCCCCCGCTGAGCAGATTGCCCTGGGCGTCCTTGGCGGCGCCCTCCTTGGCGAGCGCGCCTCGCGAGCCTGCCGTCGGCAGGGCCAGATACGGGAAGGCCGCACCGAACTTCTGGTCGTTCTCGTTCACCGCGTCGCCCAAGTCGTTCTTCGAGCCGACCAGTTCGCCCTCGACGGCCTGCAGTGCGATGTCCAGAACGTCGTCCGTCAGGCGCCGGCCGTTGGGGAATCCGGCGTTGTCGCCGTCCAGCACACCCAGCCTCTTGGGCTCTGCGCTCGGCGCGATACCGGTGTTGAGCCGCAGCGCCTCCGCGGGCCGGACGTGCGGCGGCTTGTTGAGCTTGTCGACGCCGGTCAGGAACACCGAGACCAGGTCGTTGCGGGGTTCGGCCGGGGCCTTGATCTTGTAGATGCCCTCGATCAGCTTCGGCAGCTCGGGCTGGGTGACGAACTTCAGGAAGTCACCGTCGTTCCACGGGTGGGACGCGTTGAACTTGTCCTTGTCCTTGACGGGAATGACGACCTCGTTGACCAGCGGCATTCCGAGCCGTGACACCTGCGTCCAGTGACCGCTCGCGCTCTTGCGCTGGGTGGTCGACCAGATGCCGACGATCGGCTGCTTCTCCGACTGCCGGATGTACGCGGTCGGCACCTGCAGGGCGACGGAGTTGACGCTGTAGCCCTTGAGCGTGTCGTTGCCGACCTCGGTGAGGTTCCCGCCGTAGAGCAGGTCGAAGACGCGCAGGTCCGCGAAGAAGGGGTCGTCCGCCTGGCCCGCGAACGCCGTTGATCCGCCCGCGAGTTGCTGCACGGCCTGGTCGCGCAGGGCCTGGTAGTCCGGCATGGACGCCTTGCCCACGTTCGACGGTGCCACCGGCAGATCGTCGCCGATCTTCGTGGAGTGCATCACATGCTGGTTCTTCAGCCTCAGCAGATCGATGTCGTACGTCTGCGTGATGTTGAGGTCCGGGTCGTCGATCGTGGTGACAGGACCGGTGTTGTACAGGAACGTATTGCCGTTCTTGACGTGGTTCTTGAAGGTCAGCCGGTAGATCAGGTCGCCCTGGGCATCACCGTCGCTGTCGATGTGGATGTCGTACTGGGCGTCGTCGGCGAACTTGTAGAAGTTCGGGCCGCCGCCCGGTTCCTCGAACGGCAGCACGTTGGCCACGATCGTGGTGGTGTCGGGCTTGTCGGGGCTGACGAACGCATACAGGTCCGTGTTGTCGTACTGGGGCTGCCCGGAGATCAGCGGCGCCTCCCGGTGGCTGGAGGCCCGGGCGGTGCCCGGCTCGACCCCGGTCACACCGGAGGCCACGAGCGCCCCGGCCGCCAGCGCCACGCAGGTAAGAGCGGCGAGCCTCGTGGGCCCCCGCCCGCTGCTGCTCATTGCGGTCATCGAATCCGTCCTTCGCGAGTGCTGGTTCTGCTCCGATGCCAGCCATTCGGTGCGGAGTACGGAACGGATTGGTCGTCAGTCCGAGAAGTTCTGAGAAGTTGAGAGAGCTTTTGCCGAGGGGCTGTCCAACTCGCCCTGGAATCAGGCGGATTCGGAGAGTAGTCGTCAACTCGCGTACTGGTGTGGTGAATCCTGCGACCGGGATACACGAGTGTCACGGCGGGGCGATAGGGTTAACCTGCCCGGGCCGGGTGCCCTCGTACGGGTGGGGAGTGACATGGAACAGATAGCAATGCGCAGCAGGGCGCGTGTGCCTGCGATCACGTGTGGGAGCAGTGCGACCAGCACGCGTCTCGACCGCCATCTCTCGGTGCTGGGCGGTCCCGCCCTCCCGCAGCGCGAGACGGCCGAGGCGACGTCGCTGATGCGCGAGCTCACCTCGCGTGATGTCGCGCACACCCGCAAGAGCAAGAGTGCGCGAGTTTCGCTCTTCGCGCCGCTCAAGCGGCTGCGTCGCTCACTGTTCGGCAGCCGCAGGTAGGGCCGCGGGCACCTTCAGGACCCGCGGCGTCGCAACGGCTTGAGCGGCGCCCGGCACCGATCATCGGCCTCGTCGTCGCCGCGCTCCTCAACCTGGGCGCGTCGGCGTCCCCTCCCCTTGACTTCACCCGTACGCGAACGCGCTCAGGCGATCACACCGTCCCGGCGCAGCGCCGCTGTCCCCTCGTCCGTCATTCCCAGGGCCCTCAGCAGCGCGTCGGTGTGCTCGCCGAGCGCGGGAACCGCGCCCATCCGAGCCTCGTCCCCGCCAGGCAGGATGATCGGCGGCAGCAGGGCCCGCAGCGGTCCGGCCGGTGAGTCCACTTCCCGCCACCGGTCGCGTGCCGCGAGCTGCGGATGCGCGGCCAGGTCCGTGACGCTGTTGAGCCGGGCGCAGGCGATGCCTGCCGCCTCCAGCCTGCCGATCGCCTCGTCGCGGCTCAGGGACGACAGGGCATGGGCCACCACGGCATCGGTCTGCTCCCGGTTGGCCGTGCGGGCCGTGTTGGTCGCGAAGACCGGATCGTCGCCCAGCTCGGGCCGGCCGAGCACCTGCTCGGCCAGCCGCCGCCACTCCCGGTCGTTCTGTACGGACAGCAGAACCTGGCCGCCGTCCGCCGTGGCGTAGGCGTCGTACGGCGAAATGACGGCGTGCGCGACGCCGGTGCGCGCCGGGGTCTCGCCCCCGTGCATTTCATGGTGCAGGGGATGCCCCATCCATTCGGCCAGCGAGTCCAGCATCGAGATCTCCACCGGCCCGCCGAGCCCCGTGGTGCCCCGCCGCAGCAGGGCCGCCAGCACTCCCGAGAAGGCGTACATCGCCGCCGCGATGTCGGCCGCCGGAATGCCCGCCTTGACGGGGTGCTCTGCGGTCCCGGTCACCGAGACCAGGCCCGCCTCGCACTGCACGAGCATGTCGTAGGCGCGCTTGTGTGCGTACGGTCCCTCCGCGCCGTAGCCGGAGACGTCGACGGCGATCAGCCGCGGGTGCGCGGCGCAGAGGGTGGCCGCGTCCAGACCGAGCCGGGCCGCCGCTCCCTGGGCCAGGTTCTGCACGAACACATCGGCGTCCGCGAGGAGTTGGCGCACGATGTCGAGGCCGCGGGGGTCCTTGAGGTCGACGGCGATGGACTCCTTGCCACGGTTGCACCAGACGAAGTGCGAGGCGAGCCCGCGGGCTGCGGTGTCGTAGCCGCGTGCGAAGTCGCCGCCGTCAGGGCGCTCGATCTTGATGACGCGGGCGCCGAGGTCGGCGAGCTGGCGTGTGGCGAACGGCGCCGAGACGGCCTGTTCGACGGCGACGACCGTGATCCCGTCGAGGGGGAGGGGCTGATGGCTCATGACAGCCGTGCCTACCGTGTACGTACCACCTTTGTCACCCCCCGACGGGTATCACCTGGTGTTTTTTCGCGAAACGGCACCTTCGGCCCTCACAGCAGGGCGAACTGACCTTCAGGGCCCTCTTCGTGGTGGTCGAGCACGGAGGCGGGCCGCCGGGCCGCGGTCGGCGGGGGGAGCACGCCCGGGAGTTCGGTGATCTCCGGGCCGACCTTCAACTCGTCCTGCCGGCCGCGCAGTTCACCCAGCAGAGCCAGCACGGTGATCAGCTCAAGCAGCTCGGAGGTCCACTCCTGCGGCCATACGGCGGGCCGTATCGCCTCCAGCGTCCCGGGCTCGGCCGCGGCGGTACGGTGCTCGAACCAGAGCTCCAGCATGCGTACACCGCCGGCGTGGAAGTCCCAGGCCTCGGCGGGCACGGGTGAAATACGGCCGTCGCCCAGGCTGAGCACCTCATCCTCGGCGTCGTACGTGATCGCGTCGGGCCGCGCGGGCACGGCGGCCCGCACATACGGGCGCCGTCCGCCGGGCAGCCGGGGCCGCTCGCCACCTCGCGCCCCGCGCAGCTGGATCTGTGTCATCCGCCGCCCCAACTCGACGCCGGACAGCCACACGCGGGGGTCGGCAGGCAGGGGCACCACGCACCCGGCGGCCGACGGCTCGGCGGCCGCGACGATCCAGGCCACCAGCTCGTCGGCGTCGACCTCGCGCCCGTAACGGCTGCCGAGGGCGGACAGCAGACCCGGCGCGAGATTGGGCTCGATCCCACCGGGCCGCCGGTACAGCGGACGAATCCGGCCGGGCCGTCCGGCGGGCGAGTGCCCGTCGGGAAGCATCGCCGAGACACTGACGGCGGGTCCCGCGGACTCCGCCACCCAGCAGTGCTCGACGACGAACAGCTGCCGCTCGTCGGCCACCCGCCACAATTCGGGCCTGGCGACGTCGATGAGCCGGTGGTCGGGGATCAGCCACTGCTCGTCGAAGGCCCCGTGGGACACCCGCACCGGCACCGGACAGGGCCCGTCCTCCCGCACGAACCGGCTGGTGCCGGTGGTCTGCCCGGGCAGCTGGCTGGCGGCACTGCGCGGCGTACGCGCCCGGGTGCACCCGAACAACGTGTCCTGCTCGACGCCCTCCGCCCGTACAAGGGCATCCCAGCGCGCCTGGAGGGAAGCTGCATCCGGAGCCATCACCCAGGGTCGCCCCAGCCGCAGGGGTGCTGTTCCCCACGGCATGAGCTCGTCCAGCATCGGCATGCGGAAATGCTAACCGCGGGCCCTGACAGCGCTCACTCCGCGTCGAGGGTGACCGAGAAGGAGAACCGGTCCCCCCGGTACCGGATCCGGGCCACGTCCACCACCCGGCCCGCCTCGTCGTACGTCACGCCCGTGTAGTGCAGGATCGGGCTCAGCAGCGGAACCTTCAGCAGCTCCGCCGTCGGCGGGTCCGCAAGGCGCGCCTCCACCGTGTCCGTGATGCGGCTGATCCGCACGCCCACCCCGTCCCGCAGCACCTTGGTCATCGGCCAGCGCTCCAGATCCGCGAGGTCGAGCCGCGCCGCGATGTCCGGACGGACCGCGTTCTCCGCCCAGTTGGTCGGCTCACCGCTCTCGCCGTCGCAGCGCAGCCGCTTGTACGTCACGACCTCGGTGTCATCGGGGAAGTACTCCGCGAGCTCACCGGGCACCGGCCCGGGGCCGTGCCCCAGGATCGTCGTGCGCTCGCCGGACTGCTGGGCCACGATCGCGTCGATCGAGCCCAGCAGCCGCCTCGGCGCTCCCCGTCGCGCCCCCGGTTCGATGAAAGTGCCCCGCCGCCGGTGCCTGCTGATCAGGCCCTCCGCCTCGAGCTCCTTGAGGGCCTGGCGCATGGTCAGCACGCTGACGCCGTAGTGGGCGGCGAGCTGCTCCTCGGTGGGCAGCCGCAGCGACGCCTCGGGTGTTCGGCCCAGTATCGAGGCGCGCAGCGACTGCGAGACCTGGTACCACAGCGGCAGCTTGCGGTTCAGGACCAGCGAGTCGGGGGCGAAGGCGGTCACGGCGTACTCCGTACTACGACCGGAAGTGGCGCTCAAGACCCTGCCACACGTCGTCGTAGCTCTTCTGCAGATGTCCGGCGTTCGCTGCCTGCCCGGTCGCGGTCAACGGCCAGCGCGTCTCGAACATGAAGGCAAGCCCGTCGTCGATCTTCTGCGGCTTCAGCTCGGCGGCGCTGGCCTTGTCGAAGGTCTCCCGATCCGGTCCGTGCGCCGACATCATGTTGTGCAGCGAGCCGCCCCCCGGAACGAAGCCCTCTGCCTTCGCGTCGTACGCGCCCTCGATCAGGCCCATGTACTCGCTCATTACATTGCGGTGGAAGTACGGCGGCCGGAACGTGTCCTCGCCGACCAGCCAGCGCGGCGCGAAGACGACGAAGTCCACACCTGCCAGACCCGGGGTGTCGCTCGGCGAGGTCAGCACGGTGAAGATCGACGGGTCCGGGTGGTCGTACGAGATCGTCCCGATCACGTTGAAGCGGCGCAGGTCGTAGACGTACGGAACGTGGTTGCCGTGCCAGGCGACGACATCCAGCGGCGAATGGTCGTAGGTCGCGGCCCAGAGGTTGCCGCAGAACTTGTTGACGACCTCGACCGGGCCCTCCACGTCCTCGTAGGCCGCCACCGGCGCGAGGAAGTCGCGGACGTTGGCGAGGCCGTTCGCACCGATCGGGCCGAGGTCGGGGAGCTGGAAGGGCTGCCCGTAGTTCTCGCATACATAGCCGCGGGCACTCTCGTCGAGCAGCTCGACGCGGAAGCGGACGCCGCGGGGGATCAGCGCGACCTCGCCGGGGCGGGCGGCGAGCAGCCCGAGCTCCGTGCGGAGCAGCAGGCCGCCCTTCTCGGGCACGATCAGCAGCTCGCCGTCCGCGTCGCTGAATACCCGGTCCGTCATCGAGGAGTTGGCGTTGTACAGGTGCACGGCCATGCCGGTGCGCTGGGTCGCGTCGCCGTTTCCGCCGAGCGTCCACAGACCGGCCAGCCAGTCTGTCCCCGGCGCGGGCTCCGGCAGGGGGTTCCAGCGCAGCCGGTTCGGGTCCGGGACGGTCTCGGTGAAGGGCGCGCTGCGTACGTCGCCGTTGTCGATGCGCACGAAGGCCGGGTGCGCGGCCGAGGGCCGGATGCGGTACAGCCACGAGCGGCGGTTGTGGGCGCGCGGCTCGGTGAACGCGCTGCCGCTCAGCTGCTCCGCGTACAGCCCCAGCGGGGCGCGCTGCGGTGAATTGCGTCCGTGCGGAAGCGCGCCTGGCACGGCCTCCGAGCTGTGTTCATTGCCGAAGCCGGCCAGATGCCCAAGGCCTTCGGCCGTCTTCCGCGCCTGCTCGATGCCGCTCATCGTCCGCTCCCGGTGCTGAAGGAATCCTATGGACAACCGTAGGATTGCTGGACCGCCCCGTCAACGGGAACGGGACGGCATGATGGACGGCGTGTCCCCAGCCCACCTCCGCCGTGCGCCCGTGCAGCAGCGCAGCGCCGAACGGCTCACCCGGATACTGGACGCCTGCGCCGAGCTCCTCGACGAGACCGGTTACGAGGAGCTGTCCACCCGCGCGGTGGCCGCCAGGGCCGGGGTGCCCATCGGTTCCGTCTACCGCTTCTTCGGCAACAAGCGTGCGCTGGCCGAAGCCCTGGCCCATCGGAATCTGGACACGTACGCCGAACGCATCGGCGGCCGTCTCGAGGAGCTTCCGGCGGGGGACTGGCGGGGCGCCCTCGATGCCGTACTGGACGAATATCTGGCGATGAAGCGGACCGTTCCCGGCTTCGCGCTGATCGACTTCGGCTACCAGATCCCGGTGGGTGCGCCCGCCTCGGGCGCGAACCACCAGGTCGCCGACCGCCTGGCCGACATGCTCGCGGGCCACCTCGGCCGCGCCCCGGCTGACGCGGAGCTGCGGCGGGCGGTGCTGGTCTCGGTCGAGGCGGCGGATGCGTTGCTGCAGCTGGCGTTCCGGGTGGGGCCGTCGGGGGACGAGGAGATCGTGGGGGAGACGCGGGAGCTGTTGCGGGCGTATCTGGCACGGGTGCTGGATTGAGCGGGCGGTGCGGTGCGCCTGCGGCGGGCTTGCCGCTGCCGAGGGCTCGTACTTCTGGGACTACGACGGGAACCGCTACCTCGACTTCACCAGCGGTCTCGTCTACACCAACATCGGCTA